>CAMAQF010000013.1 GCA_945860265.1 Emticicia agri | reverse complement strand
ACCCGAAAACTGAATGGCTGGCCAACCTTCAAATTCCAAACGAGTAATACGTCCTTGCTGAATCAACGGTACATCCATGGCATTGACGTACAACTCAACCGCCAAATGTGGATTGATGGGTTGAAGTGTGCAAATCGACTCGGTTTCTTTGAGTGTTTCGCCAATACCTGCTTTCAAAGCTTTTACAACATAGCCTTCTTGTGGAGCTCTAACGACGTACATATTTCGGCGAATATCAACACTTGCTTGTTTATTCACAATTTTTGAGATTTCAGATTGTCCATCCGAAATGGCCGCTAATGCTGTACTTCTATCTGAGCTTGCTTTTGCGATTTTTTCGGCATATTCGGTATTGATTGAGTTGAGCTCGATTTGGCTATTGGTGAGTTCTTGCTTCGAAATTGCCAATTTGTTTTGTACCGAATTGAGCTTATTCTGAGTTTCTTGTACTTTCAAGCCTCTGGTTTCAATATCGTTTAGAGACAAAATTCCTTGCTTTTCTTGCGTCAGACCGCGGTCGAGTCGGTCTTGGGCAATTTTTACTTGTAATTTTTCGGCCTGAATATCAGCACTATCAGCGTTTATTTTGGCTCGGTTTTGTTTTACTTTATTCCGGGCTTTTTCTAGACTCAATTCCCAATTTTGTGATAAAGCATCAATTTGTTTTTGTAAAGCATCGGCTTTCGCTTCGTAGCTGTCGAGTGCTTCTTTTTTTGCTTGAAGTTGCTCTCCGAGTCGAAGTGGTAATTGAGGGTCGAAATACTCATCTTTCAACTCGGAAAGTATCACGAGCGTATCGCCTTTTTTTACCAATTGCCCTTCAGCAATATTCCATTTTTCAATTCTTCCTGCAATTACGTTTTGAATACTCTGCGGACGCTCTGAAGGACTCAAGGCCGTAAGTGTACCTTTACCGTTGATATTTTGCTGCCATGGCAAGAATAAAACAATGATAAAAATAACGAAAAATCCCAAAAGCCAACGTTTCAGCACATGTGTGCTTTTTGGGGTGCTTGCTAATTCTTGTACGTAGGCATTGCTCGACTCTTTGACCGATTCTGGCACTACATTATTTGATAAGTTTAACATATTTCTTTTGCTCAAATAAAATATTTTGAATGATTTTTGTAAAACAAGTGCTTGATTATCAGTGATATACATACACACTGTTTATTAAACATATCAATACAAATAATTTTGAAAAGCTGGATTTGTTTTTAAAACTTCATATTTCCCTTCTTGGATTATCTGACCTTTATCCATCAAAATAACTTTATCGCACAGCTGCATGATACTCTCTTTTTTGGTTTCAATGATGACCGTTGTTGATTTTTCGGATGAAAAAATAAAGGCAATAATTGCTGCTAACTCGGTCTGACTGAATGAGTCGAAACAGTTTGAGAGTATCAGAAGGCGTGGCTCCAAGAGCAGATAGCGGGCTAAAATTAGTTTGGTTTTGAAACTATCGGAAAACTGTCGACCACCCGATAATATTTGTGTTTGAAGACCTTCTTTTAGTTTCCCGATGCTTTCGGTCAGTTGAAGACCATCAAGTACTTCCTGGATTTTTGTTCCAGTTCACTCTATTCGGTTGAGCGAAATATTTTCCAAAATTGTACCATCAAATATGGCATCAACGGTTTGATTTTTCTTCACATACTTAAAGAAATGTTCTTGTTGAATATCACGCATCGAAATGCCATCGTAAGCAATAAGTCCTTGATAGTTTCCTAAAATTCCTGCTAAAACTTTCAAGAACGTTTCTTTTCCTGAGCCATTCATGCCCGAAACTGCAATTTTCTCAGAAGGATTTACTTTCAAGTTTATGTTATTTAAGACATAATCAGGATTGTCTTCAAATTTATATCTGAGGCCTTTGAGTTCCAAACCAATTCCTTGTTTGCTATTATCCAAATGTCTCAAAACGCCTTTATGGTTTTCGAGGGGAAGATCAGATATTTGACCGAGTTTATCGACCGCTGTTAGTAAATCAAAAATTGAATCGAATGATAAAATAACTTTTTCGACCGAACTCACGACCAAAACTATTATGATTTCAGAAGCTACAAACTGTCCGATTGTAATTTGCAGATTTACGACTAAATAGGTTCCTAAAACCAGCAATCCTCCAACAACCAAAACCTTGAAAAATACAGCATTATAAAACAAGATAAGTAAATATCTAAAATATTTTTGACGGTATTTTAGGTAATTACCTACTAAATATTCCATTTTTTGAAGAGGAAAATTCTGTCCCCCAGCAATTTTGAACACCGATACCATTCGTGCCATGTCTTGTAACCAATACGCTATTTTGAATTTATACTTCGATTTTACGATGTTTGCATCGAGCAATCTTTTACCATAAATTCTGATAACCACGAAAATGATTAAAACCGTAAGTAGAGCAAAACCTATAAACAAAGGGTGATAGGCCGAAAGTAGTAAAAGTCCAAAAATGATTTGAATGACGGCGGCTGTTACATCAATCAAGATTTTTGGTAAAGTTTTTTGCACCGTTATGATGTCGAAAAAACGATTCATCAATTCGGGTGGATAAAAATTTCTAAGTGCTTCGGTTTTGATGTGGGTAATGCGATAAGTATATTCAAAAGCCGATTTGATGAAAAGCCGTTCTTGCAGATATTCTACAATAGTTAGTTGCATTACCTGCATTACCCCCGAAAGAATCAAAGCCAAAATAACCAAACCAATCAAAATATAAATCGAACTAAAATAAACACCACCCTGCACAAAACCAATAATGGCTTGAATACCAAGTGGCAAAGCCAAACTAATTGTACCAATCAAGAGGGCATATACGTAGACTGAATAAATATCTCGTCGTTCAAGGCGAAGCATATTGACCAAACGCTTGAAAGGTGATAATTTTACAATTTCTTGATTCGCTTCATTGGAGATAGACTCTACTGGGAAAAATGTAAAAAGCTGGACTTTCTCTGAAGAAACATCCAGCTTTTCTAAGGTACTATTGATGGGTAATAAACCTTCACCAGTGATTCTAAATGCTTTTTGCTCTTTATTTTTTTGCTCGGAACAAAGAAGTATGCTTCACCATTTTTATCAAAAAAAAGAAATGGTGTGGTAGTTTTTTTTTCAAACTCTTTGATTTGGCTAAATTCAACCGAGTTTTCTATAAGAAGTACTCCTTTTTTTTCGATACTACTGCGAAGTTCTGTAATAAAATCTTCTTTCGTTGTGAAAGTCGGATTACTCAAACTCAGATAGTTACTAAACTCAAAGTAGAAGGCTAATTTTTCTAAAATACTTTTTAATATTGTTTCATTCATAAATTTAAGACTTTTTGGATTTAGCGTTAACTAAAAATAATTTTGCCATCCGTAAGTCCAAACAAACATAAATAATTTATTGTTCAAACCATCTTGACTGAAAAATGCTAAAAACTAACACCTCGACGACTAAAAGACCCATTTTTGTTTTTTTTACCGCAAAACTTGAATTTTGTCGGTTTAATCCAAATTAGAATATCATTAGAAATAGGTTTTGAACTTTCTTAAAAATTAAGAACAGGCAAGAATCTCATTTATCCTTATCAGAAGTATTGAATGGAGTTTTGGCGGATTTTGGATCCTAAACATTGACATATTCCTTATTTTTCAATCAAGGTCTTAGCAAAGTCCATAATGCTATCTTCTCCAGCTAAAAAATCTCTATAAGTCTGTTTGACTTCAAAAGTTGGCTTTAAATAAAGCTCAGTAGTAGTGTTATAGTTGATTTTAAGTAGTGGTAAATTTACCGTAAATTGTGTATTGGGTAATGTAAAAGAGGTAAACTCACCAGCCGAGGAACCATCGGCAGCTCCACCACAAGTTGTTCCAATCAAAGCGACGTTTTCTTGATTTTTGAGATGTGCCGCCAAATAAACCGCTGTCGAAAATGTTCCTTCATTAGTTAAGACATAAATATTGCCTTCAAATATATATTCGTTGATGGGTTCATAAAACTGATTGGCCGAAAGTCTTTTTTCCTTAACTTTTACAGTAGAATCACTTCTAATTTGGTATTTTTGATAAGGTTTTTTGAGTAAATATTTGAGTATTTCATCAGCATAATCGAGGCCGCCACCTGCATTATTTCTTACATCAATTATGAGGTTTTTTGATTGTTTCTCTGTGATTTTTCTAAAAATTCCTTGAATTTCATTGTGAAAATTTCCATTTTCAAACTCGTTTCCATCAAAACTTCTAATTCTTAGCACCGAGGTTTTAGTGGTGTTTGCGCCTAAAAAAATATTTTTGTAGAAATCTGCATTTTTAATTGGATTTCGCTCGGCTTCCATCTCTCGAAGATATGCCAAAGGTTGAGTCATAACACTCAGATTTTTAACCCCTTTGTCAAGCCTAACTTTTAGCTTTAGTTCATCTTGCTCATCAAAAAACAAGTAAAGTAATCTTCTAAAATTACGTTGGAAATAATACGCATTTACGTCAGCATTTAAGCCATCGCCATTTTGAAAGGTGTATTTTGAAAGGTTTTTTAGTAGTTTAGCTATGGGAATATCTTCAATCTCCAAAATCTCGGAGCCTTTAATCAGTAAATTATTCTCAGATAAATTTCTGGATACATAAACTTTGTCTTCGAAAATAACCACCTCCATTGGCAAGAACTTCGGATTGACATTATTGGGTTTAATCAGACGCTCGTCAACAAAAATAGAAGTATGCCCGCACTGAATAGCACGTATGAGATTTAGGTAATGTACGAATGTTTGTTTGACATTGAGCGGTCGCTCAACTTTGTATAGCGAGTCATAAATCAGTTGAAAGCGATTTTGATTAATAAACTTATAAGGATTTGGATGAATTTCCTCGATGCGTTCTTTCAAAAATGCTAAATCTGTGCGTAACTCAAAAGGGGAGAAGGTTTGTCCAAAACTCTTTGTAAAGCTAAAAACTAAAAACAAGAAAAGAATTTTAGGCATTTGAAGTATTTACGAAAGGATTTAATCTTTAAACGCAAATATGTCGAAAATTATTTGTGAATATTTTAGTGTTTGCCTCTAAGAAACTAATTTGCACGAAGAATAACTTCGTGTTTGTTAGCTTCTTAGGGGTAACAAATATATTTTCTCAACTATATCTATCATTTCGCCAAGGATAAGCCGTATTTGAATATCCTCTTTCTTCCCAAAAACCTAATTTATTTTTTGTCAAAAACTCAATTCTCTTTATCCATTTTGAGCCTTTCCATGCGTAAAGTTGTGGTGTAATCATGCGTGCTGGGCCGCCGTGTTCTTTGGCTAAAGGTTCGTTATAGACAGTGTGGGCAATTAAAACATCGGGCTTGAGGGCTTCTTCAAGCGATACATTTGTTGTATAGGTGTCGTAGCCGTAGCAGATGATATGCGTAGCAGTTTCTTTAGGCTGAACAAGTGCCGCCAAATCAATTAAACGAACGCCCTTCCAAACCATATCCATCTTTGACCACGTAGTTACGCAGTGAAAATCGCTGGTATCTTCTACTTGTGGCAATTCCATGAAATCCTCCCAAGTTAGCACCACTGGGTTTTCGACTTCGCCGTTGATTGTCAATCGCCAACGGTCAAGCGTAATATCTGGGTGATAACCCAAATCAAGCACAGGCCATTTGACTGTAAGTGTTTGTCCAACAGGCAATTGCGGCATTCCATGTCGGTTAATTGACCCATTTCCCATCGGCTCTTCATCGGCCATTGATGGGCTTGTTTTCATTTTATCTTCAAACCGAGCTTTGAGCTTCATGCGAGCGTCAATAATTCGGTCAAGTTTGGTTTGTTCTTCCATAGTTGTATAGAAATGAGATATAAGACAAAAGATATATTACTTAACGATTTTATTTTCGTTTTGTTCTCACATCTCTTGTCTCACATCTTTTGTCTAAGTTTTACTCTTCTCCCAAAAACGAATATTTATAATCGGTTGGCGAAACGAATGTTTCTTTGATTGTGCGTGGCTGAACCCAACGATAAAGATTCAAAATCGAACCTGCTTTGTCGTTTGTTCCCGATGCTCTTGCACCGCCAAACGGCTGCTGACCAACAACCGCACCCGTTGGCTTATCATTGATATAGAAATTGCCAGCTGAATTGACTAATTTTTTCATGGCCAAATCAATTGTGTATCTATCTTGTGAGAAAATTGCACCTGTTAGGGCATAAGGTGAAGTAGCATCAACTAATTCAAGTGTTTTTTCAAAATCTTGTGGTTCGTAAACATAGATTGTTAGCACAGGCCCGAAAATTTCTTCGCACATCGTTATATAATTTGGGTCGGTTGTTTGCAGAATCGTTGGTTCAACGAAATAACCCTTCGATTTATCGCCATTTCCACCCGCAATTACATTTATTTTATCACTTTTCTTGGCATTATTGATGTAACCAATGATTTTATCAAATGATTTTTCATCAATAACTGCATTCACGAAGTTTGAAAAATCTTCTGTTCCGCCCATTTTTATTTCCTGTAAATCAGCAATTACTTGCTCTTTTACTGCTGGCCAAATATTCGAAGGAATGTATGCACGAGAAGCTGCCGAACATTTCTGTCCTTGATACTCAAATGCTCCACGAATCAAACCAGTTGCCAATGCCTTCACATCGGCTGATTCATGGGCCATTACGAAGTCTTTTCCACCAGTTTCGCCCACAATACGTGGATATGTCTTGAATTTTGAAATATTCTCACCTATTGTCTGCCAAATTGTTTGGAAAACTTTCGTACTACCTGTAAAGTGAATTCCTGCAAAATCTGGGTGTTTGAAAATAATATCTCCAGCTACTGGGCCGTCAACATAAATCAAGTTAATTACGCCATCAGGCAAGCCTGCCTCACGCAAAACCTCCATGATTACGTTGGCCGAATATATTTGTGGGTAGGCTGGTTTCCAGACAGTTACGTTACCCATCATGGCTACACATGCCGGTAGATTTCCTGCAATGGCCGTAAAGTTGAAAGGTGTAAGAGCAAAAACAAATCCTTCGAGCGGACGATATTCAACACGATTCCACAATCCACGCACCGACTCAGGCTGACCTGCGTAGATTTGCTGCATGAAATAGACATTGAAACGTAAAAAGTCGATAAACTCGCAAGCCGCATCAATTTCGGCTTGGTAAGCATTTTTCGACTGTCCGAGCATTGTGGCAGCATTAATTTTTGCACGATATGGGCCAGCCAAAAGGTCGGCGGCTTTCAAGAAAATACTTGCACGGTGTTCCCAAGAAAGATTTGCCCAGTTTTCACGAGCGGCCAAAGCGGCATCTATAGCCTTGTGTACGTGCGAGGCGTCGCCTTCGCTGGCATAACCCAATACGTGCTGGTGGTCGTGAGGAGGCGAAAGTTTGATTTTATTATCGGTATGTATAAGTTCTGAGCCAATGTACATCGGAACTTCGATGACCTTTGAGCGAGCTTCGGCAATTGCTTTTTTAAGAGCAATTTTTTCGGGTGAACCCGGGCCATAATTTAAAACTGGCTCATTGAATGGCGATGGAACTTTAAAAAAGGCGTTATTCATTGTTGATGAAGTTTTGTTGATTTTCTGAGGGCGAAATTAGTGAAAAGATTTTAATAGAAATTTGATTCCCCACTTTTTTGTTCCTCTTTTGAGGCGACAGTCACTACTGTTTAGATTTATATTCTCTCGGACTCATGCCTTTCAACTGCTTAAAAGTTTTATTGAAATGCGAAATATTATTAAAACCCACTTCAAAACAAATATCGGCGATGGGTTTATTTTCAAACAACAAACGGCAGGCTTGATTAATTCGATATTCGTTCACGAAATCAGTATAGGTAATATGCGAAATTTTCTTGAAATATCGACAAAAAGAAGGAATGGTCAAATTAGTTAAATCGGCAACTGTTTGAATATCAATATTTTTTTGGTAATTCTGCTCAACGTATTCATAAACTTTGTTGATGCGGTCTTCGTCTTTATGATTAAAATCAAAGCGTTTATCGGCAGCATTTAGCACCGAAAACTCAGTAGTTGTGGCAAGTATATCAAAAATATTTAGTAGTTCAACGAGTCTTTCAAAATGCGAAAATGTGAGCATTTTTTGAAGTTTGGAAGCTACAATTTTTCGGGATTTCCCTTGAAATGAAAGACCTTGTTTTGCTCGCTCGAAAAGCTTTCTAATATGCTGTAATTCAGGTTTTTGCATGAATTCCTCGCCCAAAAAATCTTTGCGGAGTTGTACCACAATTTCTTCATGTTCGCCAATGACACCGTAGCCAAAGCCCGTATGGGGCAAATCGGGTCCGATAAAAACCAATTCGCCTTCTTCGTAGTTTTTTAGATGTTCGCCAATGTGCAATTTACCCGACCCTTTTCTGACAAAAACAATCTCGTATTCTGGGTGATAGTGCCAGAAATATCGGTCGTTTTCTGACTTCCAATGAATCAGACGAAATGAGCTACCAGTATCAGGTGAGATTTTTTCGTATTCTACTTTCATGCCTTATTATCATTATAAGCTAAACAAATATAATCATAATGTTAATAAAGCACAAGTATTAGATAATAATGGAGTAGTTATTTTAGAGGATTTCTATGAATTTTGCATCAGAAAAAGAATTGATTACCTTTCTGAGACAATTCAGATTTACTTTACCTATGAAGAGTTTTTTGAGCGAAGCCAATGGTCTCGCTCATTTTTTATGTCTGATTTAAAAAATCTATCATTTTTGCCACAGCCAAACCTCGATGGCTGATTGGATTTTTTTCTTCCATTGTCATTTCAGCAAAAGTTCGGTCATAGCCTTCTGGTAAAAAAATTGGGTCGTAACCAAAACCTTTTTCTCCGTGCCTATCGTATGTGATTTTTCCACGAATAATTCCCTCGAAAAAATGAGACTCTCCATTAATCAGCAATGTAACGACACTTCTGAATTGAGCCGCACGGTTTTCAATACCTTTGAGGTTTTTGAGTAATTTTTCAATATTTTTTGCATGATTTCCATGGTCGCCTGCGGCAGGCGTCCCTGCGTAACGTGCTGAGAAAACTCCAGGTTCGCCATTGAGTGCATCAACTTCCAAACCTGAATCATCGGCAATGCAATCAATCTGAAAACGCTCCCAAATATACATTGCTTTTTGCAGTGAATTGCCCTCGAAAGTAGTTGCCGTTTCGGGAATATCATCAAAACAACCTATTTCGTGGAGGGTTTGTAATTGAATTTTTTCGCCCAAAAGTGCTTGTAATTCTTCTACTTTATGGGCATTATTTGTTGCTAAACAGAGTTTCATAGATTTTTAATTTTACCACTAAGTTTTCTAAAAAGCACAGAGTTTCACTAAGTTGGCAGTAAAAGAGCAATTCCTAAGTGAAGCTTTATGTTCTAAGTGTCTTTGTGGTGATTTATATTTTTACGCCACTGCCATCACACCCTCTTTCATCTTCTCCGCATTATCGGCCATACGTAGTTGCTCAATAAAACCACCAATTTCACCTTCCATTACGGTTGGTAAATTATAAACTGTATAGCCAATGCGGTGGTCAGTTACACGGCTTTGGGCATAATTATATGTTCTAATTTTATCTGAACGGTCTCCGTTGCCAATTAAGCCTTTACGCTCGGCCGAAATTGCATCGTTATGTTTGGTCATTTCCATTTCATAGAGTCTCGAACGCAAGACCGAAAGTGCTTTTTCACGGTTTTTGATTTGCGAACGCTCATCTTGACAAGAAACTGTAATACCTGATGGTAAATGTACCATACGAACGGCAGAATAAGTGGTATTTACCGACTGTCCACCCGCACCCGACGAACAGAAAGTGTCAATTCTGACATCATTCATATTAATTGTTAAGTCAACTTCGTCGGCTTCGGGAAGTGCTGCTACTGTGGCGGCTGAAGTATGCACACGCCCTTGAGATTCGGTAGCAGGTACACGCTGCACACGATGCACGCCCGACTCGTATTTGAGTTTTCCGTAAACATCATCGCCTTCAACTTGCACAACAATTTCTTTATAGCCACCTGCTGTTCCTTCGTTATGGTCGAGGAGTGTCATTCTCCAACCTGGCTGTTTTTCAATAAAACGTTGGTACATTCTGAATAAATCCCCCGCAAAAATGGAAGCTTCATCACCACCCGTTCCCGCTCTGATTTCGAGAATTACGTTTTTGCTATCGTTCGGGTCTTTCGGAATAAGCATTTCTTTTAAAATTGCCTCTATTTCATCACGTTGCGGTGTCAAAGAATCCAACTCTTCTTTTGCCATTTCACGCATATCCTCGTCTTTTTCGTTGGCAATAATATCTTTTGCCCCTTCGATATTTGAAAGTATATTTTTATAGACTTTCAGTTGATTGACGATTTTCTCTAAATCTTTGTATTCTTTACTCAAACGAGTAAATTTCGTCATATCAGACACGATTTCGGGCATCGTCATCTGCTGCGAAACTTCTTCGAAGCGTTCTCTTATGGCTTCTAATTGCTCTAACATATAATTAGTTATTTATTTACTTGTTATTTGAAACTGGTGTTTTGTGAATTTTTTCTGCCTGTGGGAACGTCCAATTTGGACGTTCCTACGAAAATAAAAACGTGGCACATCTCATTATCGTTCATAATAAGATGTGCCACGTTTAAGTAATTTATCTAATATCCTTTTTTACATTGAGCCAATACTGCTTAGTTTAGTTTAATGTAAGCGACATCATCAGCTTTTTTAGCCAATTCCATTGATTTTTCGGCATTCGGGATGGCTACTGCACAATTATTTTGTTTAGCTGCAATACGTGCAACGAGTTGGTATGTCCAATATTCTTTTTGTTTTTCGACAACCTTATTTGCCCATGTTAATGCTTGGTCGAGTTTTACACCTTTTTGATAATAAAAGCCTGCTGCCGAGAAGTATGTATCGGTTGTAGCATCGGACTTTGCTGTTTTTTCGGCAATTTCAGCCATTATTTTTTCATCAATACCTCTTTGTTCTATATTGAATCTTAATTCGGTATTTTCCCATTTGATTGAAACGTTTGTGCTTGTAGGCGTAAAATCAACGAAATCGATGTTCATTTTTTCGGTAAATTCTTTAGGTTGCATTGGTTGAACGTTGAAACGAATCACATCTTTGTTTATGTCGTAGCCATAAGAACCCCATTGTTTATCATCACGATTGAGGATAATCGTCCATTCATTTTTGCCTGGGATTGTATAAAGCCCGTAGCTTCCAGCTTTCATTACAGAACCATGAACATATACTTCATCATCAAATTTGATAGAAGTGATTTTATTGGCACCCGTTCGCCAAACTTTCCCGAAAGGCACTAAATCGCCAAATATTATACGACCTTTTACCGATGGGCGGCTATAATCAAGTTTAATTTTTGTTAGTCCAAGCGTTTGAGTAAGGATCGTTGACGGACTGGACGCTGGCGTGTTTATTTGTGCAAAACTCGTTAATGAGACTAAAATTAAAAACATCAAATTTTTTAAAAAACGTGTCATTTTTTTAAGGTTGGTAATTATGAGTAAATTTACGCTATATCTTTTGTTGTTTATTTGTTTTGAAAGTTTTTTTACGATTTAGGCTTATTTAAGGCGGCATTAATTGCCTTTGCAAGAGATATTTCCATAGCGAAGGGGTTGAAAACCCTTCGCTATGGAAAGGTTACTCTATAGTTTTTCTCTATCTTTTGGCAAATTTTAACATCAAATAAAAACAATTTTTTCTTTTCAAAGTACAAGAATAAATATATCTTGCAAAGACCAAATAACCATTTTAAAACCATGTTTAACTTATCAACAGTCTTAGAACATCACGCCCGAAACTCGTCAAATAAAGAGGCTTTAATTTTTGCCGATAAACGAATTACATTTGCTCAACTCGATGCCGCCGCCAATCAGATTGCCAATGGTTTGGCTTCGCTCGGTATTGGGCATGGCGATAAAGTGGCTTTGACTTGTCCGAATTTACCATATTTTCCGATGATTTATTTTGGAATTTTGAAAACTGGGGCTACGGTTGTGCCATTAAGTGTGTTATTGAAACGCCATGAAATTGCTTATCACTTGCAAGATTCTGAAGCAAAAGCCTATTTTTGCTTTATTGGCACAACCGAAATGCCAATGGGGCAGGAAGGACATTCAGGTTTTGAAATGACCGATTCGTGTGAACATTTCTATTTGATTACCCCAACATTTACTGATGCTTCGCCGATTGAAGGAACAAAAACAATGGGAATGTTGATGGCGGGAAAATCGCCCGTTTTTCAGAGTTATTTTACTTCACCCGATGATACTGCCGTCATTATTTATACTTCTGGTACAACTGGCCGACCAAAAGGAGCAGAACTTACGCATTCAAATCTCTTCTTGAATGCCAATCTTAGTAAAGATTTGCAAGATTTGAATTATAATGATAGAGCTATGTTGGTTTTGCCCCTTTTTCATATTTTTGGACAAGTTGTAGGAATGATTGCCTGTATTTTTCGAGGTGCAACGGCGATTCTTGTACCAAGATTCGATGCTGAAATGGTGCTTTCTTTGATTCAGAGCGAAAAAATTACGCATTTTGCGGGCGTTCCAACGATGTATTGGGGGCTTTTGAGTTATCCAGAAGCAAATAAATTTGATTCAAGTTCGTTGCGAGTTTGCTTGTCAGGTGGAGCGGCTTTGCCTGTGCAGGTTCTGAAAGATTTTGAAGCAAAATATAATATTGCGATTTTGGAAGGCTACGGAATGTCGGAAGGTTCGCCAGTGGTGACGTTCAATCATCCAGACCGTGTTCGTAAGCCTGGTTCTGTCGGAACGCCGGTTTGGGGAGTTGAGGTTTGTATAAAAGATGAAAATGGCAATGAATTGGGCGATAACGAAAAGGGTGAAATTTGCTATCGTGGGCATAACGTAATGAAAGGTTATTACAAACGCCCCGATGCAAATGCCGAAACAATTATCAATGGTTGGCTACATTCTGGCGATATTGGTATCAGAGATGACGACGGCTATTATTTTATCGTTGACCGAACCAAAGATATGATTATTCGTGGCGGTTATAACGTTTATCCACGAGAAGTTGAGGAAGTAATGATTCAACATTCTGCCATTTCGATGGTAGCAGTAATTGGCGTAGCAAGCGACGAATACGGCGAAGAAATAAAGGCCTGTGTTGTGCTAAAACCCGAAATGGATATTTCAGAAAAAGAATTAATTGCTTGGACAAAAGAGCGAATTGCATCATATAAATATCCTCGTGTAGTAGAATTTATGAGTAGCTTGCCAATGGGGGCTTCTGGGAAGATTTTGAAGCGAGAGTTGAGAGGGAATTAGTTTTGTAAAAAGGAAGTCTTCACTCAAAGCGAAGACTTCCTTATAATTTATATTCTTAATACTTAAACGGTTTTCCGCCAGCCATTACTTCTTGCGTTTTCTCATCGAAAGTAACTTTCATACCTGTACGGTAAGCGGCTGTTGCCATAATGTTAGCAATTGAGTGCGAATAACCTGCTTCAATCGGAGCATTTGGTGTTTTACGGCTACGTACACATTCCATCCAGTTTTTGATGTGGTTGAATGTCAACGGGTCATTACCAGTATTGGCATCGCTTGCTACTTTATCGCCTTGTAAAGTCATTTTTGGCAATAAATTGGCTTTCATTCCCATTGTTTTGGCATGTCCTTCTGTCAAACCACCAGTCGATGAAATTTCGTTAGTATCCAAATTAATCATACCACCATTTGAGTAGTATAATTCTTTAGTTTCGCCCGCTGAGTTTGAAAAACGAGAAGTAAATTGTACTTGGAAACCTGTTTTTGGGTCATTTGCTGGGCCGTAATCAAACACAACCGTCATTGTATCGGCATTAGTACGACCATCTTTCCATTGGTAGATTCCTCCGTTGGCAACTGCACTTCTTGGGTGAGCTAAACCACTAAACCAGTGAACCGTATCAATTTGGTGACTCATCCATTGTCCAGGAATACCTGAAGAATAAGGCCAGAAAAGACGATATTCTAAGTATTTACGTGGATCGAATGCTTCAAACGGGCGGTTTAGCAAATAACGTTTCCAGTCGATTTCTGATTCTTTCAAATCTTTTACAAGTTCTGGTCTTCTCCAACGCTCAGGTTGGTTTACATTCCACATCAATTCAACCATTACGATTGGGCCGAACTTACCAGATTTAATAAAATCTTCAGCAGCAAAATAGTTTGCTCCACTACGGCGTTGTGATCCAATTTGAACAATTTTACCTGAATCTTTTACCGCTTTCAATACTGCACGAGCATCTGACATGGTTTCAGCCAAAGGTTTTTCGGCATATACATCGCAGCCAGCTTTTACTGCCTCAACGGTGTGCATCGCATGTTGAAAATCGGCAGTACTCATAAATACCGCATCGACCATTTTTGCATCGTATAACTCTTCGTTATTTCTGAAAGCCTTTACGTCTGTACCGAGTTGTTTTTGGTAAAATGCTTTACCTTCTTCACGACGGCGGCTCCATAAATCTGAAACTGCTACCATTTCAAAGTTCATACTTTTTGCAAGTTCTTTGAATGGGCCTACATGAGAAGAGCGGTGACGGTCAGAAAAACCAATTGTACCTACACGCACACGGTCGTTTGCACCAACGATTTTGTTATAACTTTTGGCTGAAAAGCTTGTTGGTTTTGCAAATGCAGAACCTCCAACGGCTACGCCAGCACTTGCAATGACTGATTTGATGATGAAATCTCTACGGGTTGTCATAGTTTTATATTGATTGAATTTTGCTAATTGTTTTGTTGTAAATCTAATTAAAAATTTGAATTTTCAGTAATTTTTTCTACCAAATCACTTATAATTTAGTCCATCGCCGAATTTGAATAGAGCACATGAAATAATATTTGAAAAAATCATTTTTAGCTTTAATTTTGTTTAATCATAATCTCAGCAATGACACTTTCAGTCAATAAATTTGAAGCCTTGATTTCAGAACTTTCGCTTACGAAAAAGGCTAAGTTACTTAATTTTATTTCAAAAGAACTCGGCGAAACATTTCCAGGAATCGAAAAAACGACCAACGTTTGTGGTGGAAGTGCGTGTCTTATTCGTACTCGAATTCCTGTTTGGACTTTGGTTTCTTTTAAAAAACAGGGTTTGAGTGATGCCGTTTTGCTAAAATCATACCCTTCTTTACGAAAACAAGACCTTAATAACGCTTGGGCTTATTACAAAGCCAACAAAAAAGAAATTGATATCGACATCCAAGAAAATGCCGAAGCATGATGAGTAAACTTTATGTCAACGAAAACTTTCCTTTACCTGTTGTAAAATTACTGCGAAATTTTGGACATGATGTTCTCACTTCTTTTGATGCTGGCAATGCTAATCAACGGATACCTGACGATGAGGTTTTGCGGTTTGCAGTTTCTCAAAACAGAATTTTTCTGACAATCAATCGCCGAGATTTTATTCGTTTGCATAACCAAAATCCAATTCATACAGGTATTTTAGCTTGTACCCAAAATGCTGATTTTAAAGCATTTGCTCTTAATATTCACAACGAACTGCTGAAAAATGAAGGCAATTTGTCAAATCAGTTATTGAAAATCTACAAATAAATGAGTTTTCTTTTAATAGCTCAATCCAGTACCGAACATAAATAGACCATAACCTTTTGACTCTAAATAACCCGGTACATCTGATTTGTTTTCTTGTACGGCTTTTTCAGAAATTGGTATCGTAAATGGCATTTTTCCTGTTGGGTTAAATGCTCCGCTCACAATGTCCAAAAGTGCATCTTGGGTTGTTCCGAAAGTTGCTAAAATGGTTTTAGCTTTACGCTTGGGCGGCGTTCCGCTTTCAATCTCATCAATCACCCATGGATTTGTAAAGTTGATAGCCAAAATAGTAGGTTTGGCATTCAAAATTTCATTGACATGGGCTACATCAATTTTATTTTTTGAAAGACTCAATTCAATGGCTTGTCCACCCGAACTAAATAAACCGCCAGCACTTGGAATCAACCATAATAAGACAACATCGGCGTCTTCTTTGGTTGAAACAAATTCGATATTTGGGTTTTGAATCTTAGGCTTATTCACATTAATGGACGTTCCTTGGCTTTGACCTCTTCCACTACTTTCTTTATAAGTTTCAAAATATACTTTTGTAGGGCGACCATCGCTTTTTTTGCTTATCGGCAATAGTTTTTCATCATTTCTGAGTAAAACAATTGATTTTCGGAGAGCCAAATCAGCTTTTTTCTGAAATTCAGCATTTCCAACTGTTTTTACGGCATTTTCTACATCAACATAAGGGTTTTCAAATAAGCCTAAATCAAATTTTTCTTTCAATAATTTAGCGATAGACTCATCGATTCGGGCTTCTGTTACCATGCCTTTTTTGACAGTTTCGAGTAAAAGAGCTGGGTCTGCTCCGCCCGAAAAAATATCAACTCCAGCATCCAATGCTTTTTTGTAGCGTTCGGTAATGCTCAGACTTTCAACTCCCCATGGCATCATATCAATTGGGCCAGTATCTGAATTAATGATGCCTTTGAAACCAAGTTTTTTACGTAATAAATCTTGAATAATTGCCTTATTATAAGAAAAGCCTACCGCTTCCATGCTTTTATCTTTCGGGGCAGAATAATAGGGCATGATAGAAGATGTACCTGCATCTATGGCAGCTTTGAAAGGTTTTACGTGATAATCAAACATTCCTCCTGGGTAATGTGCATACTTTCCCCAATCAAAGTGCGAATCTTGTCCGCCTTCTTGTGGGCCGCCACCTGGGAAATGTTTGGTTGTCATAGCAACCGAGTTTTTATTGAGTTTTGTGCCTTGAAAACCCAAAACTATTTCACGAATCATGCTGGAAGCTAAATCGGCATCTTCGCCAAATGTTCCTTCTGTACGCTGCCAACGTGGTTCAGTCGATAGGTCAGCCATGTACATATAACCTTTTCTGAGTCCGACTGAAGCCCATTCTTTAGCGGCGATTTCGGCAAACTCACGCGTCAATTTCAAATCTCGCATGGCAGCCATACCCAATTCTCCTGGCCATTTTGAGAAAATGGTTGTGCCAACACTTAAACCAACCGAAGCATCGACGGTTACGTGATTTCGTGGATTAGAAGCAACAATGGCAGGAATCCCCAAACGTGAGGTTTCGCACAATGCCTGCAAATTATTCGACCAATCAGCCATTGTTTTGGCATTTGTATTAGCTCGCAAAATAAAATGGCGAAGCTTAAAATTCATCACCCCTTTTGTTGTTCCTGCTGAGGACATCATCGGCACCGCCAATGGTTTTCGAGTGAACATATTGTTGGGTTGTATCAAATCTTCTTCATTAAACCCACTTGTGATTTCAGTTCTTGGGGCATTTGCCTGAAAAACGTTATCGCCAGCCATTCGAGTGGTACTGATAATCATAAAGCCTATTTTTTCCTCAAGAGTCATTTGCGAAATCAAATCTTTGATTCGGGATTCTTGCGGTAAACGCCAATCTTCGTACTTATCGAGTTTATCGTTTTTATTGAGGTCTTTAAATTCTAAACCATTAGCTTTCAATGTTTTTACTGAGCGAAAACCTAAGGTTGGCTGAATTGGTTTTTGTGCATGAGCAATCGATGCACAAAATAGAGCAACCGCAATAAAGTGTATTTTTTTCATGATTAGTTAAATAGATGGCGTTGAAAAGACAGTTTACTTCAATTCTCTGATTTTGATATTCTTGAAAGAAACATTATTTCCGTGGTCTTGAAGTAAGATATTTCCTTTATCCCCTGCTCCAAAGCCCTTGTAATCTTTGTATTTGCTACGAGCCACTAAAACATTGAAAATATTACTATTTCGCTCATACTCCAAAACTTTAAAACCATTTAACCAATGTTGAACAATATTATTTGGATATACAATCACACGACTTTGATTCCATTCTCCGATTTTTTTAATAAAACGAGCATCCATTTTAAAGTCTTTATCGATTTTATAAGAAGGAATTAAATCGTATAAACTCGCCAATGTACGATTACCAACTGCTCCCATTTTTGCATCGGGGTGTTTTACATCATCAAGTACTTGATATTCAAGTCCAATACCTGATTTTCCATTTGAATCAAAAGCTTCATTTACGAAATATTTTAAGCCTGAGTTTGCACCTTCACTGAGTTTAAATTCAAAAACCAACTCAAATGCACCAAATTGCTCATTAGTAACAATATCATTGCCAGTTTCTGAGCCATCCGAAGGGCTAACATTGATTGTGCCATCAACTACCGCCCAGTGTTGTTTTGGCATTTCTGTTCCGTGAACGGCTCTCCAACCTGTGAAGTCTTTACCATTGAAAAGCATTTTGAAACCTTGTGCTTTTTCTTGTTCTGAAAGATTATTCAAAATCAAGTTTACAACTGGACAATTATCTGTTGGACTTGGTTTAAGATTCTCAGTTTGGATTTTGATGTTTTTCCAACGAATTTTCATCCCTTCCTTCATCGGGCCGTATATTGAGTGTACTTGCAAAGCAATGAAACCTTGTGCGGTCATGTCATCAATTACATGAGCAGTTGGCACACCATTTATAAAAGTACGCAAGGTATTTCCGATTGCCTCGATGCGATATTTATTCCATTGACCAACTGGCTTGAATGCCTTTTTGCCTTCTGGATTATTGTTTGGAATATAGAGCCAATCACGGCGACCTTCATCATAAATGGCACCCGACCAAGCACGTGCCGAAGGGTCAACCTCCATTTGGTAGCCATGCACGCGACCATCTTTATAGTCAGGTTTTGAAAGACTACGAAATTGTACGCCACCGTTCATTTCGTTATCAAGTTTGAGGTCGAGTTCGAGGATAAAATCGCCGTAATCTTTTTCAGTGCATAAAAATGAATTTGGCGTTTCCTTTACGGTTGTTCCTACTATTTCGCCATTTTCTACTTTATAAATAGCTTTACCTCCACGTTGAGTCCAGCCCTTTAAATCTTTACCATTAAATAGGTTTGTCCACTGAGCGTTGGTCCGATTCTGAGCAAAAACTAATGATGAATGAGTGAATGATATAATGATAGAGTAAATAAGAATAGAAGCTTTCTTTTGTTTCATTTTAGGCAGTAATAATGAGTTGAATAATGAATCAAAATTAGTGATTAAAGGAATACCAATCTAATATGTATTTAACCAAAAGTATTAAGATTTTGATATTTAATTGACCTAATTTTAGTGTTTAGGGTCAAGAATTAGGTATTTGCTTTTATTATATAAATAACAAAGAAACTAATCTACGGAAAAAACGATTTTCTATGTATTAGCTTCATTAAATCAAGAAACAATTTATGGCAGAAATAAATCTTTTTTCTCCGCTTCAAATAAAGGGAATTACCCTAAAAAACAGAATCGTGGTGTCGCCGATGTGCCAATATTCGGCTACCGATGGATTTGTAGATGACTGGCATTTTGTGCATTTGGGTAGCCGAGCCGTTGGCGGTGCAGGGTTGATTATTACGGAAGCAATGTCGGTTTCTCCCGAAGGCAGGATTTCGGCAGGAGATTTGGGTTTATGGAAAGATGAAC
This sequence comes from Emticicia agri, assembly GCA_945860265.1. Classification (GTDB taxonomy): domain Bacteria; phylum Bacteroidota; class Bacteroidia; order Cytophagales; family Spirosomataceae; genus Emticicia; species Emticicia agri_A. Next base: position 45,783 of record CAMAQF010000013.1, on the reverse strand, counting down.
ACATTGCTCCAATTCGCCGAATTACAGATTTTATTCATCAGCACGGTTCGGTTGCAGGTGTGCAGTTGGCTCATGCGGGTTATAAGGCAAGTTCGGCTGAACCGTGGTTGGGCGGTAATTACATTTCGACTGAAGAAGGTGGTTGGCAACCAGTTTCGCCAAGTGCTACTTTATTATCCGACCAAAAAACTTACTCAAAAGAACTAACAAAAACTGATATTGAACAAATCATCGATGATTTCAAACTAGCCGCCAAACGTGCGATTGAAGCAGGGTTTAAAGTTATCGAAATTCATGCAGCACATGGTTATTTGTTAAATGAATTTCTCTCGCCGGTAGCCAACAAACGCACTGATGAATTTGGAGGAAGTTTTGAAAATCGTTCGAGAGCATTGATGATGGTAATTGAAGCCGTGAAAGAAGTTGTTCCTGCCGAAACACCGTTGTTTGTAAGAATTTCGGCAAGCGATTGGCGTACAGATGGTTGGAAAATTGAAGATTCGGTTCGACTTTCAGCTCTTTTAAAGGAAATTGGAGTGGATTTGATTGATTGTTCTTCGGGTGGATTTGTTGCACCGAAAGAAATTCCAATTGCACCAAACTATCAAGTACCTTTTGCCGAGGAAATAAAAGCGAAAGTTGGCATAAAAACAGGAGCAGTTGGTTTAATAACTTCGGCCGAGCAAGCCAATGAAATTATACGTTCGGGCAAAGCCGACTTGGTGTTTTTGGCAAGAGAATTTCTACGTAATCCATACTTTCCACAAAATGCTGCCCAAGAATTGGGTTTTGATATTGAATTACCGAATCAGTATTTAAGAGGGAAAAAATAAAGGCGAACAAAGTTGTTCGCCCCACAATAACTTAGAAGCTTACTTTAATAGACTCCAAATATTTTTTGCTCGTTTGGCCGCATTCAAGAGCAGTGCGGCCTTTTACTGGTATAGAGTCAAGTTCAATGATATTCCAGCCTTTAAATTTAATTTTATCTAAATTGGCGAAAATTGCAGGAAAATCTACTCGTCCTTGCCCTAGTTCCACAAACTGATAACCAGATTTTGAGTCAGTTACTTTCGTATCTTTTATGTGTGTTGCGTATAAAATGTCTTTATATTTCAACACAGCTTCTGCCGCATTTCCTCCGCCTTGCGTATAATGAGCCACATCCAACAATGCCAAGATATACTTATGATTCATCTCGTTGAAGATAATATCTACTTCTTCGGGCGTTTCGCCAAGTTGATTCATGTGGTTGTGGTAAGCAGGTTGTATTCCTGTTTCGCCCTGTACAACTTTAGCCACTTCACTCATATTTTTGGCGTATTTTTTTAGTTCTTCGGTTGTTGGAAGGCGGTCTTTTGGACGAGAATTATTGGTTATCTGCAAAGATTTTCCTCCCAAAGCTTTAATGAATTTTGCGTGATTAAGATGAGTTTCGATGTCTTTTGAAATATCATCTTGAATACTCACATTTCCACTCGAAAACATAGCAAGTTGTAAACCATTTTTTGTAATGGTGTCTTTCAAATCTTGTGGTTTATCTTTAAATGGAGTGTAGGTATTGGCTCTTAGTTGGATTCCTTTGAAGCCTAAAGCGGCAATATCACCGATGGCTATTAAATCATTACCATTCCAAGTGATTGCCGAATAGGCGATTTTGTGTTTGCTTTTGGCGGCAAGTGCTTCCAGCGAAAACATTGAAGATGCCGTAAGGATGGATGCTTGTGTGATAAAATCTCTTCTGTTCATAGTATTGAGGGTTGACAAGTTTAAAAGTAAAAGTCAAAAATAATTAAAGTTTCGCAATGGACAAGTTTTTGTAATAGATTGACATTTCGTTGCCTGGGTGCAACTGCAAACCAATCGGCCCACTTTCAGGGATACTTTCGGTGGTGTAGTCCATCACTTCGATTCCATTTAGCCACACCTGATAACTTTTACCTACTACTTTCACTTTCATAGTGTTCCAATCTTGTGTTTTCAAAATATCTTTTACTTTAGTTGCTTCTTTCGGATACATTTTCCCGATGACATAAGGTGAAGCTGTCATATCCCGTTTTAATGAGCCAGAAATGCCAATTTGTATTTGATTTAATTCTGATTTCAAGAAAATACCAGAATCTACTCGACCATCGCCCATTTTGAAATCAACTTGAATAATAAAGTTTTTATAGTTTTTCTCAGTCCAAAGTATAGAACCTTTTTTAGTGGGTTCACTTTTTACTTTTAATAAACCATCTTCAACTGTCCAGCAATTTTTATCGTCGGGAATAATCCAACCTTTCAGGTCTTTGCCATTAAAAATCTTCTTCATTTTTGGTTTTTGAGCAAAAACCGAGACTGATAGAAGTAGCATTAAGAGTATTTTGTTTAACATTGCACAAATAGTTAAGGTTAATAGAATAAAGAACGAACTTTAGAAACTGCTTTTATACAAACGTGCCACAACTCATTATTGGTACAAGAGATTGTGGCACGTTTATTTTTTTGTTTCAAAAAAGAGGACTCCTCGAAGTGGAAGAGTCTCTCCTGCAACTATGATGAAACAAATCTACTAAATATTAATATCCTGGGTTTTGAGGAAAATTTGTTTTTCCATCAACTGCTCTATCAATCTGTATCTGCGGAATCGGACGCAAAACATGGAAGTCTTTGATGTTTCCTGCTGCCTGTGGGTTATATTTCTTTACTCGCTCAATTAAATTCCCCCAACGCTTCAAATCTAACCAACGAAATTGCTCGCCAATAAGCTCACGCTCACGTTCTTCGTATATAAAATCCATAGTTGCTTGAGCCTCTGTTATCTGCATCTGAGCAGTTTTTCCTGCAAAAGCAGCTCTAGTTCTTACGATGTTTATATTTTTTGCGGCTTCTGATTTGTTACCAGTTAGTATTTGAGCTTCGGCTAATAATAGATAGGTTTCAGCTAAACGCATCATGAAATAATCCCTTCCTCCTTCAAATTGTGTACGGTCAATTCTAGCAGGGTCCATTTGTTTTTTTAAACCCAAGAAAAGACGTTCGTCATATCTGCTTGGTACTAAAACCTGGTATTTCCTTTTTGCTCTTTCAGCTACTGTCATTTCAAAACCTGGTAAAAACATACTAGTATCACCACGAGCATAGGTTACTTTTGGTTTAGAATTATCGAAAAAAGTATTATATGTACCTGGATTGTTTGAAAGGAAGGTATCATTGAATGTATTTTTGTATCTGCTGTCGTTTTCTCGGTCTTTAAAAACAACCTCATAAGTGTAAACAGTAGGACGATATCTTTTAAATGGGCGACCATTTTCGGTATCTCGTAACATTCCTGCCTGAGTATCGTATTCCATTAAGAAAAATACGTGAGCATTATTGCCCCCAGCATTAGTAAGTGGGTCTCTTGTGTACTGAACCGACATTATGATTTCGTCGTTTATCTCATTTCCTAAACGATGCACAGCCGCAAAATCAGGTAATAATTTGAGACCATAATTATTAATCACACTTTGGAAAAGTGGAACGGCCTTTGAGAAATCATCTCCTGCTTTTGCCTCTGATGTTCCTTTTGTTAGATATACTTTACCCAACAGATGTTCTGCCGCAGGGCGAGTTGCACGGCCATACTGAGTTGATTTTGATTTTGCTTCCAAGTCAGGTATAGCTTCAGTTAAGTCTTTGATAATTGCTGCATATTGAGCTGCAACAGTAGAGCGTTTCACGTCTTTTGTTGGAGCTACTGTTTCGGTCAATCTTAAATCTACTCCCCCAAATAATTGAGTTAATAAAAAATAATTATGAGCTCTAATAAATTTTGCTTCGGCAATTCTTTGCTTTTTAACAATATCAGCTAATCCTGTAACATTGGCCGAACGCTCAATAATGGCATTACAATTATTGATACCTCTATAAAATTCATCCCAAAGTTCCTGAACATGTCCATTTCTGGTATCAAAATCATTGGTATAGGTGTTCATAAATTTCCAACTACCATCTGCACCGTTAGTGTAGGTATCTGTTCCAAAAATTGTGAGGTTGTTTCCTCTTTCTGTGCCATACCATGAACGTAAAGATGAATAAGCAGCATTTACTGCATCATCAAGACCTTTGGCCGTATTGATATAATCATTAGGAATTTGTGAAATTACTTCCTCATTTAATACATCTTGACAAGACTGAGTACTCACAAGAGCAATACTCAATAATCCAATTTTTGTATATTTTAAAAATATATTTTTCATTATTTTATTTTATTTTTTTGTTAAAAATAGGTCAATGGAATCATTAAAACTTCACGTTCAAACCAATCGTGACCGTTCGAATTGCAGGAGAAATATTTGAATTAATATCTCCACCACCTACGCCTTGTTCACCATCAACAAAAGTTTCTGGGTCCATACCTTTGTACTTGGTAATGTATTGTGAAAAAATAAATGGCTGTTGGATACTTGCAAAGATTCTTAAACCATCCATCTTTAATTTTGAAGCAAAATTAGAAGGGACGTTATAGCCAATATTAATATTACGTATCTTTATGAAAGATCCATCAAAATACTGTAATGAACTATTATATTTTGGAAATTCTTGCGTTACAACTGGCTGAGGAAACTCATTTGTTGGGTTGCTTGGTGTCCAATAATTAATATTCAAGTTATTGTAACGTCCAGCTAAGGCATTTTGACTTGTATGGAATGTACTTCTAATAAACTGACCAAATCTACCGAATACAAACACTGATAAATCGAAGCCTTTGTAAGTAATTCGGTTGGTAAGCCCAAGCGTAAAATCAGGAACTGCCGAACCCAATATTTGACGGTCATCAGCATTGATTCTTCCATCACCATTTGCATCTTCAATTTTAACTTGACCAACTTTATCACCAAACTTTGTAGCTAAATCAGCTTCATTAGTTTGCCAGATACCTATTTTCTTTAAATCAAAGAAAACTGTGAGTGGTTGACCAATAAAACGACCCGCTGCAATGTCATCAACCTTACCATTTGCCAATTCAATAATTGCTTCACGGTTACGATTGAAGATTAAATCGGTAGTCCACTTAAAACCGCCTTTATCAACATTCACACTTCCAATAGTCAATTCAAGACCTTTGTTGCGAGTTTGACCAATATTTGTTGTAAAACCACCAAAACCAATTGAAGTTGGAAGCGGCTGAGGAGCTAAGAGATCGGTTGTATTGGTAACATAGTATTCAGCACTACCCGATAACCTACCTGCAAAGAAACTAAAGTCTAAACCTATATTTTGAGTAGTTGATGTTTCCCATTTCAAATCAGGATTCCCGATAGTACCTGGACGATATCCGAATGCAGCGGTATTATCCCAAGCATAAGATGTACGCCCCAATAGAGCCTGCGTTTGATATGGGTTAATTCCTTGATTACCAACTGCTCCATAACTCAAACGAAGTTTTAATTGGTCGATAAATTTAACATTCTTTAAAAATGATTCATCAGAAATATTCCAACCTAAAGCTATCGAAGGGAAATAACCATATTTGGTATTTGTTCCAAAACGAGAAGATCCATCGGCACGCAAAGTCGCAGTCAATAAATATTTTTCTTTATAATCATAGTTAATACGACCCATATAAGAAAGCAATGTCCATTGAATCAAGTTAGTACCTGCCCCTGTAATTTGGCTGGCAGCTCCTAAATTATAGTACGATTGAGATTCGGCAGGAATACCCAAAACGCTTATATTCGACCTATCGTCTCTATCCCTTTGAATAGATTGTAGGGCAGTTACGCCAAAATTGTGAACTTGGTTAAATTTTTTGTTATACGAAACAATATTTTCCAAAGTATAATTTAATAGAAACTGTTCGTTTATGCTACCTGTTGAAGCACCGCCTCTACGTTCATTAGTTTGTGACCCTGTAAAACGTCCATTGCGGGCAACTGTAAAATCTGGACCGAAATTCACACGGTATTTTAATCCTTCAATAATATCCCACTCACCATAAACGCTATTGAAAATTCTGTAGCGTTTAGTTTCATCTACTTGAGCACCAGACACTATTTCGGCCAATGGATTGGTACGTAAACCATCTAATGTTGGCAAGAAAATCAAGTTACCTTGGTCGTCGTAGGGTTTGCCAAGTGGGTTTTCAGCCATAGCACCACCAATTGGGTTGTAAAACTCTCCGTTTCTCTTACTCAATACTGCTAATGACGAAATACCAACTCTTAATTTATTGTTTATCTTATGGTCAAGATTTACTCGGAAAGTTCCACGGGTAAAATCTTGTTTTCTCACTACACCAATATCTTTGAAGAAGTTTCCTGAAATATTGAAAGTAGTCTTTTCTGAACCACCTGAAACACCTAATTGATGACTTTGAATTGCCCCACCTTGTAGCATTGCTTCCACGTAATCAGTACTTCTACCGAGTTTGATACTTTCTAATTCTACTGCTTCAAAGATTTTTGCATCAGCATCAGTAGTAATAGTACCTAATGGATATTGACCAACTGCTCTGCGAGACTCTCTTTTGTATTCGGCAAATTGCTCGCCGTTCATTACACCTACTGTATTTAATTTGTTATTTGAACCTACATAAGAGTCCCAAGAAATTTGCGTTTTTCCTGCTTTTCCTCTCTTTGTTGTAATGATTACAACTCCGTTAGCACCTCTAGAGCCATAAATTGCTGTAGAAGAAGCATCCTTCAAAACTTCCATCGAAGTAATGTCATTTGGGTTAATGTCATCAATACCACCAGATAATGGAATACCATCAACTACATATAACGGGTCGTTTGAAGCATTAAATGAACGACGACCACGAATACGAATCTGTGGGCCAGCACCTGGCTTACTTCCCGCTTGCGATACCTCTACTCCTGCCGCACGACCTTGTAGGGCTTGTCGTGCATTGGTTACTGGCAGTTCAGAGATTTCTTTCGAACTTATCGAAGAAATAGCACCAGTCATTTGGCTTTTCTTTTGTGTACCGTAACCAACAACGACAACTTCACTCAAAGCGGCAGCATCTTCTTCTAATGTTACATCATAGTTGCTTTGATTTCCCACTTTCACTTCTTGTGCTTTGTAGCCAATATAGCTAAATACCAAGGTCGCATTGTTGGCCGCTTGTACAGAAAATTTTCCGGCTACATCTGAGATTGCTCCCTGTGATGTACCTTTAACTGTTACGCTTACACCTGGTAGCGAATTGCCACCAGCATCGGAAACCTTGCCTGATATTGCTCGGCCTTGGGCGTCGGCAAATTGCCAGCTAATGAGAATAGCCAAGCTGAGCATCATCTTTTGTAGTAATTGTTTCATACTCAATTAATAAAGGATTAGTTAATAAATAAAGGTAAAAATGATCTAACTAAAAATAAGTAAATATTTAATTAGAATAATTACAAAATTACAAATACAATAAAATTTCTACCACTAAAATTTAACCCATTTCTAATATTTTTTTGACAAATAAGCACACAAAGAATGCATTTTATACCATTTATGTCGTAAATTAGCTGTCAAATATTCATTATTTAGCCGCACAAATAAAATGTTTCTAATAATTTTTATAAGAGAAAATAGTTAAATCAGCTATACGTACAGACCTAAACATGATTCTTGAAAAAATGAAACCTCAGTTACTCAAAATATCAAATCCTGCTGATTCTTCATTCAATCTGTTTGTGCAAGAAACGCCCTATTTTTCTACGCCGTGGCATTATCATCCGGAGTATGAAATAGTCTTAGTTTTAGAAAGTACAGGCAAGCGTTTTGTTGGAAGTAGCATTACTGATTTTAAAGCAGGTGACCTTTGCATGATAGGGTCATACCTACCGCATTATTATCGAAACGATGAAGATTTTTATAATAAAGATACTAAGTTTAAAGCTCGCTCTTTGGTTATACACTTTTTAGAAGATTTTTTAGGAGAAAAATTTCTTCAGTTACCCGAAAGTCAAGCAATAAAGGCTCTCCTCGAACGCTCAAAAAGGGGACTGAGTTTTGGCGAAAAAACAGTCGCAAAAGTAACACCTAAGTTTAAGAATTTGCCGAATTTAGTGGGCATGGAACGACTTTTGGAAATGATTGCGATTCTGACGATTTTGTGCGAAAGTGAAGATAAACAAGACCTTACAACTAACCCGATTTCACTCAGAAATGAGGTAGATTCGGCTCGTATGAACAAGGTTTTTGAGTATGTGATGCTCAAGTACCAAGAAGAAATTCAGCTAAAAGATGTAGCCGATTTGGCCAATATGAGCGAGTCGGCCTTTAGTAGATATTTTAAGAAACGTACTCGTCGAACTTTTACTCAGTTTTTGGCAGAAATACGCATCGAACACGCTTGTAAATTACTCATGGTCGATAAAATGAGTGTCGCCGAGATTTCGTTTGAAAGTGGTTTTAATAATCTTTCAAATTTCAATCGCCAATTTAAAGCTATAAAGAAAATAACTCCTTTGGCGTATAGAACTAAGTTTTTAGAATAGTTTTATAAGTCCACAGTTGGCAATTTTCAGTTTGCAATTTTTAATTAGCAACTACAAGAACTGGTAATAAACTAAATTATGTGGACTGCCTACTGAAATCTGCCGACTATTTAATGTTTCGGGCAATCACATTGGCTTTTGCCTTTGAATATTCCCCACATAAAACCTTTTTTCTTTCTGTAAGAACCATTCTTCTTTCTGCGACCTCCGCCATTTATTTCTTTCGATTCTTTCAGACTACTAATATTATAATCAGATGCTTGCGAAAATTCAGGAGTTAAAGCCATAACTCCTAAAAGAGATAAAATTGCTATTTTTTTCATTTAACTTCAGATATAAATTATAAACTTACTAAAAATTAATAATTGTAGGAAGAAAATCAATCCTGTAATCGTAAAATCTTGATAATCGTGTCAAGACTATTATTGAACGTAATTTTTGCTCAAAAAATTACACGAGCATCAGACTTTCAAGTGAAAAGGCCAAAGGTTTTTCGGCAAAAAGTATTTTTGTTTTGGCTCAAGTGGTTTTGAAGAGATCGGAATTTCGATAATTATTCAAATCCGTTTCTAACTTCCAATGACTGTTAATCATGGGTTCCTTGGTTCGAGCCCAGGAGAGGGAGCAAACAGGAAAGTCATCAGAAATGGTGACTTTTTTCGTTTAAAAACCTTCCCATCTTTCTGAAAATTAAAACGTTTAAAAGCCATCAAACTATAGGACAGGTAGAAAAAAGAAAAGGGGAGCACTGTCGTTTACCTTAATTTCGGAAGGTGGATGAATTGTCGAATGTATCTAGTATAATCCCTGTATTGTCTGGAGAGAGCCAATTTTAGCAGAATTGGTCTCTCAAAGCTAATTTTTCAAGGGCATTCTTAATTATTTTTTAATGTGGCTTTAATATTCAAGCAATAGACTTGCGGTAGTTTTGTAAATTATTATCTCAAAATAATTTCAGTACCAAATTACTACTCAATTATGATTGCTCAAAAAAGCTTTTGGCGGGGTTTAATGACGGCATGTTTGCTGCTCACCCTCAACTTTACTTTTACCCAACAAACTCTAGCGACGGGTAAAGTTAGTAACAACAAAAATGCACCACTTGGACTGGTAAAAGGAACTGTGCTTGATGAAAATGGTGCGGCACTTCCAGGAGCAAATATCCGTGTAAAAGGCACTACTACAGGTATTGTTACCGATTCGGACGGTAAATTTTCTTTGGATGTACCAACAAACGCCATTTTAGTAATTTCCTATTTGGGCTACAACTCAAAGGAAGTTTCAGTAAATGGATTAACTACCTTATCGATTCAATTGGAGCGAGACAGTTCTGAGCTGAATGAAATTGTGGTTGTTGGATACGGTATCCAAAAACGTTCAGATATTACTGGAGCAATTTCCTCAGTTAAAAGTGAAAATTTTAACAAGGGTGTAGTAAACAACCCAGGTGAACTATTGCAAGGTAAATTGGCAGGTGTTGCCATTACCTCCACAAGTGGTGAGCCAGGAGCTAACCAAAATGTGATCATCCGAGGTGTTGGTAGTTTGCGTTCTGGAACCCAGCCATTGTATGTAGTGGATGGCTTCTTGTTGGACAACTCCTCTACTGGTGTAGCGACAAACCCTTTAAACTTTATCAATCCGGCTGATATTGCGAGCATTGACGTGTTGAAAGATGCGAGTGCAACAGCGGTTTACGGTTCGAGAGCATCCAACGGTGTAGTGGTAATCACTACTAAAAAAGGATCAGGTAAGGGTCAAGTAAACCTTAATTTGTCTACTGGATTCGCTTCCCTTCCAAACCAGCTTCCTGTATTTGATGCTGCCACTTTCCGTAAGCAGGTAAAGGCAGTAGGTGGAACCTTGGTGGATTTGAATGGAAATACCAACTGGCAAGACGAGTTGACCCAAGTGGGTATTGCTAAAAATGCAAACCTTTCTTTAAGTGGTTCAGCCAGTGACAAATTCTCCTATTTTGCCTCAATGGGCTACCAAGATCAGGACGGTATTTTGAAAAACAGTAACTTGAAGCGTTACTCGGGGAAATTAAACATCACCCAGAAGGCGTTAAATGGTAAGTTAAATGTGGACTACAACCTAACTGCTTCTCGTACTGAGAACTTGCGTCCTGCGATTACTTCTGTGATCAGCGACATGATCACCTTGAATCCAACGATTCCTGCGTACACCAATGGCCAGCCAACAGATTTACCGACCAACTCGCTAAATCCATTGAGGAGAAATGAAATCTTCAAAGACTTTGCAACCAATAACAGAATATTGGCCTCCATTTCTCCTTCTCTTCAGCTTGCGAAGGGCTTGGTATACAAGTTGAACTTTGGCGTTGATTATTCTGCTACCAACCGTGATATCCAGTACAAGCCATTTCCATCGGTAGTAAACGAAGGCAATATTTCGAATGGTGCCTTGGATGCGATCTTTGATCCCAACACCAACCAGCTCGTAGAAAATACCTTAAGCTATAACTGGTCTTCGAAGTCTCATAATTTGACCTTATTGGCAGGACACTCTTACCAAGATTTGAGAGATGAAAGCAAGACCATTTCTTTTCAGGGTTTTGTAAATAACAACATCGAGCCAAGATACCAAGATCAGACTAGCACAGTAACGCTCCCAACTGCTGTAAGTGTTGGAGCGGTACGAAATGAATTGCAATCTTACTTTGGCCGTGTGAATTACGCATATGCCAACAAGTACCTTGTAACAACAACTTTTAGAGCAGATGGTTCTTCTAAGTTTGGTGCCAATAATAAGTATGGCTACTTCCCTTCCGTTGCTTTGGGATGGAACGTGACTAACGAAGATTTCATGGCAAACTCTTTCTTCAATAACTTGAAGGTTCGTGCAAGCTATGGTGTAACAGGTAATCAGGAAATTCCTTCAAAAATTACCCTCGCAAGTTTCTCTGAAAACAGATTAGCAACAGGTGCAGGAAGTTTTAACACCTATCCACTCGATCCGGCAGCAACTACGATTGACAAGTATCCTTACGGAATTACATATACGCGATTGGCCAACCCCGATTTACAGTGGGAAGTATCTTCTCAACTAGATTTTGGTGTTGACTTCTCCTTGTTCAACTTTAGATTGACAGGTACCTTGGATTATTTCAGCAAGGTGTCTTCCAACATTCTCTTGGAGGTTGTTCCAGCTGACCCTATTCAGCCAACCGCTACATTTTGGAATAATATCCCAGACATGAAGATTGTGAACAACGGACTAGAATTGGCTTTGGATTACAAATCTGACCCAAAGGGCTCATTTACCTACAATTTTGGAGGTAACGTTACCTATATCCAAAACAAAGTAGTTGATTCTCCTTATGCTGTTTTGGTGACGGGTTCTGCTCAGGGTTCTGGACAGACCGGTGCTACCATCAACGGATACATCAATAATCAGCCGATTGGAGCCTTTTACATGTACGAGTTTGAAGGAATGAAGGATGGTATCAGTGTGTACAAGGATACAAATAAGGATGGCAAGGTATTAGACAATGACCGAGCTGTAGTTGGTAGTGCGATACCAAAATTAATCTATGGTTTCTATTCCAACTTCAACTACAAAAATTTCCAGTTGGGCTTAAACTTTAATGGAATGTCTGGAAGCAAGGTGTTTAATCATACAAACATGACCTTATTTCCAAAGGCGTTATTGGCTCAGTCCAACAATACTACAGACTTTGCAGTGCAGTACCCTACCGAAACTTTAGCTAACGCCAACATTGTGTCTACCCGTTACCTAGAGGATGGATCTTTCCTACGATTGAATAACGCCACTCTTGCGTACAACGTACAGCCAAGTAAAGTAGGCCTAGGTAAAGCATTCCAGAACATTCAATTCTCTGTGACTGGTCAAAATCTATTCGTTTTGACAGACTATTCTGGATTTGATCCGGAAGTAAACACAGGTTCAACTTCTGGTGGTATTCAAACATTCGGTATCGACCGATTTACTTACCCTAAGGCTAGAACTTTCTTGATTGGTCTAAACCTAACATTCTAACTACAATTCAAGATTTATAAAATCGAAAAAAAAATGAAAAAATTACTAGTATTTAAATTGTTGACGTTATCTGTATTCTTCTTCACAATTTTCGGGTGTACAACGCTAGAAGAAGATATCATTGACGAATCCCTAACGGGTTCAGGTCAGGCGGAAGTAGTAAGTGGTTCAATTGGTCCGGTATACGGCTTTTTGAGAGGTTCGATTTGGTTACACACAGCAAATTTTGGTCTTCAGGAAATTGCTTCTGACGAAGCAATCCTGCCTTACCGAGGTGGAAGAGACTGGTTTGATGGTGGTAAGTTCATTGCTGTACACCAGCACCTAACTACTCCAGGTAATAGCCTAGTAGGTGATACTTGGACCTATATGACCCTAGGTTTGTCTCGTGCCTTGACTGCAGAAGAGCGATTGAAATTGGAAGCTAAAAAAGGCAATACTGCTGCTCAAGATGGAGTTTACGAGATGGTTGCCATGAAGGCATACATTAACATGATGATTCTTGATAACTGGGGCTTAGTATTTAAGAAAAATGCTACAAACGATAAGTCTGAAATCTTGAGAGGACAGGAAGCAATTACCTACCTTGAAACGGAATTGCTTTCCGTAAGAGACCTTATTAAAAGCGATAAAGGTGCTGGTCGATTAAACCAGTTTTCCGTGAAAGCACTATTGGCAAGATTATACTTGAATGCTGCAGTTTATCGTGCTCCTTACGGAGCTCCTGTCTTCAAAAAAGAAGATATGGACAATGTGATCAAGTACACTAACGAAATCATCGCAGGACCCTATGCACTTTCTCCTGAGTACTTCGATATTTTCGGTGACAACAACAGCACCAACCGAGAGCTTATCTTCGCGATGGATCAGCGTGGTGTATTGCAGACGGAGCACCAAAGATGGCAGTACTGGTCCATCTCTGGCGACTTGGTTCCACGACCTGAATTTCCAAACACCCGTGGTACAGATGCTGCAGCGATGACGACAGATTTCTACCAAACTTGGGTAGATGCTTACGGTTCAGTAGATCCAGCGGTGGCAGATGCTCGTTTTAGCATGAAACAAACGATGGTTCCTGCAAACCTGCAGAACCTGACAGGTATTACACCTGCAAACGACGAGAACCAATACTACTGCGTGGATGCCAAGTCTTTCCAAATTGACAGAGGTATCATTCGTGGAGTTATTTGGGGACCAAGAAAAGACGCTGGTGGAAAAATCATCTTGTGTCCTGATGGCAAAGTAAGAATCTATCCAGTGATCAACGCAAGAACTAGCGGTGCCAACAGAACTTATGTAAATCACAACTTGCAGGTTGACTTTACAGAACAAGGAAGTTTGCACAATACAGGTTACAGATTCTCAAAGTACCAATTCAGCAGTACAGGTCCAGATTGCTGTTCTTACAGCAGTGTTGACTTGGTGTTGATTCGTTTGGGTGAAATTTACCTAATGCGTGCTGAAGCTAAATTGAGAAATGGAGACAACGCAGGTGCCTTGGCTGATGTCAATACCTTGAGAACTTCAAGATCTGCCAGAGCAAGTCAGCGTCCAGCTGCTCTGACTACACTAACGACAGATATCTTGTTTAGAGAATCAGGTTTTGAATTGTATTGGGAAGCGTTCAGAAGAAACTACCAGATCCGTTTTGGCAAGTTCGAAAAAACGTGGACCGGTAAAACAAGTGCAGATCCTAACAAGCGTTTGTTCCCTATTCCTCAGAGAGCTATCGATGGTTCTTCTAACGAAAAAGGATATCTAGTTCAAAACCCAGGTTATTAATTAATAAGCACTTACTATAACTTATAGAAAACCTTAATTTTTACCAAAAAAACCGATCGGCTTTGTCGATCGGTTTTTTTATACCCTTCTTTTAATCTCGTTAATTATTGGATTCTCTTGATTTCCAGATTGTGGAGGTCAAAAACAAAATCGTCCGAAGGCAAGCTTTGGATAAGGGTGGAAAAGATGCTTAAAAAGTCGGCTAGCTGACTTGAACGGGGATTTGATTTCTTTTTCCCTGCTTTTTTTACTAGGAAGATCTGCGAATAAACGGCTAATCGTTCCTGAGGAATCAATGACTTACTCAGGTCTCCTCCGTTTTTTATCAAGTAAAAATCCTCTATCAAATTCCCAACCTTAATATCCTCAGTTGGCTGAGTCTTTTTGTCGAGTAGTAACTAATTGAGGGATGCTTCTTTTTTTTCCGCAGGTAAAGCAGCCCATTGCTGTAGCGATGCGGTATCGAGGGCATTTCTAAATAGCCCAAGGCCTTCGTGCCAGTCCGATTTGAGGAACCACAAACGAATCAGTTCCTGCAAATGAAATTGGGTGTAGGCTAGGCAATCGGTGGGTAGTGTTGCACAAAAACGGAACTGCCATAAAATTGGAGAACCGTCCCAAGTACAACTGAAACCCAAAATTTAGGTTTCATCTTATTTTTTACTTGTGTTGAGAACTGGATTTGCTCGTTCAAATTTGTTTCCTTCAAAAGACACCTTGTACGTGGATTTGAATAGCTTGGACGGGAGGTAATAATCGGTGGAGATGACCTGAGCTCCTGAGGATTTTGCTTTTTCAAACTGGGTGTAATCTTCGTTACGTGCCTCTTCCGTGCCCGAGTCGGATCGGGTACGTATCATATAGCCCTTTTGTACCAATTCTTGAATGTAGGCTTCGTTTTTTACAGGATCGTTGATTATGCGGAATCCAGCTTCTGGGTTACCCTCCTTAAGGTTGACGAAAAATACGGCATTGGCTAAGCCTGGTTTTTTAGTTAAATAGGTTCTAATTTTCTCTTCACTTTCGTCCAATACAAACAAAAATTTACCCTTTGCTTGGTCTAGGGCTGGCCAGTTGCCGTTGAGGGCACCTATCTCCAAGGAGGCAAAGCTTCCCTTTACTTGGTCTGGGATGATTAGCTTTTCCAAGCCGAGGTGAGTTCTGATTTCCAAGTCAATGCTGTCCAAGGCCGTCGCGGTGAAGGGAAGTGGACGAACTGTATTTGGGATGGGATCATCCTTCGCATTGACCAGAATAAAGATGGGGTGGTGGTCTGGGTGTGCGTTGCTCCATTTTTTGAGTGCCTGAAGAGCCTCTGCAAAAACGAGGTAATGCGACTGAAAATCAAGGTCTTGCACATGGAACATTTTGAGGCCTGGTAGAGTCAACTTATTTTCTAGGTCAAAGGTGAAGTTGGGGTTTCCTCCTTTTTTGATAATTTCTATCCCTTTAGGTTGCGTATATCGGCCGCCTTGAGGGTCGTGAAAAACATCAAGTTCTAAGTTTCTCAGACCCATGTCCAATTGTTTTTCAAGTGGCACATGCTCGTACTCAAGTCCTTGGGCAGTCTTGGCATTCATGCCACGGAGGTAAGTAAGAATCTCGGGTGCTATGGCACTTTTGTAGCTATTATGGCTACCAATGATTTGCGTTTGGTTGAGCTTTTGAGCAAGCATGGGAAAGCACAACAGGAAGGAAAGAGCGAGTAAAAGTATGTTTTTCATGACCAAGAGTTTTAGTTTCGAAGTTCTCATTAATTCGTGTGAATTGGATCAAAATTACATTAAGAAAGTGTTATGATACAGTGTTTAGCCGATTACATTATTCTTTTGTTAACTCTTGATTTAAGTAGCTTAAGCTTACTAATTGCCAGTAGATTTACACATATTGCCGAACACTTGGGCCACACCACCACTGTTGTCACGCAACACTATGTCGGTTAGTTAATAGTGGAGCAGTCAAAGGAGATTAATAGTTGTTCATGTTAATACGCCAAGAATCCCGCCAAGAATGTCAGATAAAGGGGGACAATGTCGGACAATTCAAATTATATAGTATTTGATTTCGACCAAATCAGTGTTTAAACCCTGTATGGTAACATATCATTATGACCCTTAAAAATCTGTGAGTCATGTAAATATTGGGTTGATTAATGTCTCGCATCAGTACGAGATGCTGACAGCCATGCACGGCTCTAATCTTATCTTTCGAGGAGTCAAAAATTTCTTGAAATTCTTCAGTTTTATCTTCTTGAAAGGTCATTCTGACAAATCGTACGAACATAATTTTATATTTTTTTTATATAATTTAATAACTAATTCGGGAAATTAAAAAAATTCAAAAATTTTATAATTTATTTTGCACCTACTTTATAAAATCTATTCTATGAAAATTACAAATAACAGACGTTCATTTATTCAAAAAAGTATTATAAGTATCGCAACGGTACTTGGTAGTGATGTTGTTTTTGCTAAAAATCTACCAAAAGAAGAAGAAATTTTAGGCGAAAAAGCCTTTATTGACCTTCCCCAAGGAAAGAATAAGGATTTAATGCTGCTCAATGACCGGCCTTGGAATGTCGAAACTCCACCGCATTTACTCGATGATGAAATCACACCTGCCGATAAAATGTTTGTTCGCAATAATGGTAATCTGCCAGAAAATATAGATGCCACTAAATGGGAATTAGTGATTGATGGAGAGTCCGCAAAAACTCGTAAAGTATTCACTTTGAATGATTTAAAGACAAAGTTTAAAGCCTATACTTACCAACTTACACTCGAATGTGCAGGAAATGGCCGCTACGGTTTTAGCCCACAAACATCGGGTAATCAGTGGCAAGATGGAGCCGTAAGTTGTGCGGAATGGACAGGAGTAAGGCTACGTGATGTACTTGAAAGTGTAGGCATAAATGCTGATGCGGTTTATGTTGGGTATTACGGAAAAGATATACATTTGAGTGGTGATGCCTCAAAATCGCCCATTTCGAGAGGTGTGCCTATGAAAAAAGCCCTTGAAGATGAAACGCTTTTGGCTTGGGCAATGAATGGAAAGGACATTCCTGTGATGCACGGATTTCCGCTTAGATTGGTAGTCGGCGGTTGGCCAGCATCAGTTTCAGGCAAATGGTTGAACCGAATTTCTATCCGAAATAAAGTACATGATGGCGAAAAAATGAGCGGCCATAGTTACCGAGTACCAGCGTATCCGATTGAAGCAGGTGGAAAAATTGCTGATTCAGACTTGAAAATCATAGAGTCTATGCCTATAAAATCTGTGATTACGTACCCAAAATCGGGTGCGATACTTGAAGAAGGTCGTACGCTCGATTTACGTGGACACGCATGGGCAGGAGATTTTGAGGTAAAAAACATGGAAATTTCGATTGACTTTGGTGCAACTTGGCAAAAATGCGATTTACGTAAACCAAAAAATCGTTTGGCTTGGCAACGATGGTCAACAAAAGTAAATTTCCCGAAAAAAGGATATTATGAGATTTGGGCAAAAGCAACTGATGCGAATGGAATTGGGCAACCAATGATTATTCCGGCGTGGAATCCGGGTGGGTATCTAAATAATTCTTGTCACCGAATTGCAGTAAAAATTGGGTAAAACTATGAAAAACTTATATAAAATATCTTTACTCGTTTTCAGTGCTGCAATAATGATTAGTGCAAGCTTGAAGCAAGAAGATTTAAGCAATAAAAAGGCTTTAAAAATAGCACTTACCGACTCGGTAAATATTGATAAATCAACTGGACTAATTGTTGATAAAGGCCTCGACCTCGTAACTGCTCATTGTACAGGCTGTCATTCGAGTAAACTGATTACACAATTTCATACCGACCGAGCTGGTTGGCTCGAAAAAATCAGATGGATGCAGCAAAAACAAAAACTTTGGGAATTGGGCGATGCCGAACCTGTAATACTTGACTATTTATCTAAAAACTATCCTGCATCAGAAACCGTTAATCGTCGAGCGGCCTTGAAGGGTGTTGAATGGTATAAGTTAAAGTAAGTCCATTTATTATAATCGCTTTTCTATTCAACTATTTATAACTTTTCCTTTACTAAGGCTTAGGCGTTTATCGACACAGGCAGGAATTTCCTCTTCGTAATGGGTCACATAAATAAGAGTTTTATTGAGTTCAAGCACCAAATCATTGACCAAATCTCTGAAATAAATTACATGTTCGTAGTCGAGTCCCTGGCATGGTTCATCGAGCAAAAGTAACGGTGGGTTTTTCACTAATGCTCTTGCCAAAAACACTTGTCGTTGCTCACCCGTGGAAAGTTGATAAATTTTCCGTTCTGATAAATGACTAATATTCAATAGTTTAAGATAATTGTCTGTAATGGCACGTTCTTCAAAGGTTAATTTTTTAAATAGTCCGGCCGAATCGAAGAGCCCCGATGCTACTGCCTTCCAAACTTCGGTTTGACGAGTAAAATATAGATGTAATTCGGGAGAAACGAAGCCAATTCTGTGCTTAATGTCCCAAATACTTTCACCACTTCCACGTTTACGGTCAAACAAATCATAATCATTCTGATACCCTTGTGGATTATCGCCCGTAATTAAGCTCAAAATTGTACTTTTCCCCGAACCGTTCGGCCCCATCAAGGCCCATTTTTCGCCACGTTTTACTTGCCAATTTACATTATCAACCACGTTTTCCCCTTTATATGTTACTGTTACGTTTCGCATATTTATGGCAAAGTTGAAATCGTTTTTAGCAGGAATTTGCTTAATTATCGCTAAAACTTCTTCATCTATCTTTATATCCGAATTGTATATAACTTGTTGAAAATCAAAAGCTTGAGAAGAGGAATTCTTTATTTTTCCGTTTTGAAATTGAATAATATTGGTGATGCATGAAGGAATTTCTTTGGGAGTTGTAACGATAATAATCTGAATACCAGATACCGCCACTTGATTAATCACTTGGTGTAAAGTAGCACGACTTTCTATGTCAAGCCCAACAAACGGATTATCGAGCAAAAGTACTTTTGGTTTGCGTAACAACGAAAGCGTTATGAGCGTGCGGCGAGTTTCTCCATTTGATAAAGTTATAATTTTTCGTTCGAGTAAATGACTGATTTTGAGCAAATTAGCACTTTTAATTAATTCATCTTCAGAATAAGGCAAAGTCGGTAAATCAACCGATTTTTCATTCACCGCACCAATAGGCTTGATTTGGTTTTGCAGGATTTCTCGTACCGTAGGCGATATCTCAGCATCATGCGAGTTGAAACGCTGTTGATAATATTGAGTCGCTGCCTGAACGATTCGATTAAAACTATAATCTTTGGCTACAAAAGCAATTTCATCATAGTTTGGCTTCGTGATTTGGCCTTTTGTCGGAAATATTTTTCCTGCAATAGCTTCCAAAAAAGTGCTTTTTCCTGAGCCATTTCCACCAATAATTGCCCAGTTTTCACCATTATGGGTTTGCCAATTAATATTTTCTAAAACCGTCCTGTCGCCTTTTTGGATGTTTACTTCGTTGAATGTTATCATTAAATCAAAATCTTAATTTTATTCATATTCAGTTTTAGATGCAAGATAAGTTATTTTTAATTTCACAAGAAAAAATATCAAAAGGCTTTCAGAAATAGTGTGCTGATAAACCTATTTTGGAAAATCATGGTTATAGTTTTACCTACAAATATAAATATGAAAATAAAAATCTTATGTTTTGGTATTACTCGTGACATCATCGGGCAGTTTGATTATACAACTTCGCTCGAAGATGCCGCCACCATTGCTGACTTAAAACAGCATCTTTCAACAAATTTCCCTACTTTTGCAAGCCTAAAGTCGTTGAGAGTGGCCATTAACTCTGAATATGCCGAAGATATGTCGATTTTGAAAGAAAACGATGAAATTGTATTAATTCCGCCCGTAAGTGGTGGTTGATTTTGTTAGCTTTTTTTGGTGTGAAACTCAAAACAAATAATGTTGTTTTATACTCAACAATACAAATTTTATAGAACAATTTAAATTTAAGAATGGAAAATCCAGTTTTGATTTTTGGTGCAGGTAATCTCGGGAAAATAGCTTTAGATATTTTCAATAGAAATAATGTTGTGGTTTATGGTTTTTTGGATGATGATAAAAAATTACACAATACTGAAATCGGTGATGTAATGGTTTTGGGTGAAACCGATGACGATGGTTTCTTGAAGCTGATTGGCCCAAAAACCGAAGCTTTCGTAGCCCTCGAAAATAATAAAGAGCGTAAAAAACTCATCGAACTGCTCAATAATCGCCGAAAAACGATGCCTATCAATGCAGTGCATAATACAGCGGTTGTTTCGGCTGATGCCTTTATTGGTCACGGAAATTTGGTTGCTGCTCGTGCAATCGTCAATCCTTACGCGACGGTTGGAAGTCATTGTATAATCAATGCCTCGGTGGTGGTTGACATCAACGCAAGCGTAGGAGATTATGTGCAAATCGGAGCAGGTGCAATTATCAATAGTGAAGCCATTGTTGAAGAAGGTGCTTTTATTGGCTCAGGAGCTGTGATTGTTTCAGGCGTAACAATCGGTAAAAATGCCCGTGTTGGTGCGGGGTCAGTTGTTGTCGAAAATGTCGCTGATGGCACAACCGTTTTCGGAAATCCTGCAAAGAAAATATAAACAGTTGGCAGTTTTCAGTAGGCAGTCTGCAAAAAAGTAAACTTTACACTGAAAAATGCCAACTTTCAATGCTCTCTCACAAAATTCTTCTCTCCCGCCTCAATCGCAACTTTCAAATGATTTTCTTTGGGTGGAATCGGGCAACTATAACCCGCACTGAAAGCACAGAAAGGGTTATAGGCTTTATTGAAATCTAAATAAATTTTATCACCTTCTATTTCTTTCATTCTTAAATCAAGGTAACGCCCACCACCATAACTTTCCTTTCCATTTGTTAAATCTTTGAATGGAATAAACAAGTAATCTCGGTATTGTGGTAGGTTTCTGAGTCTAAGTGATTGATAAACAGCGAGTTTATTTGGTTTTCCATCAATTTCAAACTTTAATTCTCCAAATTTTGTATAAACAGCTGTTTGCCCAGAAGATGTTGGGATTTCGAGTGGTTTTTTTCGAGCGGAGTTTCGTCGTGTTGTAGCTACAAATTTGCACGCAACTTTAAATTTCTCGTTGGGTTCGTAGAAGCGTAAATACTCAAAATCTTCTTTCTTAAGTGGCGAACTCGAATTTTTAAGAAAATCAGCCTTATATTCCTCTCGATGTTTTTCTATTACTGCTTTAAAATCTTGGGCAAAAATTGTTAGAGGAACAAATGCAACGAGTGCTAAAATAAGTTTTTTCATTGTGCGATTGGTTTGACGGTTTTAGCAATAAAAATACTCATAAAAATCATGATCATGGCAAAATATCCTACATACGGATAGTTTTCAAGATAACCTGATGGCATTTTATGAATGATAAATCCACCGATATTAGTCGCAATTGCCTGAGCAAATAGCTGAACTGATGAATTAATGGCCATAAAACTACCTCTTTGTCGTGAACTTACAACGTTCGATACGATTGCCTGAGTAGGAATTAAACGACCGTTTGAAAACACAAAGAATATTCCAGAAATTACTAAAACCCCCCACAAAGCCCCAGAAAACATATTAGTTATCAAGAAAATCGGAATCATTGAAAGCAATGCAAAAATCACAAAAATTCGATATTTTCCCTTGCGGTCGGCCAATTTTCCTACCATCGGTGCTGAGAAGATAGTGAGTAGTCCACCTACAAAATAAATCAAAAAGATATTATCTTGACTAAAACCCACATTGGCAACCAAAGTTGGCGAAATGTATGGAATGATACTAAAATGCCCCAACATAATGATTGTAGAAAGACTCAAAGCACGAAGCTGATTCGGGTTTCGAGTAATGTCAGTAATGACAGTAAATGGACTGTCTTTGGGATGACGATTTTTTAGGTGATTATCAAGTCTCGGAACGAAGCAGTAAATCATAAAAATAACAGCAATTCCAAGTCCACCAACCACCAAAAATGGTGAATGCCAACCAAATTTACCTGCCAAGAAAAGCCCTGCAGGAATACCAATCACCGAAGCCAACGAAAAAGCGGTAGTAACAAAACCCATTGCCGTAGCACGACGCTCATATTCAAAGGTGTCAGCTACAATTGAAAGTACTTGAGCTCCAATCAAACCACCGAATACACCCGCCACTAGTCTCGCCAATATCAAGATTTCGTAAGTTGGTGCAATACCACAGGCAAGCGTACCAATAACAAAGCCCGTATAGGCAAAAAGAACGACTTTTCGGTCGTAATTATCAACAAAAAATGCTGATAGAAAACCAGAAATTCCAGCACTCAATCCATAAGCTGATACAACAAAGCCAAATTGCCGGGGTGAAATATCGAAAATTTTCATTAATTGTGGCCCTAAAGGCATCATTATCATAAAATCAATAATGTGCGTAAAATTGATACAAGCCAATATAAATAATAGAAGTTTCTCTTTTTGAGTCATTTATGCATTGCTTTTTTGAATAATTCTTAATTTTTCAACGAAAGGGAGTGGAAAATAATTCATTCATAGAATAAGTTTGGCAAAGCCAATTTAACAAAAGGAATATCATAACTAGGTTTATCATTTTTGGAATTTATAAAAGAAATAAACTAATTTCACGCTTGTAAAACTTCATCAAAATAAATAATGCCAAACGAATTCATAATCAGCCAATTACCATCAAATAAAATCTTACTTGAAGGAAAGGAATACGATTTTTATAGTGGAACGTCCTATTTGGGCATGAACCAAGATGAAGACTTCAAAAGATTATTGATTGAGGGTATGAATCGTTATGGAATGTCGTTTGGAAGTTCTCGAAACGGAAACCTGCAATTGGATATTTATGACCAAGCCGAAGAAAAAATGGCTCAATGGGTTGGGGCAGAAAAAGCCTTGACAGTTTCGTCAGGAATGTTGGCGGGGCAAGTTGTGGCACAATATCTAAAAACGCAGAATACAACGTTTTTTTATGCACCAAGTAGTCATTCTGCTAATTTCCATGAACCAAATATAAGTTTACCCAATATAAGTTTTGAGGTTTGGGCAAGCAATATTTGTCAAGAAATTTCGGAGCAAAATGCTCAACACTCGGTCATCGTTTGTAATTCTTGCGATGCACTTAAACTAAGCCCTTATCATTTCGTCTGGACGAGTCAACTACCACAAAATCAAACAATTACACTCGTGATTGATGATTCGCATGGTCTAGGAATAACAGAGGAAAACGGTTCGGGAATTTTTAAGCAAATAACCGTAAACGAAAATGTAAAATTGGTAGTAATTAGTTCTTTGCACAAAGCGATGGGCATTGCAGGCGGAGTAGTTTTTGCTGATAAAGATTTTATTCATACGCTACAATATACCGCTTTTTTTGCTTCATGCTCACCGATTGCACCTGCTTATCTATACGCCTACATGCACGCTGATAAAATTTATGAAAGAAATCGACAAAAATTAAATGTTAACATTCAATGTTTTTCTTCGCAACTATCTGATGGTCAGTTATTATTTAATTCTATCAAAAGCTATCCAGTGTATTATTCTTTACAAGACGAACTCTACGACTTTTTGTTTCAGAAAGAAATCTTTATTTATAGTTTTGCATATCCAATCAAAACGGGTAAGCCCAATACCCGCATTGTGCTGAGTTCGTGGCATACAAGTTCACAAATAGATTATTTGATAGCTAATATCAAAGAGTTTAGTGGCGTTTGATTTATTACGGTCATAACGATATATCACAGCAACATGAGGAATAATTGTTGTTTGAAAACAACGATTCCACCCAAAAGAGTTTTAATGATAGCCCATGTGAATTTAGCATCAACTAGTTATTCGTTGTATAATGTAGTGCGTTTCATTCCACAACGTTATTGTTTAACGCCCCAATGAAAGCAATCAATATTAGCAAAGCTAGTATTACCCATAGAATTGTCGTATATTTAAAAACCTTCATTTCTAAGCATCAACCAATCAACCAAATCTTATCTTCTTCATTGCCTTGTTCTTTCCATTCTACCAACACACGCTGCGTATCTAGCGTATTTACACGCATACCTGTATAATCGGGCTGAATCGGCAAATCTCTTTCGTAGCGGCGGTTGATTAGACATAAAAGTTCCACTTTTTTAGGGCGACCAAACGCCTGCATAGCATCAATTGCCGCACGAACCATTCGGCCTGTTGCCAATACATCATCAATCAAAATCACCTTTTTGTTTTCAATCACAAAGGGCACTTTGGTTTCGTTGGGTTTTAGCGGGCTATCTCTTCTTCTGAAATCATCACGAAAGAAAGTGGTATCCAAATATCCTAGTTTTATATCAATGCTTGTTTCTTCTCTTAATTTTTTGGTGATACGCTCGGCCAAATAGATGCCGCGTGGTTGTAGTCCCAAAATCACTGAATTCGAGAAATCTCTGTGGTTTTCAATCAATTGCTGGCACAAACGATTGAGTGTAATATCAAGTAAAGGATTACTAAGAATGAGTCGGTTCATACGCCTAAATAATACTGAACGATAAAAGATTTATCAATTCAACTATGCTAAAGATATTGATTCATGTTTTAAATTGTAAAACTAAGCAATTGATATACTAATTGCATAAAATATTAAGAACTTTGCACAAAATTTTTAATTAACAATGTTTGGCTGTATATTTAATGCTATTTTTTGTATGCTTTTTTATTTTCAAAAAAAGCAACGTTGCCTAAATAGTACTGCCTAAATCCTAAAAATATGAAATATTTAATAGCTGGGCTTGGGAATATTGGCTCAGAATATTCACTTACCCGACACAACGTTGGTTTTATGGCTCTCGATAGGTTGGCGGCTCAACAAGGCTTTTCGTTTAAGATGGAACGCCTCGCTTACACGGGCGAGTTTAAGCATAAAGGAAAGCAGATTTACTGCATCAAGCCAACAACTTATATGAATCTCAGCGGCAATGCCATCAACTATTGGCTACAAGCACTGAAAATTCCTGCCGAAAATCTTTTGGTGATTTGCGACGACCTCGCCTTGCCCTTCGGAAAGCTACGCTTAAAGACCAAAGGTTCGCACGGTGGGCAAAACGGTTTACGCAACATTGAAGAAAAACTTGGCACAAATGCTTATAATCGATTAAGGTTTGGAATAGGCAATAATTTCCATGCGGGTAAGCAGGTTGATTATGTGCTAAAAGCCTTCAATGACGACGAAATGATTCAACTAGTAGATAGATTAGACCGTGTTGGCGAGATGATTTTGAATTTTTGCACAATTGGTGTAGAGAGAACAATGAATTTTTACAACGAATGATTGTACTTTTTAAAGAATCTTCATTTTTCTTATTTTTAGAATAAAATATAAGTTGCATTTTTTTAATACAAATAATATTTTGATTTTGTATTGAATATTTACTTAAAATATCTGTATTATTAAAAAAATCCAAATATATTTAGAACAATATTCGGTTGTTGACCATATACAACATTTGGATTGTATTATTTTCTCGCATACCTTTGCATCGTTATCCACTAGTAAAATAAGACAAAACAATGAAAAATTCATTAAAAACAATTATATTTGCATTTGTATTCGGGTCATTCATGACTACTGCAAATATTGTAAAAGCAAATGACCGTGATTCAGCAACAAACGAAGTAATTTTAGTTAGAGGTGCTGAAGCAAGTTTCGCAAATTTTATGTCAAAAAATGCGAAGAAGTTAGTTAAAACAAATGATTGGAATATTTTTAAAGAAGTTGTGACTTTATACAACGTTTCTCCGTCTAAATTCATGACATTGAATGCTGACAAAAAAGAAGCGTTTTTTACAGCAGTAGAAAATATCGAAATAAAACTTAACAAGGTACGTGGCAGTGAGGCAAAGATTTGGAAAGAGAAAGTTGCCAAAACCGTCTCAGTTATCAAAGTTTTATGGAATTACCAGTCAAACGTTGAGTCGGCAGACATAGAACAGACAGTTGCCCCAGAAGCAATTGAAATGTTAGGTCTTTAGGACTCAACTTTAAGTAATAATATTAAGTTTTCATAGTTTAATAGGTTAGGGTTGAATAGATGGACGCTTACCCCACTGCTCTCGATAGCGGTGGGGTTAAGTTTTTTAAGGGGATATAGGAACGCCAAAGCTCTAGAAAAATGTTATATTTTTAATACTAACAAATTTTATTATTATTTAACGATTTTATATACCTCATTTTCCATTATTCGCAATGCGTAAACTGCTATTTATAAGCTTATTATTAGTCGGATGTGCCGAATCCGAAACTCAGAATTCTACAAAAACGTACTTCGATTTGGCTGGTCTTGTAAATAAACAGATAACAGAATTGAATAAAAATCAGCCACTTACGCACAAAATCTTAGTTATAGAAGAGAAAAAAGAAGTGTTGAATACCAACAAAATTGATTGGCAAAAAGAACTCGAACTTTTTTTGCAAGCTGATATAAACAAGCAATCGTATCAATTAAGTTATAATAAAGAAAAAGCTCCTCAAATGGCAGTTTATACGCTTAAGGAAGGTGAAAATTTACCAGTAAAATCATTGAAAATTATTTTTGAGGAAGACAAATCAGCTAAAAATATTGAAGCCCTGATACAAACCGAAAACTATTTATATCAATCAGAAAAGCACCTTTTGATGACACTTGATAAAAACCACCTCACTCATTATCAAATTGAAGGATGGCAAGAACTGTTTATTGGTAAAAAGAAGAGTTTTAAAGTTGATGGGATTGTGGTGAGGAGATAGGAATTATTACGTATGCTACACAGAAAAGCCCGCGGGGCTTTCTTCAATAATTCCCACGAAATTTTTTCGGATCTTTTCATACTGTCCACCACTGCGGTTTAACGATTTTAGCATTATTGGACTTAACATGAGACTTTAACATAAAAAAGAGCCTTCCGAAAAAGGCTCTTTTTTATGTTGTATCTTTCAAAACTATCTTAATAATCTCCTCCAGCACCACCACCTCCGAAGCTACCTCCTCCAAAGTCGAAACCACCACCTCCGCTGCTTCCAGCTCCGCTAGACCAACCACCTGATGAGCTTCCCCAACCTGCGTAGGTTGTATAAGGTACAAGTCCACCGCCGCGATTTCCGCCTCCTTTATTTCTAAAAACTATCAATCCTATAATTATGAATAAAATAACCAAAAAAATGACAAAACCCGAATCTTCTTCTTCAGTAGGTTCTGCGTCAAATTCGCCTGATAAATATTTAATAATACTATTCGTAGCCTCATCAATACCTTGGTAATAACGTAATTGCTTGAAGTTTGGCTTTACTACCGTTTCGATAATTCTTTTGCTGTAAGCATCTGTCAAACCGCCTTCTGCACCGTAACCTGTGGCGATAAAGATTTTTCTGTCATCTGGAGCCCATAAAAATAAAACTCCATTGTTTTTGTCTTTCTTACCAATACCCCATTCTCTGCCAAGTTTTATGGCATATTCGCTAATATCATAAGGTTGAACACTTTTCACGATTACGATCGCCACTTGCGTAGAAGTTGAATCGAAATATACTTTTAGTTTTTGTTCTAATTGATTGATTTCTCCTTGACTCAAAAGCCCACCAACCAAATCATTGACAAATCTTGGTGGATTTGGCTTCTGCGGAATATCTTGTGCAAAGACAAAACTTTGTATAAGAAAAAGAAATATAAGAATTCTGTTAAACATCGAGATAGTAGAGTGGTAAATCACCACTATTTGTTAGATTTATCAATTAAAAGCTTTTTTGTTGAAGCCAGATTCAACGTTAAAAGCTTGCGGATAATTTTTGGAAAAAATGAGTGGATAAACTAATTTTAAAGTTTATGGTATCGGCTCGATTGAAATATCGTTCGAAATCTCGTTGATATCATTGCTTTGATAGGGAAAATATTTTTTAAGCTGGATACCAGCTTCTTTGATTCCCATCTGTAAACCACCGCTAAAATCGTTTTGAGCAAAATACATGCGTAGTGTATCACGAGTACTTTCCCAAAAATTGGGTGGAACTACTTGGTCGATACCAATATCGCCCAAAACCGCAAATTTGCGGTCAACATGAGCCAAGTAAAATAGCACTGCGTTTCGCTGAGCAGTTGTATCAAGGCTCAAATGCTGAAATACCTGTTTTGCTCGCTCGAAGGGGTCTGCTTCGGGACAATTTTCTTCGATATGAACTTTTACCTCGCCCGAAGTATTGAGTTCGGCTTGCTTAATGGCAGCTATGACCTTTTCTTTTTCAGTTTCTGATAATAGCATAATTGATTTTTGGGAATTTGATAGAATATCGACGCTGCATCGCAACGTCGATATTCTATATATTTTTTCACTAATAATTTAGAACTTAACTGTTGGAGCAGCTTGTGCAGATTCAGATGCTTGAAAGAATCCTTTTTGTGCAAAACCAAACATTTTGGCAAATATAACCATTGGGAATGCTAATGCCGATGAGTTGTAGCCTTGTACTGATGTATTGAAATCATTACGGGCAACTGCAATGCGGTTTTCAGTTCCTTCAAGTTGAGATTGAAGCTCCAAGAAGTTTTGGTTGGCTTTCAAATCAGGGTATTTTTCAACTGAAACTAGCAAACGGCTTAATGTACCACTTAGTTGGTCTTGAGCAGCCTGAAACTTCTGAATGTTTTCAGGGGTTAAATCGTCAGCTTTTATATTTACGGCTGTTGCACTTGCACGTGCTTGAATAACGGCAGTAAGTGTGCTTTTTTCAAAATCGGCAGCACCTTTTACAGCATTTACCAAGTTCGGAATCAAGTCTGAGCGGCGTTGATATTGTGTTTGTACGTTTGCCCATTTACCGTTCACTTCTTGGTCTTTTCCTACCAAACCATTGTAAGAGCTACATCCGTACATACCGAAAATTAGTAAAATACCAACGATGATGAGTGTGCTTTTGTTCATTGTCTTAAATTCGTTTTTTCTATAATTGGTTAATTTTGATTCAAATATAATGATTTGAAAATGATATACAAGTGGCTAAATGTTATAAATGGATATAAAATTCAGCAAGCGGATATTTTTGATGTCGATTGAAGAAAGTTTTTTAAGACTTTATCCATTTATTAACATTAATGATAGGTTTCGGATAATCCTTACCTAAAGAAACTCCATATTTTTTCTGTTCTTCTTCGCTCAAAAGTCCCGTAAAATGGACTTTCTCGGCTGGAACTTTTGCCAATTCTGGTAGCCAAAGGTTTACATATTCGCCTTGTTTGTCATACATATCAGCTTGGCGGCCAATATTAAAGTAGCGGTCTTCTCGTGGGTCATTGCCTACGCCTGCCAAGTAATTCCAGTTTCCCCAGTTGCTACAAACGTCATAATCAATGAGTTGACTCTCAAAATAAGCTGCTCCCCAAGTCCAATCAATACCCAAATCTTTTGTCAAGAAACTTGCTACATTTTGGCGGCCACGATTCGACATGAAGCCAGTTTGCTGCAATTCTCGCATATTGGCATCAATAAATGGTACGCCAGTTTCGCCTTTTACCCATTTATAGAAATTTACTTTGTTTTGTTTCCATGACTTCATCAGGTCGTTCTTTATACCACTTGGCTTGAAAATTCGAGTACCAAACTTCAAGGCAATAAAGTGGAAATAATCACGCCAAATTAGTTCGAAAACCAACCAATAAGTTGAGTCGTTGGCGGTTACTTCTTTTTCATATTTTTTCACCTCCTCATAAATTGTACGAGGAGAAATACAACCTAAACTCAACCAAGCCGAAAATTTTGATGAATAATCTGCTCCAATTAGTCCGTTGCGAGTTTCTTTATAGGTTTTTAGTAAATCATTATCCCAAAAGTATTCATCAAGTCGATATTGAGCCGCAGTTTCTCCTCCTTGAAAAGCTAATACCGAACGTTTATCGGTTTTAATATTTTCATAACCAAGTGTATTTAATGTTGGAATCTCACTAAGTTCAATAGTTTTATCTATTTTAGGAAGGCTTTTTGGTGCATCAAAAGTGAGGCGTATTTTAGCCGAACGTTCTACTTTTTTTCTAAATTCAGTAAAAACATCTGATAAAAAATTTATTTGAAAAGGCAAATCGCGGGCATGATATAGCGTAGCAATCCACACCAATTCTATTTCGATATTGAGTGGTTTAAGCCTCTTTGAAAGGCTAGCTTCTATGGTAGTTTCTTGCTGAGTAACCTCTTTACTGGCATAAACTGCCGCTACTTTAAGGTCAGCCGCCATTTTGGCCAAAATTTCTTCGGGCTTTCCGATTCTGATAACTAAATCAGAGCCAATTTTTTGGAGATTCTTACGTAGATTTTCGACTGATTCTATTAAAAATTTAGCACGAAATGTCCCAGTTCGCTTAAATCCCAGCGGTGTGTCAATAAACTGGCGTTCATCAAAAATATAAACAGGAATCACATTCCCTTCCTTGGATGCTTGTATGAGTGCCTCGTTGTCGTGAAGTCGTAAGTCGTTTCTGAACCAGAAAAGAATATTTTGCATAAGAAAAGTTTAGACTGATAGGAAAATATGCTCTTGCATTAGTAACAGTTTTTCTCTCGACTTTGTTTATCCTAACTCAACTCAATTATACATATATTTGAAAGCAACTGACTGAGTGGTTTTGTTTTTGCTTATGTTGATTGTCTATATAACTTTGGTCGAAATTCCAGTTTTATTGTATTCATAAATCGTTTCGATGACATCTTCTACTTTACCGTTATCATCATAGATTCTGTTTAAACTTGGGTTGTTTTGTCTAAAAAAATTGCCTGTTTTTAAATGAAAAGAGGGGCTTCTCCTGTAGAAAAACCCCTCTTTTTTCTATTAAATTCACGCATCAAGAAAGTTTTGTTTTGAGGAAGGAAGTGAGAATATCCAAGCCTTTCTCAAAATGTAAATTATTATTGATAATGATGTCGGCACTGTATTTTGTCGGTTCGATGTATTTCTCGTAAGTTGGAGCCACGTGATTTTCCCAACGATAAAGTACATCATTTAAGTCATAGCCACGTTCGTTATTATCTCTTATGATACGGCGTTTGATTTTGATATGTTCACGGGCATCAATAAAAACCCTTAAATCAAGTAAATTAGATACTTCAGGTGAGTAAAAAACAAAAATTCCTTCAACTACAATGATTGGGGCTGATTTAAAAGTAAGGGTTTTCGGAACAACATTAGGATTATTGAAAACATATTCTTTGTGTTGAACCACCTTGCCATTTTTGAGGTCGTTGATGTGTTGAGCATACAGCTCAAAATCAATGGCTTCGGGCAGGTCGTAGTTTTCTATGTTATTTTGGTCTTTTGGTACAAATTCCTGTGTACGGTAGTAATTGTCCTGCGAGATAAGGCAAACTTCTTCCTCAGAAAAAGCACCTAATAGTTGTTTTAAAAAAAATGTTTTTCCTGATGCACTTCCGCCCGTGATACCGACAATATAAGGTTCTATCATGTTTTATGCCCAGTCTGCTTTAAAAAATAAGTTTTATGTTGATGTTGCCCAATGATACTTGTTTATGCAATTTTAAAACAAAATTAAGAAAAGGCTCAGGAATCTTGATAAAATATTTTGAAAATTGCCCATTAAATCAACATAAGTGATAGAATAGTATTAACAGACAAAATTTGTAAATAGCTAAATCATTGTCTATCAGTCAATTATCTTAAACGGACTTGTCGATTATTAACCATGAACTAAGTACTGAGACAAAAGAAATGAGATAAAATACTAACTTTCAATAAGTTACATCATTTCAATTTGTCGATTAATATTGTATCATTACCTACTTAAGCCCCCTCGTATTCAAATGGTTATGGTAATTGTAATAAAAAGTGGACCGGCTATTCAGGTGCAGAAACTCCTGCCGATGCCAAAGAGAGTATCAGTAAATTAACACTCGGTGAAGCTTGGGTAAAACACTCAATGGGCGAAAGAGCAAAAAATGAAGCAGGGGTAAAAAAGGGGATAAATGTTTTTCTGCAAGGAAGTATCTGGGACTTGGGTGCAGATGGTTCAACAATTATTTTGGATGATTCAGCCAAAGCCACTCAGCATATTGGCAAAGCGGCTTTGGTAAATTTGTGGCTGTAAATCTCAATAAGTATTGAAAATCTCGATTTAATTTTATCTTATTTATCAGGCATTCTATAAGTTTTTACGAACTCTTTACCGATTTGTATGTCATTTCTGAAAATTGCTGCCCTTACAGTGGTTAATTTATTAAATGTCTGTGGCACATAAATCGCTGAATTGGACGTAGGTTTTGAAAAATCAAGCGAATAACGGACCTGTGCATCGTGTACGAAGGGTTCAAGTTTTACTTCTACGGTTTGCGTATTTTTGTTGGGTGTGGCAGTTTCCTTTACATCAAAAATACTCTTGGCGTAATTTACATTCAGTACATCTAATCGTTTGAAATGAGCTTCTAGTCTACGTCCAAAGTCTGCAAAATTTTTATTAATTGATGGTGTCCATGTAACTTCCGATAAGGCACATGCACGAGGTAATGTCATATATTCGGCATATTCGGGCGTTGAGACATATTCTGTCCAAAGATTTACTTGAGCTCCCAAAATATGTTTTGCTTCTTCTGGTTTTAGTTCTGATGGCGTTGGTTCATAAGAATAAACTTTCTCCAATGTCAAGAAACCACCAATTGCCAAAGGCTCTGTAATTGGGTGAGATTGATAATAATCAATATAAACGTATGAGTTTGGTGTCATTACCACATCATGTTTTTGTTTGGCAGCTTCAATTCCGCCTTGAACACCTCTCCACGACATAACCGTGGCGTTTGGCGAAAGTCCACCTTCCAAAATCTCGTCCCAACCCATGATTTTTCTGTCTTTTGAAGTCAAGAATTTATCAATGCGTTTAATAAAATAACTTTGAAGTTCGTGTTCATCTTTCAAACCTTGGGCTTTCATTAAATCTTGGCAGAATTTACTTCTTTGCCAAGTAATTTTCGGACATTCATCGCCACCTATATGAATGTATTTACTCGGAAACAAGCCCATTACTTCGGTGAGTACATCTTCAATAAACTTGAAAGTTTTTTCGGTAGGGCAGTAAACATCTTCGATTACTCCCCAAATTTTTGCTACGTCATAAGGTCCGCCCGTACAACCCAATTCTGGATATGCCGCTAAAGCCGCCAAAGCATGACCAGGCATTTCTATTTCAGGAATAATTGTTACGTATCTTTCTTGGGCATATTTTACTACATCTCTGATTTCATCTTGTGTATAAAAACCCGAATGTTCTTTTCCATCAAATTTTAATGGTTGATTATAAGACATTTTGCCATCAATAGTTTCAGAACGTACCGAGCCAACTTGCGTAAGACGAGGATATTTCAATATTTCGATTCTCCAACCTTGGTCTTCAGTTAAGTGCCAATGCAAAATATTCATTTTGTGCATTGCCAATAAATCGATAGTTTTCTTAACAAAAGATAGTGGCATAAAATGACGACCCACATCAAGCATAAAACCACGGTGTTCGTAGCGTGGTTTATCAACAATACTTACGCAAGGCATTTTTAGTTGTAAACCATTAATATTGGATGAACTATAAATTTCGGCAGGAAGTAATTGAAACATTGTTTGAAGAGCATAAAAAAATCCTTGTGAACCACTTGCTGTGATAGTCACGAGATTTGATTCAACCGAAAGTTTATAGCCATCTTCGGGCATTGCTTGAGTTGATTTTATAAACAAAATAGCGTTCGTAATTGGCGAAACAGAAATCGATTTTTTTGTTTTGGGTTTAATTTGAGGCAATTTTGCAAGTAAAACCTCCGTAAAAAGTTTCATCCCAGTTGTAATAGATACCTGATTCGAAAAAAGCTTGGCAACCGCTGCTGTTGGGGCATCGTTAGTTTGTAAAATAATTCGGGTTTCGCTATTGATTTCGAATGTCCCACTTTTTGCGATGAGAGTGTCAGGTTGAGGAATAATACTGTAAGTATTTTGTCCCCAAACGGTTGATGCAAAGCACATTAATATAATAAATAGTCGCTTCATGGTATTGAATTTTAAAAGCAAGAAGTATAAATAGAGGAATATTGAGTTAAATATTAAAGGCATTTAAAAAGAGTACGGCCAAAATACCTCCAACGATTGGGCCTAGTACTGGAATCCAAGCATAGCCCCAATCGCTTGTACCTTTGCCTGAAATGGGTAAAATTGCATGAGCGATACGTGGTCCTAAATCACGTGCAGGATTAATCGCGTAGCCAGTCGGACCACCTAAAGATAAGCCTATTGACCAAACCAACATACCTACTAAGTATGGAGCAAATCCATTTGGTAAATCGGCAGTAAAGGAATTAGATACTACGATTAATACAAAGGTTCCAATGATTTCAGATATGAGATTACTCGTAGTATTTCTGATCGCAGGGGAGGTAGCAAAAACGCCCAATTTCGCACCCTTATCTTCGGTTATTGCCCAATGTGGCAAATATGTGAGCCATACGAGTGTAGCACCCAAAAATGCACCAATTAATTGAGCAGAAATAAATGGAGCAACATTCGACCAATTGCCAGATTTTACAGCCATTGCAATCGTAATAGCAGGATTAAGGTGAGCATCGGGACTACCAAATTTTTGAGCTACAAATACGCCACACATCACGGCAAATGCCCAAGCTGTGGTTACTACCAACCATCCACCGTTTTCACCTTTTGAACCTTTTAAAAGAATATTTGCGACCACACCGTCGCCGAGTAAAAT
The DNA here is from genome assembly GCA_945860265.1 of Emticicia agri. Taxonomy (GTDB): domain Bacteria; phylum Bacteroidota; class Bacteroidia; order Cytophagales; family Spirosomataceae; genus Emticicia; species Emticicia agri_A. The sequence goes on along the minus strand of CAMAQF010000013.1, from coordinate 10,735 downwards.
AAGTACGAGCGTACCTAGTAATTCACCAATAAAATTTGAAGTTTGCATCGAGGTTTTGTATGTTATAAGGTTGAAATTGTTTGGCAAGTTAATTTATTTTGTCAGAACACACAATAGGTTTAACTTTGTACTTTGAATTTAGAGTTTGGAACTTCGATGTTGTATGTTGGAGGAAAGCTAAATAGGCTATTCCAAAAAGATTTTACTCAACCAAATACAATATTTTTCCTTCAAAATCTTAATTTCCAAAGATTTTTACCTAAAAATTATGCTTTTGAATACTCTTACTGCTATTTCTCCTATTGATGGCCGTTATCGCCGACAAATTGAAAATCTTGCAATTTATTTTTCTGAATTTGGACTCATTCACTACCGAGTGAGAGTTGAAATTGAATATTTTATTGCTCTTTGCGAACTTCCTTTGCCTCAACTCGAAGGTTTTGATAAAGTTTTGTATAAAAATCTTCGTGCGATTTATGAAAATTTTTCGGAAGAAGATGCACTTAAAATCAAAGAAACCGAAAAAGTAACCAACCATGATGTCAAAGCCGTTGAGTATTTTATCAAAGACGCTTTTGAGGTTTTGGGAATCGGGCAACATTCGGAGTTTATACATTTTGGACTTACTTCGCAAGATGTCAATAATACAGCCATTCCGCTTTCATTAAAAGAAGCGATGATGGTAGAGATTTTGCCTGCATATCAGCAAGTTTTGGCAAAATTGCACGAATTGGCCGAACAATGGAAAGACATTGCACTGCTCGCCCATACGCACGGACAACCAGCTTCGCCTACTCGATTAGGTAAAGAATTGTTAGTGTTCTGCGAAAGAATCGAAAAACAACTCGAAATGCTCGATGCTGTGCCCTACGCAGCCAAATTTGGTGGAGCAACGGGTAATTTCAATGCTCATCATGTGGCATATCCGCAGACCGAATGGGTGACGTTTGGGAATAGTTTTGTAAATGATTACTTGGGGCTTTCTCGCAGTCAGAAAACTACGCAGGTTGAGCATTACGATATGTTGGCGGCTATGTTTGATGCCCTCAAACGCCTCAATACCATCTTGATTGATTTCTCTCGTGATGTTTGGACGTATGTTTCGATGGGCTATTTCAAACAAAAAATTAAAGTGGGCGAAATTGGTTCTTCGGCAATGCCTCATAAAGTGAACCCAATTGATTTTGAAAATGCCGAAGGCAACTTAGGCGTTGCCAATGCACTTTTTGAGCATTTTTCAGCAAAATTGCCTATTTCTCGTTTACAAAGAGATTTGACTGATTCAACAGTTTTGAGAAATCTGGGCGTGCCGATTGGTCATACAGTTATAGCCTTAAATTCTTTGGTAAAAGGCATGAATAAACTCGAACTCAACCAAGAAGCAATCGACCAACATTTGGAGGAAAACTGGGCGGTTGTGGCCGAAGGAATTCAGACTGTACTTCGCCGTGAAGGTTTCCCGAAACCGTATGAGGCATTGAAAGAATTGACTCGTAAAAATGAAAAAATTACCGAAAAACGAATCAAAGATTTTATTGATTCCCTTGATATAGGTGAAAAAGTTAAATATGAACTTCGACGCATTTCTCCTTTTAATTACACGGGGATATAGTCAATATTGAATGTTTGAATGATAAAGTGAGTGAATACTTATTCCCATTATTTTATCATTCAAGCATTGTATCATTCAAAATTATTTCGGCGAGTATGTTTTTACTGCCGTTTTCATTACCTCAGTTTTATCAAGTGTCATTTTTTTTGTTTTCTGACCTAAATACACATCCATTTGGTCGGCAAAATGCGGGCTATCAGCGTGAGTTGATTGTCCGAAGTTTAGGACTGTTTCTATTTCGGGCAAGCCTTCTTTCGGGAATTTAATTAATCCAATATACGATTCACCTTGCACGACTTTCAGTTTGCCATCTCTATAAGGGCGGGCGTGCATAGCCGTGATGACATCGGGCAAACCCCAAGATGGCTTTTCGATATCGCCACGCACCAGTTTTTGCAAATCTCCAAGTGTAATATCAGTTCGTCCAAAATATTGTTTCATATAAGCATTCACATGACGAAAAGCTGTAACAGCATCTTCTTTGGTAAGCACATAATCTGCCAATTCTTCTTTTTTTGCAAATTCGTTTGTAAAATAGTTGAGCATAATCAAAAATTCGGCTGCCCCTTTGCTATCAACATTGGTTTTTCTGTCCCAAGCATTTAAATTTTCGATAAGTACCTGTATATCAGTATATTCACTTGGGTTTAGTTGAAATAAAGCATCTGTGTTAGCAGGAAAATAAAGTTTTCCTTTCGGTAATTGGCCATCGTATTTGATATGTTTAAAGTCTTCAAATGAGATTTTATTATACTGTGAAAACATTTCCTGAAAACGAACACTTCGATTATTGTCTTTCACTTCGTAGCCCATCGTTTGGTCAAAACTTTCGGCTTTTAAGTTGTCTTTTTCACCAGTTGCATTAAAAGGCGTATGATTGGCATTGAATAAATAACCACTCGCAGGATTGATGTACTGTGGTAAATCTTTCAAAGGGTGAAATGACGTAGTGAGGGTTTTTGAGGTATTTCCAGGAATTGTATTTTTCCAATCGTAGCCTTCAGCACGGAACGGAATTTTACCGTTACTTACATAAAAAATGGTGTCTCGCTTATCGGCATAAATCGTGTTGAATCCAGGGATTGAGGTCATCTGCATGGCTTTATAAAACTCTGAAAAATTACGAGATTTGTCCATCTTATACCATTGTTCGATGCCTCGAATATCTTGATTGGCACTAAATCTGACTGAAAAAGTACCCTGTTTTGACTGAATCGTGGCTCCATACTTACTCCACAAAGCTACTTTTTTGATGGGGATTGTAAAAACACCCATTTTTACTTTCAGCTTAACGGTTTTTTGCTCTAAAGTTTCCCACTTTGCGTCAAACTTATATTGCATCTTGTTTGCTGGATTCATTTCGAGTTGAAAAACATCGACCTTATCTTGATAATTGACAGTATGTGTCCAACCCAAATTTTCGTTTGCACCAACAAAAATCACAGGGCCACCGGGAAATAACGCCCCAAGTACATTTAAACCTTCTTCGCTGCACAAATGAGCTTCATACCAAGCCACTGGTCCTTCGAGTGGTTGGTGCGGATTGATTGCTAAATACGAACTTCCGTCACTTGTTTTCGAGCTATGCACCGCTATTGCATTTGAGCCTGCGGCCTTAAAATCATCGAGTGTTTTGACTTTTTCTTTGAAAATTTTCTGCAAAACCGCATCAACACCTGAAATCATTGAAAGAGAAAGTACCGTACTAGTAGAATATTCTTTGGTATTTGTCGGAAATGAGCCTTTAACCAAAACTTCTTCTGGGTGTTTGGCTGCATAGGCGTTTATTCCTGCCACATATCCTTCGATAAGTGCCTTGTAATCAGGTGATAAGGCTTTGTCATATTGTTCTTCGACTACCTCACGACAACGTAAAAGTGCGACAACATAATCAACAGTTGCACCATCCTTGCCTTTATGGCGGCCAACCATGCCTTTTCCCGCTAAAAGTGTAAGTTGCATAGTTTTGAAATCATCTTCGGCATTTGCCCAGGCCAATCCATAAGCTACTTCGGGGTCGGTTTTAGCAAAAATGTGAGGAACACCCCATTTATCTCTTACGATTTTGATGTTTTCGGGATTTATTTGGGCATAAGTACCCATTCCCAAGAAGAGGTTTAATAGGATAATTAAAAATAGTTTTTTCATTGTTAGGTTGAATTTGAATTTTCTCCTGCCGCTTTGGTGGTTCGATTTTGCTTAAGGATTTTTAGATTATCACAAATGTAATCTTTTGCTAAGATTTAAAATAAAAAGGGAAGACATTTTAAATGCCCTCCCATTAAAACCAACAAATTAGAAAGTTGTTTATAATAAATTTACTTTCAACATATATTCAGCAATCTGAACTGCGTTAGTCGCTGCACCTTTGCGAAGGTTGTCGGCAACCACCCAAAGATTTAATGTTTTGGCTTGAGATTCGTCACGACGGATACGTCCAACAAAAACCTCATCTTTTCCGTGCGATGTAATTGGCATCGGATAAATGAAGTTTTTAGGGTCATCTTGAACGATAACACCTTCGGTTTCGCTTAATAATCGACGAACTTCGTCTATATCGAAATCGTTTTCAAATTCAATATTTACTGCTTCTGAGTGTCCACCAACAGTTGGAATACGCACAGTCGTTGCCGTAACAGCAATGCTGTCATCACCCATGATTTTCTTAGTTTCGTTTACCATTTTCATTTCTTCTTTTGTATAACCGTTATCCAAGAAAACATCAATGTGAGGCAATACGTTAAGGTCAATTTTATGCGGATATACTTTCGCAACGCTATCATCGCCTGCACGTTCGGCAAACAATTGGTCAACGGCAGCCTTACCTGTTCCTGTTACCGATTGGTAAGTCGAAACAACCACGCGTTTGATTTTATATTTATCGTGTAATGGCTTCATTACCACTACCATCTGGATTGTCGAACAGTTTGGATTAGCAATGATTTTATCTTCTGCCGTAATCGTATTTGCGTTTACTTCTGGAACAATCAGCTTTTTCGTTGGATCCATTCTCCATGCCGAAGAGTTGTCAATTACAGGAATTCCTGCTTCAGCAAATAAGGGTGCTAAAGCCAAAGAAGAACTTCCACCAGCCGAGAAAATCGCAACCGCAGGTTTCATCATGATAGCATCTTCGTAGCCTACAACCGTAAACTGCTTACCTTTAAACTCAACCTGTTTACCAATTGATTTTTCGGAAGCAACGGGAATAATTTCGCTGACGGGGAAGTTTCTTTCCGCCAATACTTTCAAGATTTCAGTGCCAACTAAGCCAGTTGCACCAACTACTGCAATTTTCATTTTTTTAAAAGCCCCCAACCCCAGAGGGGAGTTATTTATATGAAAGATTTGAAGCCCCTCTGGGGTTAGGGGCGTTTTGACTACAAAGATAATGAAATTTTGGTTTGGCTTCTTGGAAAAATCCTAAATCTACGAAAAACTCCAAATTTTATTTGGCGTAATGCAGTAATTCATTTTTATATCAAACTCAGTGACATCAATGATTTTATCAATTGGCTCAAAAATCGAAAGGCCAATTTTCAAAACATCTGGGCGGCATTCGGCCAGAAATCGGTCGTAATACCCTTTTCCATAGCCAACACGATAGCCTTTTTTATCAAAACAAAGCAATGGAATCAGAACTAAATCTATACTGAAGACTGAAGACCGAGGATTGCCAACTGGAGACGGTTCTGAAATCTTCCATTTATTTTCCTCAAAAACCGAGTCTTTTGTGAGTAAATAATGGCTCATTGTGCCATCTTCGTGGCTTCTTGGAATAACAATATCTGTGGCAAAGTCTTTTTGTAGTGTATTGATAATGAGACAAGTATCTATTTCATTATTTCGTCTGATAGGTAGGAAAGTATGAATCGTGGCGTAAGCATGCACAGGAATACTACTGAAAAACCAGTCGCGTATTTTTCTTGAAAAGTCCTCAACTTCTGTCTCGGTGAGGGCTTTTCGTTTTTGAAGATATTCTTTTCTTAAATCTTGTTTAGACATCATGTTAATGTTTATTGGGACTTAGCAAACCTACGAAATTTATCAAATAAAAATATATATTAGTATGCTTGCATACTAATATTGATTGCGTATATTTGTCGCACATTATGTTTATTTAATAATTATTAATGTTAATTCAAGAGTTTTTTTGAAGAGAAATAAATATGATTTCAGCCGAAGAGAATTTTCAGAATGAGTTTTTAAGACAAATTTTGAAAGAACAAAATGAGTTATTGATTGCAGTTTTTAAGCAATATTTGGTCAGACATAAAGTTGTATTTGAAAGATATTCGCCCGAAGACCAAGCCAATTACATAGAAAATACTATCAAAAAAGACGCACAAATACGCAATTATTTTGTTGGAATGATTATCGGAAAACTTTTAGTCGAACAATATAAAGATTATATTTTGATGGAAACTGAGCTGAATCGTAGAATAATCACGATGCTTGTGAAAAGATTACAGAGTCAGATGATTTTAGGAAACAAATAGAACTCAGATTGAGATGATTTATTAAGATTTTCATCAACAATCATATAAATAAAAATCATCTGCACGGTCCGCGTTGCGGTTCCATACTTCAAATATTTAAAAGAGATTTTGAGTAAAAAAATCAAACACAAAACCATGAATCGTAGTATCAAAAAAGTAGTTGTTTTGGGTGCGGGCATTATGGGAAGCCGTATTGCGTTGCACTTTGCTAATATCGGTGTGGAGGTACTCCTTCTCGACATGGTTCCGAAAGAGCCTAACGATGCTGAAAAAGCAAAAGGACTCGACACCACTCATCCAGCCGTTCGTAATCGAATTGTTGGCGAGTTATTCCAAGCGGCTGTAAAAGCAAGTCCTTCGCCGATTTATAATCAAAAATCATTAAGTAGAGTAAAATTGGGTAATTTTGATGACGATATGCCCAAAATCGCTACTTACGATTGGATAATTGAAGTAGTCGTAGAACGCCTTGACATCAAAAAAATTATTTACGAAAAAGTAGAAAAATTCCGTAAAGCAGGAACTTTGGTAACATCAAATACTTCGGGTATTCCGATTCATTTGATGGCAGAAGGCCGTTCTGATGATTTTCAAAAACATTTCTGTGGAACGCATTTTTTTAATCCGCCACGTTATTTGCGTTTATTGGAAATAATTCCTACTGACAAAACTGACAAATCGGTGCTTGATTTCTTGATGCACTACGGCGATTTATATCTCGGAAAAACAACCGTTTTGTGCAAAGATTCACCTGCATTTATTGCCAATCGTTTGGGAATTTATGCGATGGTTCAAACCATCAGAGTGGCCGAAGAAATGGGCTTGACCGTTGAAGAAGTCGACAAACTTACCAGTACAGTAGTTGGTCGCCCGAAATCAGGAACTTTCCGACTTTCAGATGTAGTTGGTTTAGATACAACCGTTAATGTTTGTAATAATTTGATAAACGTTTTAGAAACCGACGAATCGAAAGATGCCTTTATTTTGCCGCCAACAATGGCAAAACTAATGGAAAACAAATGGCTCGGTGATAAAACGGGTCAAGGTTTTTATAAGAAAACAAAAGATGCAGCAGGAAAAACCCTTATTCTTGCCTTAGATTTGAAGAGTTTTGAATACAAACCTTCTGAAAAAATCAAATTTGCAACTTTAGAAAGTACCAAAAGTATTGACGATTTGAAAAAACGTTTCTCGGTACTTTTGGCAGGAAAAGACAAAGCTGGTGAATTTTACCGCAAGACTTTTGCTGATGGTTTCCGCTACGCAACAAATCGTATTCCAGAGATTTCGGACGAATTATACAGAATTGACGCCGCCATTTGTGCAGGTTTCGGTTGGGAAATGGGCATGTTCGAAACTTGGGATGCCATTGGCGTTCGTCCGATGCTCAAAATCATGGAAGATTTAGACCAAAAACCTGCAGCATGGGTTTATGAAATGCTGGAAACTGGCAACGAGTCTTTCTATAAGGTTGAAAGCGGCAAAAAGCTTTACTACGACATTCCTACGAAATCTTATAAACTCATTCCAGGAACTGAATCGTTTATAATTTTAGATAATATTCGCCAAACCAATGTAATTTGGAAAAATGCAGGTGCAACAATCTTTGATTTGGGCGATGGCATTGCGGGCGTAGAATTCCATTCAAAAATGAATACTTTCGGTGCCGAAGTTGTTGAAGGCTTGAATAAAGCGTATGGCATTGCAGAGAAAGATTTTAGAGGCTTAGTTGTTGGAAATGATTCAAACGAAGCCTTTTCAGCAGGTGCAAATTTGGCAATGCTGTTTATGTTTGCCATAGAGCAAGAATACGATGAAATCAATATGATGATTGCACAATTCCAGCAAACTATGATGCGTGCAAGATATTCATCAATTCCAGTCGTAACGGCTCCACATGGTTTGGCGTTGGGTGGCGGTTGCGAAATAAATCTTCATGCCGATAAGGTCGTTGCTCATTCAGAAACTTACATGGGTTTAGTCGAATTGGGCGTAGGTTTGATTCCTGCAGGTGGCGGCACAAAAGAAATGGCTGCTCGCTGCTCGGATTTATACCAAACTGGCGACCCAGAGTTAAATATTCTCCAAAATGCTTTTATGAATATCGCCCAGACCAAAGTTTCTACTTCAGTACAAGAGGCTTTTGATATGAATTATTTGAAAACAGGGCGAGATAGCATTGTACTAAATCGTAGCCGATTAATTGCTGAAGCCAAACAAGCCGCCATCGAAATTGCGGAAGATGGCTACACGCAACCAAAACAACGCACCGACATAAAAGTACAAGGGAAAGCAGGAATTGCTTTGTTCAAGGCAGGAATTACGGGAATGTTGATGGGTAAATATATCACCGAACACGATGCAAAAATTGCTGATAAATTAGGTTACGTTATTTCGGGTGGAGATTTGAGTTATCCACAGATGGTTTCGGAGCAATATCTTTTAGATTTGGAAAGAGAAGCATTTTTGTCATTAACAGGCGAAAAGAAAACTTTGGAGCGTATTCAAGGCTTGCTGAATGGTGGGAAAGTGCCAAGGAATTAAATTTTATGGCAAAACTTAAAATTATATATCCCCCACAGGGTAATATGACGTTACCTATTGAATTTCTTGAAGGAAGGAGTAAGGTAATGAATATTGTAAATCAATTAAAATATATTGATGGCTACACCGATTCTCAGACAAAGAAAAAAAGCCTGACAGATGTTTTAAGTGTAGATTCTACAAATGTAATGGATGATTTGCTTGAAATACATAAAGCAACCAGATTTCAAGGAGTCTCATCCAAACAATATGTGATTGAATATAATGACAAGCCTATTTACGTTAATGAATCTAATGATTTTTTACCTTTATTAGAACAAATAGTAGAGTTATGCCAATCAAAAAGTGAATCATTTGGAAAAGGGAGCGAAGAAATAGTTAAGGTGCTTTTTGAGAAAAATCCAAATTTCCCCAAATCACCCTATCCAATATCTACTATTAGTGAGTTGGATTATTTTCGTTTGTTTTTGATGAATCAATCTGTATTCTTGAATTTTAATGACTCAATGATTTGTTTACAATTTTATCGAAATGAAAAACATAATAAAGAGTATAAGTTAGTTGAATTTGAAGGTGGATTATTACATACTTTACAACATTTTCAAATTTATGGAAATATATCTTCTTCTATTAACAAAACTGGGAAACCTAAAAATAAAAAAGTAGAATTTCACTCTGATTTATTTTTTTCTCTAATAATTGAAGCTTTATTTTTTAGAAAAAGAAATAAAAAATTAATAGACGAAAAAAACGGAGGCAAAAATTACTTATTAGAGTTTACATATAGAGGTAAAAGGTATGAAATTAGCTACTTTATAAATCAAGTAGGAGTTTACTTTCTAAATTCACTATACTATATTTCTAAAAAAAGTAAAAGAACAAAGTAACATGCCCGACATAATCCTACAACAAGAAACAATTGTCAATAAAATTTATCATATCAGAGGACAAAAAGTAATGTTGGATGAAGATTTAGCAGAACTTTATGGTGTTGAAACTAAACGACTTAATGAAGCAATTAAACGGAATAGTACAAGATTTCCAGAAGACTTTATGTTTCAACTAAATGATAATGAAGCTATTAACTTGAGGTCGCAATTTGCGACCTCAAAAAAATCTAATTATGGTGGCCGTCGTTATTTACCTTATGTTTTCACCGAACATGGTACTGTAATGTTGGCAAGTGTACTTAATTCTCCAGTAGCAGTCAATGCAAGTATTTTGGTTGTTCGTACATTTGTTAAACTCCGCCAATTTCTTTCCGAAAATCAAGCACTTGCTCAAAAAATTGCAGATTTAGAAAGAGAAACCAAAAACGAATTAAAAGAATATAGTAAACAAATTCAGATGATTTTTGAAGCAATTCAACAATTAGTTGATGAAAAAGAAATACCAAGAGAACCAATAGGATTTAAAATTCCTAAAGAAATATAACAAAAACTATGAACGCATATATAGTAGCTGGCTACCGCAGTGCAGTCGGCAAAGCACCCAAAGGAGTTTTTCGTTTTACTCGCCCCGACGATTTGGCGGCTGATGTAATCAAGCATCTCATGGCACAAGTGCCAAATCTCGACCCTGCTCGTGTCGATGACCTCATTGTAGGAAATGCAGTTCCCGAAGCCGAGCAAGGAATGCAAATGGCTCGATATATTTCACTCTTAGCTTTGGGCAAGAGCGTAGCGGGCGTAACCGTTAACCGCTATTGTGGTTCGGGCGTTGAAACAATCGCAATGGCCGCTGCAAAAATTAGTGCAGGAATGGCTGATTGTATCGTAGCTGGCGGCACAGAATCAATGTCGATGGTACCAACAACTGGTTGGAAAATGGCGTTGAATTATGGTTTGGCTTCGCACCATCCTGATTATTATATCGGAATGGGTCTTACTGCCGAACAAGTGGCTCAACAATTTAATGTTACTAGGGAAGAACAAGATATTTTCTCGTATAATTCTCATGTAAAAGCGTTGGCCGCACAAGCTGATGGGAAATTTGATGGTGAAATTGTGCCGATTACAGTAAAAGAAACGTATTTTGACGAAGCTACAGGCAAAAAGAAAAACAAAGAATACGTTGTAAC
>CAMAQF010000012.1 GCA_945860265.1 Emticicia agri | reverse complement strand
TCACCAGTACCAATTCTATCAACTATATGTGTAATATCTTGAAAACCAGTCTCTATCAATTCTTCACCATTCCACATTTTAGCAGAATATTGGTTATGTGAAGCACTTACTTGAATACGCTCGGTATCGATTACTTTCTCAATGGTCGGGTAAGCTTCCATCAACATTTTACAAGCCTCTACAAATTTGCCTTTTTCAGCCGTTACTTGCAGACCAAAAATCTCTTCGATGTTTTTGCGACTTGCCAAAATAATATCTGAATAAGAAGCCAATTCGGGCAAAATTTCTTGTGGAGTTTTGCCATATTTCCACAAATTACTGCGATAATAAATATCTGACGATACAGTAAGACCCAATTTTTTGGCAGTTTTTACGGCGTCTAAACATGCCTTTGCAGCACCTTCCGAAATAGCTGGCGTAATTCCACACCAGTGAAACCAATCAGCACCGGCCAAGATTTCTTCCCAATTAAACAAATCAGGGCTGATATTTGCAAATGATGAATCGGCACGGTCATACACAATCTGGCTTGCACGCATTACGGCACCTGTTTCTAAGAAAAACACCCCTATTCTAACGCCTTCCAGTACAACATAAGAAGTATCGACGTCTAATTGTCGCAAAAAAGCTTTTGCTTTTTGCCCCATCAAGTTGTTCGGAAATGTTGTTACGTGAGCAGCTTCAAACCCAAATTTCACAAGAGATGCCCCAACGTTCATTTCTGTACCACCAAAAGTAGCATTAAATGATGTTGCTTGTTCGAGTTTCTGAAAATTGGGTGTTGAAAGGCGAAGAAGCACTTCACCGAAAGTTACTATTTTTGGCATGAAATCAATGATTGAATGAATGATTTTTTGAATGAGTGAATATATTTTAAACTCAAACAATTTTCTGTAAACCTCTAACTATACCTAGTTCTAAACCTCTTAGTTCTGCCAAACCTCGTAAACGACCAATAGCAGTATAACCTGGGTTTGTACGTTTGTTGGCATTTAAATCATCGAGCATTTTGTGGCCATGGTCTGGACGGAACGGTAATCTGTAATCTTCACGGCCTTCGGTTATTCTTCGATTTTGCTCTAAAACCAATGCTTTCATAACGCTATACATATCAACATCGCCATCTAAATGGTCGGCTTCATGGAAATTTCCTTCGGCATCACGCTTAGTTGCTCGTAAATGTATGAAGTTTATTCGATTTCCCAGTCTTTCAACCATTCCTGCCAAATCGTTATCGGCACGCACGCCATAGCTTCCTGTACAGAAACAAAGTCCATTAAATTTACTTTCAGCCGCTTCGAGCAATAATTTTGCATCGGTTTCGGTACTTACTACGCGTGGCAAGCCCAAAATCGGGTAAGGTGGGTCGTCGGGGTGAATGGCCAATAATACAGCTGCTTGTTCGGCTACTGGTGTAATTTCCTGCAAGAAAGAATAAAGATTTTGGCGTAATTCTTTATCTCCAATATATTTATAAGTATCAAGCATATCTCTAAATGCCTCAATCGTAAAACTTTCTTCGCTTCCTGGTAAGCCCGCAATGATATTTCTGGTCAAACGGTTTACATCAGCTTCGCTTGCACTTTCAAACCATGCTTTTGCTTTAGCAACTTGAACTTCTGAGTATGATTTATCGGCATTTATTCTCTTCAAAATATACATTTCAAAAGCACAAAACTCATTCATATCGAAACGCAAGGCTTTCGAGCCATCAGACAATTCAAAATCTAAATCGGTACGAGTCCAATCCAAAATCGGCATGAAATTGTAGCAAACAGTATCAATACCACATTCGGCCAAGTTTACAAGGCTTTCTTTGTAGTTTTCGATGTATTGCTTATATTTCCCAGAAGCCTTTTTGATATCTTCATGCACAGGCACACTTTCTACGACCGACCAAACCAAACCGCTGCTCTCGATCTGAGATTTACGGGCTTGAATTTCTGCTTTTGTCCAAACCTGACCGTTTGGAATATGGTGAAGTGCCGAAACAATGCCAGTTGCCCCAGCTTGTCGAACATCGTATAAACTTACGGGGTCATTTGGGCCAAACCATCGCCATGTTTGTTCAAGAGCCATATTTTTAAGATTGAAATAAAATTATTCACAAAAATATAACTAAGGCGAGAAGTCTCCAACTAATATTTTGTCAGGAACAAATACTTTTTTGACAGTATCGCACATGAATATGTCAAAAACTTGAAATGAGCTTATACTAAACAAATTTTAAATATAATTTTTGCAGGAAAATATAAACACCAACATTTTTTTCACCTGAATATTTGGAAATGAAAAAACAGACGTGCATCTTTGCAGTCCCAAACAAAAACCTAGTTTGTTTACGAAAAGGGAGTTTAGCTCAGCTGGTTCAGAGCACCTGCCTTACAAGCAGGGGGTCACTGGTTCGAACCCAGTAATTCCCACTCTTTTCAAGAAAAATTATAGTACGTTATGGGAGTTTAGCTCAGCTGGTTCAGAGCACCTGCCTTACAAGCAGGGGGTCACTGGTTCGAACCCAGTAATTCCCACAAAGCCTCAGAATAATCTGAGGCTTTTTTTGTTGAAGTTTTTTGAGAAATATATTTTGAATATTGGGGCGATGATTCGAAGCGATTCGTCGCACCTAAAGTAATTCCCACAAAGCCTCAGAAAAATCTGATAGAACGAAAAATTACCAAAACCCCAAAAATAAAAAATCATTAAAAGTAATCTTTTGCCAAAATTGATTATTAATCCAAACATGTCTCAATTTCTCTTTTTTCTCTGTTTTTTCAAACATTAGAATAAATTTTTCAACAAAAATTTATTTCAATTTCATTACTTTTTTTTCATTCCCATATAAAATAACCCATAAAAAGGTATTAGAAAAAATTAAAAACCAACAGAAAATATTGTAGCGTTATAGCTCAAAAATACCTGTTTCAGAAATCGTCCAAATTTTTCTGTACATAGTTTGTACCACAGGTAAGTGATCAAACACCCTACGAAAACCGTAGGTCGTTCTTTACTTCGTGGTACAGGCTTTGGACGAGTCTCTGAAACGGAGTAATGGCTCTGTGCGAGTAAGTAGCAAAGTATGCTCCCAAAGTTCCTTACTGACCTCTAATTTAGGCTTTTTGCTCAAATATGTCCGAATTGTTTTTACTTGATGAAATTGACAATATTGAATCGGTATATCAGAAAATAGTTGCATTAAACCCTTGCGTCCTCCAAAGATGATAGACTGAATTTTTATACATCTGCGTGAAATTTCTTTCACACCATCCAAATAAATTTGATTCGTTTCTTGCTTGACAAATTGTGTGAAAAGAATAATACCACTTAGACTATCTTTATAGACTACAACACCAAAATTCTTTCCAAAATATGCGGAGTGCCACCCAGACGTATCTATAAGTACATTTACTACTGAGGGAAAGCTAATTTTATAAGTAGTCTTAATCAAATCTAATTGAAGTTGAATGGTCTTTATTGAACAGTAATATTTGTTAGATAGCTGTCCATAAGGTTGCTGCACTTTGGTGTACTCTATCCATAAATTGATATTGTCCAAACGCTCACCACCAATAAATCGTTTTCCACAAACCGCATATTTATAACGTTGTTTGTCATTAAATTTACCATCTTTTGTAACAATTATGCTCTTACAGTAAAAGCAGTTTTTTTTTCATAACCTTTCGTTTCTGTAAAGATATGATAATAAACACGTTACAAAGGTTTTAGCACCATACATGTCCATTAACCCAAATATAGACAGTTGTTTCTCAGATTTATTGTTGACCTCTGCAAGGTTTTTTATTTAAATATACGAATATCCTTACACTTTTACAACAAAATATTCATCTATATATATGATAGTCAAATAGTTATGACTTTTTAAGCAAGCCTTAAACAATAAATACAAAAAAGGCTTAGAAACTAATCTCTAAGCCTTTTTTGTAAAATAATTTTCCTAATTTTTCGCTTGAAAATTTGGGAGCGTTATGTTACTTTTTCACCATCTTATAAATCTGTTCGCCGACTTCGGTTCTGATATTGAGCGAACTGATTTTTCCATTCTCACGGGTTGGATATACTCGATTCGATAAGAAGGTATAAACAAAATTATACTTCGGCTCAACCCAAACGAATGTACCAGTAAAACCTGAATGCCCGAAACTTTCGGGAGATGCCGATGTCGGACCATTCCCTACTTTCGGATTAAAATCTAATTTATCGAAGGCAATCGCACGGCGATTTTTTAGCTCTGGAAACTGGTATTTCGTGCATTCGGCAAGTACTTCCGGCTTGATAAATTGGGTTCCACCATAAAATCCTTTTTGCAAATACATTTGCATCAATTTGGTGAGGTCGTTTACGTTTCCGAAAAGACCTGCGTGCCCCGATACGCCATTTAACATTCCTGCACCTTCATCATGTACGTATCCATGAACAAGGGTTTTTCTGAATAAAGTGTCCATTTCTGTCGGCACAATATTGTCTTTCGAATAAAAACGCAATGGGTTGTAAGTCAGCGAGTTAGCTCCAATTTGTTTATAGGTTTTCTTTAAATAATCTTCCCACTCCATACCCGTCAACGATGCCATTAAAGTTGGGTATGTATAGTAATGCAAATCGCTATAAACATAGCCTTGTTCGGGCTTCAAGGATGAATTTTCGATGGCGTCGAATATGATTTTTTTATAGTCTTTATGTAACCAAAGAGAATCAGATATTTGCACCGAAAAATCAGCTGATTGTGTGGCAGAAAGTGTGTTTGGCTTCCATACTATTGTTTTTGGTGAAAGACAGTCTTTCCAAAGGTTTTTGTCAGTTTTGATGGCTTTCGCAAGGAGTAGGTTATGTTTCTTTTTGCTCATAAATAGCTTCTTCCTATATTGAGAAGCATACCTCTCTTTAAAAACCATACTATTTTTAACAGTTTTTAAGGAGTCGATGCAGTTATTCCAAAAAGAAATCCAAGCTTTTAGGCCAGCTTTGTGTGTAAGCATATCACGGAAATGCAAGTTGGCTTTATTACCATCGGCATATTCTGGATAATAATCTCTGAAAGATTTATCTAAATCAAATTTTCCTTCACTCATTAATTGCATTACAGCCAAAGCCGAAGTACTTACCTTCGTAACCGATGCAAGGTCGTATAGGTCGGTTAGGCGGACAGTCCCACTAAGCCCCAAAGGGGGAGTTGAAAGAGTTCCCCCTCTGGCGGATTGGGAGCTTTTTTTCACTGCTTCGTCCATAACATCATTTTTAAAATCAGCTTTAAAGTTAGCAGCGTTATTTGCTAAAATAGCTCCATTTGCCGCCTCGTAAGTATGAAACCCAAATGCTTTCTGATAAATCACTCGACCATCTTTAGCTACTTGCATGGTTGCTCCCGGATAGGCTTTTTCTTTAAGTCCGAGGTTAATTACCGAGTCGATTCTTCTGTTAAACTCTACGCCGTCGAGTCCGACCATTTCTGGAATTCCATAAGCTAAACGCCCGATTGATTGTGTATTTTCTCCGATGCCATATTTATATGAAGCGTTGACAGAAACGGGCAATTTTCCCAAAATTGGAATCGCTCCAAAAATTGCTTGAGCAGCAGCTTCTTCCATGTAATTGGTTAGCTGATAGGCCATTATGATGGCTTTTGACTTTTCTAAATCGTCAAATTTATCAAGTGAATAAGGGTTTCCGAAAATAGTTGTAATAGCCTTATTTGTATTTATAAGAGCTTTCAATGCCTTTTTATTGGCATCCGTAACGCCATACTTGGCGGCTGGACGAATATTATTAAGGTGTAAGTTTACTAAAATCAAATCATAGTTTTTGGTTTGTTCTAAAACCTTATTGATGCTTGAATCTGGGGCATTTGGAGGCAACAGAAAATGGTCGATTATAGTATAATTATCGGTCATTTTCTGAAAAGCCGTCTGCTGTACAGCATCAATCGAAATACTGGCGATTCTTTTGGTTAAATCCTTGATAGGCAGTATTTTTTCATCATTTTTTATTAAAGTAATTGTTGTCTCGGCCAACTGGCGATTTAGTAAATCTGATTTTGTAGTATTGAGCTCTATAATCAAGTTTTTGACATCAGTTGGGCGATATTTATCCAATCCAACCCATGATTTTGCCATTAGAATTTTACGAACACGGAAATCAATTTCTTCCATCGAAATCTCTTTGTTTGAAATTGCTGCTTTTATGGCTGTAATAGCACCTCCAGCATCTTCAAAAGTTTCAAGAATATCGTTTCCGGCCAAAACTGCACGTACATTTGCCTGTCCTTTTGAAAAGTATTTTATGGCACCTTCCATATCCATTGCGTCGGTAAAGGTCAATCCTTTGAAATTGAGGTCTTTACGCAAAATATCCGTAACGATTCTTTTAGAAAAAGTTGCTGCTAAATTCTTGGTTGTATCAAGCACCGGTACGCTCAAATGAGAAGTCATTATTCCACTTAAACCATTGTCTATCAGTTTTTTATATGGATAAAATTCTACTTCATCCAAACGCTTACGGTCATGTGGAATCAATGGCAAATCGAAGTGAGAATCAACACCAGTATCGCCATGCCCAGGAAAATGTTTGGCAGTGGTAAGCAAATGTTCGCTATTCATTCCTTGCATATAAGCGAGGGCCTTATTGGCAACATCCTCTTGGTTTTCACCAAATGAACGGAAATTGATAACGGGATTATTTGGATTAATATTGACATCAACCACAGGAGCATAATTAATATGCACACCCATTCTGCGGCATTGTTTGCCTACTTCAAGGCCCATTTCATAAAGTAATTTTTCGTTACCTTGCATTGCTCCGAGTGTCATTTGATATGGAAAACGCACCGTGCTGTCCAGTCGCATGGCCAAACCCCATTCCAAATCCATCCCAATTAGAAGCGGAACTTTTGATAATGCTTGTAGCTCGTTCACGATGCGTGCTTGCACAGTTGGTGGAGCAGCAAACATCACAATTCCACCTATTCGGTTATCTTTTACCCAATTTTTGAGTTTTTCTACGTCGTGTGGCCTGCCCGAAGTATTGCCACGGGGCATGAGTAGTTGGCCGATTTTTTCGTCCAGCGTTAAAGTCGTAAAGACTGAATCAACCCAAGGTTTATTGTAGTTTTTCAGAAAATCAGGCTCTTTTTGTGCAAAACTTGATAAAGTATTGATAATAAAGAGGAAAAGGAAAAAGATTTTTTTCATTAATGCGTTAGGTTTGATGATTATTGAACCATTACTCAAAGTAAATAAAAAATCATCAAAAAACCTGCGTTTAATCAAAGTGCCGAGTGTATAAGATTGTGAGATTTGGATTTATCAACTTCCAAGTCATATTGCCAGTAGGGTATAGGCATTTATTAATCACAAAAACATTTTCCTGCCAAACTGCCATGCATGAGTACCTTGGCATGAGTATTGAAATATTAATTTTCCACTTAAATGTTTTAATTGTCAGAAAGGTTTAGTATTTTAAGTAAGCCAATCTGTCAGATAATCTTGTAATTTTGTTAAAGCCTCGATTATTAATATTTACGAAAAATTACGTCAAAACAAGATTTTAATCTAACTAAATCCGTTATTGAAATTAGATAATAAAGACTTCATTGCAAAACCAATGAAATCAATAAAATCATTTTCAAATCTACGGCATAAAAATATAGTGGTGAATGAATAGAGACCTTATCTCAAGACTTGAAATGGCTAGACAAGACGTTGAAAACGTTGAAATGATAGAAATTGCTTCGCCCGAAGAAGTAATGGAAAATGAAGACAATTTGCCAATAGATTTGGCTCTTTTATCTTTACGAAATACCGTTTTATTTCCCGGCATCGTGATACCAGTCACGGTTACTCGCCAGAAATTTATCAAAATGGTAAAAAAAGCCTACCGATCCGACCGCACCGTTGGAGTTATAGCACAATTACGCAACACACAAAATGAACCTACCCCCGACGATTTATTTAAAGTCGGAACGATTGCCCATATCTTGAAAATGATTGTGTTGCCCGATGGAAACGTAACAGTTATCATTCAAGGTCGTCGTCGTTTTGAGGTCGAAGAATATACCCAAACCGACCCACATTTGATGGCAAAGGTGAAGTATATTCCAGAAAGTTTTCCGAATGTACGCAAGAAAGAAACAAAAGCACTGATTCGGAGCTTGAAGGAAGCTTCTTATAAAATTCTGAACCTCAATCCCGATATTCCACGCGATGCCCAAATGGCTATAAGTAATATTGATAGTCCGAGTTTCTTGACTCATTTTCTTTCATCCAATCTCAACATCGAAATAAGCGAAAAGCAATTACTTCTCGAAACTTTCGACGGTGGCGAACAAGCCCACAAGCTACTCGAACACATGATGAAGGAGATTCAATTGTTGGAAATCAAGCGTGATATTCAGAGCAAAGCAAGCATTGATATTGACCAACAACAAAAGGAATATTATTTGCGTCAACAAATCAAGGTTTTGCAGGAAGAATTGGGCATGGAATCGCCTGACCAAGAAGTAGAAAAACTCCGTGCAAAAGGCTTAAAAAAGAAGTGGACAAAAGAAGCTAATGACCATTTTAGTAAAGAATTGAACAAAATTTTACGTATGAATTCGATGTCGCCCGAATACGGTGTTTCATTGAATTATGCCGAAACAATGGTCGATTTACCATGGAATGAATATACAAAAGATAATTTTGACCTCAAACGTGCCAAAAAAATATTAGATGCCGACCACTCTGGTCTTGAAAAAGTAAAAGAGCGTATCATAGAATATTTGGCAGTTTTGAAGCTCAGAAAAGACATGAAAGCCCCAATTTTGTGTTTATACGGCCCTCCAGGAGTTGGTAAAACTTCTTTGGGAAAATCAATCGCAAAGGCTTTGGGCAGAAATTACGTCAGAATGGCACTTGGTGGTTTGCATGACGAAGCCGAAATTCGTGGACACCGCAAAACGTATATCGGGGCAATGCCTGGAAAATTGATTACGAATTTACAAAAAGCAAAATCATCAAATCCTGTTTTTGTATTGGATGAAATTGATAAAGTAAACCGTGACCAACGCGGCGACCCTTCGTCGGCCTTGCTCGAAGTGCTTGACCCTGAGCAAAATGTCGCTTTTAAAGATAATTATTTAGAAGTTGATTATGACCTTTCGAAAGTGCTTTTCATCGCAACTGCCAACTCGCTCGACACCGTTCAAGGGCCATTGCGAGACAGAATGGAAATTATTGAAATTTCGGGCTATACCGTTGAGGAAAAGATAGAAATTGCTCGTAAACACCTCGTTCCGAAGCAATTAGAACAGCATGGAATTAAGCCAAAAGATTTAAAAATCGACGATAAAGCCATTCAGAAAGTAATCGAGGGCTATACTCGTGAGTCGGGTGTGCGTCGTTTGGAACAGCAAATTGGGTCATTAATTCGTAAGATTGCCAAATCAATTGCGATGGACGAAGAATATGTAAAAACTGTAAAAGTCGAACACGTAGAAAAAATGCTCGGTGGTGTAATTTTTGATAGAGATTTATACGAAGGAAACGACGTTCCAGGGGTTGTTACAGGTTTGGCTTGGACTTCGGTTGGAGGCGATATTCTTTTCATAGAATCAAGTCTAAGTCGTGGCAAAGGTCAAATTACGCTTTCTGGTCAGTTGGGCGATGTGATGAAGGAATCGGCAATTACGGCTCTTTCTTATCTAAAATCTCATGCGGAAAAGATTGGAATTGATTATCGAATTTTCCAAAATTACGACCTTCACGTACACGTTCCACAAGGAGCAGTGCCAAAAGATGGGCCTTCTGCGGGTATCACGATGCTTACTTCAATGGCTTCGATGTTTACGCAACGCAAGATAAAGGCAAATACGGCCATGACTGGCGAAATTACACTTCGTGGAAAAGTATTACCAGTTGGAGGTATCAAAGAGAAAATCTTAGCTGCCAAACGTGCAGGAATTAAAAACATCATTATGTGTTATAAAAACCGTAAAGATGTTGAAGAAGTAGGTGAAGTATATACCGTTGGATTAACGTTTCATTACGTTGATTATGTAGAAGAAGTGCTTGAAATTGCTCTTTTACAAGAAAAAGTAGCAGATCCATTGAATTTTATTCTTCCAGAAGAAAAGGAAGAAACAGCCATGGTTGCTCCTTTGGATGTTGTGGTGGTTTAGTCAATCTTATATAAAAAACAAGTAAGCCTTCGCTGGGCGACACTCGCTAAAAGTGAAAACTTCCTTGGTAATATTCGTTGCTAAAAGAAACATTTAGTTCTTATCAGCTCCTTGTACTTTTGAAGATCCTTTTTGTGGAATACCAGGTTGGGTAATCTCAAAGTTTTCTTTTACTTTGGCCTCTGAAACCATTTTACGAACATCAGCCAAGAGTTTCTTAGCATCATAAATTACACCGTCTTTTACAGTATATTTTACGCCACCGACTCTCGTAACCTCATTTTTATCATTTACTTTAATAGCCCCTGTGCCGTAAAGCGTTTTAAGATTTGCCAAAGGATTTTCTTCGGTAATTACAAAATCGGCCAATTTTCCAACTTCTACCGAACCAATTTGGTCAGCCATTCCGAGTGCTTCTGCTCCTTTGATGGTTGCAGCACGAATCACTTCAAGTGGGTGGAAACCTGCTTCACGCAATAACTCAAGTTCACGAATATATGCAAAGCCGTAAAGCTGATAAATGAAGCCAGAATCCGAACCAGTAGTTACACGGCCACCTTTATTTTTATATTCGTTTACAAAACGCATCCAAATACGATAGTTTTCTTTCCACGCAACTTCTTGTTCTGTTCCCCAATTTAGCCAATACGACCCGTGCGAAATACGGCTCGGCCCATAAAAACGCCAAACGGCTGGAAGTGTATAATCATCATGCCATTCGGCACGTCGAGCCATCATTAAATCTCTATTAGCTTCGTAGATATTGAAAGTTGGGTCAAGCGTAAAATCAATTTTCAAAAGCTCGTCCATTACTTGATTCCATTTGGCAGAACCTGGCTCAGCAGATTGCTTCCAAAGTTTTCCTGCTTCTTCAAAACGATTTTGCTCATTACTGTAATTATAATCGGCAGGGTAATTTTGCAAGGTACGCTCATCAAATAGAGCTTCTGGCAAGCCATACCAATGTTCCATTGAAGTTAAACCCGCTTTTGCCGTTGCTAAAACGTTCATTCTCGCCACTTCGAGTTGAGCATGATGGCAAGCCGAGCGAAGTCCGATTTTTTTGTTTTCTTCCAAAGCTGCTCTGAAAACCGCAGGTTCTGCACCAAAAAACTTGATTCCATCCGCACCTTTGGCAGCATTATCTTGTACCCACTGACGTGCCTCTTCTGGCGTGTTAATAGGCTTATCGCTTCCCATACCGAAAGCCGTGTAAGCTTTGATACGCGGGGCTGTAATTTCGTTTTTCTCACTTCTACGTTTTTGGTCGAGTGTCCAGTCAAGACCATTTCCTGCCGAGGGGTCACGGATGGTCGTGATTCCGTGACCGAGCCAAAGTTTGAAAACGTATTCGGCAGGAGTCCCTTGTTGTTTTCCGCCAATGTGGCCGTGCATATCTATAAAACCTGGCATAAGATACATGCCTGTGCAGTCAAGTTCTTTATCGCCTTCGTTGAGTTTTGGGCGACTTTTTGGGTCAATTGGTACACCGGGGTAGCCCACTTGTTTGATTTGAGCAATTTTGTTTTTTTCAATCACAATGTCAATGGGCCCAACGGGTGGAGCTCCTGTACTATTAATGAGGGTTACTCCTCTAATGATGGTACGATTGGCATATTCGCCCTCAGCACGATCGGGTGCTTTTTCGATTTGGGCAAAAGCCACAGAAGCGATAAAGGGAAGAAAAACTTTAATGAAAGGAAGTGTAATTTTTTTAAACATAGTATTTGATGGTTTGTCACCGCGATAGGTTTTTAGCAAATTTAATCATCATTTTTTAGATTTATAGTTTTTGGTTATTTTTTTCAAGAACCCTCACAAAAATTTACTTTTTTATCAATTAAGTATATTAGAAAAATACAATAAAAGTTGCGTTTTAGTGTTTAATTTCTATAAATTGCAATATTGTACGAAAGATAGAATTGATTAAAATCTATGGAAATTATAGGGTTTATATTTGCTTTTATCATTGGCATAACGCTTGGTTTAGTAGGAGCAGGTGGCTCAATACTGACTATTACTGTTTTGGTATATATTGTTGGTATTCCGCCAATAATGGCCACAACTTACTCGCTTTTTATAGTTGGAGTTACATCATTGGTTGGCTCGATAGATTATTTTAGAAAAGGCTTGGTCGATTTAAAAAAAGGCCTCTTTTTTTCGTTTCCTGCCTTCATTATGGTGTTTTTGATGCGAAAATTCGTAATGCCGCATATTCCACAAGTTGTTTATCAGTCGGCCGAGTTTACGGTTTCTAAGAATCTGATGGTGATGCTCATTTTTGCGGTTTTAATGATTGGTGCTTCCTATTCGATGATAAAAAGTGATAAAAAACCAAGCGAACAAATCGGGCATAAAGTAAGTTATTGGATGATTTTTGTGGAAGGTGTTTTTGTCGGAATTTTGACGGGTTTTGTGGGTGCAGGTGGCGGTTTTATGATTATTCCTGCCATGGTTGTTTTTGCAAAATTACCAATGAAAAAGGCCGTTGGAACATCACTTTTGATTATTACAATCAATTCTACTTTTGGTGCAATCGGCGATTTTTCGGCAGGAATAGCTTTCGACTGGTATTTTTTGACGAAATTTGCAATACTTACAATCGCAGGAATTTTGGCAGGTGGCTATTTATCGAAAAAAATTGATAGCGACCAACTAAAACCTGCTTTTGGTTGGTTTGTGTTGGTAGTAGGCTGTTGGGTGATAATCAAGGAGTTAATCTTACAATAAATTTATAAAAAGAAAACTTCTCGAAGAGATAACAAATATGAAAAAATTAGAAGCGACCGTTAAGTTAAAATGTCCACGTTGCCACGAGGGCGAATTGTTTGAAAATAAAAGTTTTTTCTCTTGGCGAAAACTATCAAAAATGCACACTAACTGCTCAGTTTGTGGTTTGAAATACGAGCGTGAAAGTGGTTTTTTTTACGGAGCAATGTATATCAGTTCAATCATCAACATGATGTTTTTTGTGGCAGCTACCGTTGCTTACTATGTTTATTTTGATGTAAGAGTCGATTGGCGAGTTTATATCTGGAGTTATGTTGGTTTTACGGTACTGATAACTCCTTTACTTTATCGCCTTTCTCGCTCAATATGGTTGGAGATTTTCAATGATTATAAACCACAAAAAAAGTAGCTAAAAGCTACTTTTTCCCTTCATAGGCTATTCCAAATGTCCAGCGTAAATCATTGTTTTGTCGGCCAGGCACTACGATACTTTCATAAGAGTTTTCGACTAAACTGCGGAGGCTGATGTTTTTTGAAAGCTGATATTTCAGAATCAAATTGCCATTCCAGCGGAAGTTTTTCTCGGTAATACTTGGCTGTAAGAAAAGCGTATGTGAGAGACTCAACTTACTATCACGGAAAGTATATTCGCCAAAAATACGCGATGAATTACGCCAAAGGTTACGGTCAGGAAATTTTTCGTTAATCACAAAGTCAGTTTTTTCGTAAAGTAAAACATTCGTGACCGATATGTAGGCATGGCTCTTCTGAACTAGCTTTAGTCCAACACCAGCCGCTCCAATAAAGCGGTTATTGATTTTTCGGAGATTACTTTTTTCGAAGGATGTAAAGGCTAAATAATAAAATTTTCGTTCGTGCAAAATACTCGTTCGGATATCAACAAAAAGTTCTTTTTCTGCTAAAACTTTGTTTTGCTGTCCATAAATGTAAGATGGGCTACTCGAAAACTTGATGATTTTGCTATTATTGAAATCAAGTGCCGACGAAAACTGAATCAACGCACGATTGACGTTTCCTGATGTATAGGTACCGTCAGTCGCAATTCGGTAGCGAAATTTGGCTGGTGTATTATCTTTTTCTTCTTCCTCTTCCTCTTCGCCACTTTCTTCCTCTTCCTCTTCGCCTTCGGCAGTTGAGTCAGCGGGCATGTTAGTGTCAGGTTTTATTGATTGAGGGGTTTCGGGGGGAGCATCTTGAGCTTTGGTTGTCAAATAAAAAAAGCTAAGCAGAAAAGTAAGGAGTGATAATTTCATAAGTTTTAGTTTATTGTTTATATGTATAAATGACCGTTTATATGTTTAATTGGCTGATTTGAAAGCAATGTGTTATATTTGAACAAAATTTGCATTTCTTGGTTAGAAATACAATAATTGAAAAAAGAATTACACAACAAAATACGTTCGACTATGAATTTTGCTAAATATCTGTCAGTAATTGCTATAAGTATGTTGAAGTTTGCGGGTGGGCCTTTGACTGGTCTGGCCATCAAATTATCTTGGATTGAAACAGCTATCTGTTCAGTTGTAGGGATGATGATTACGGTTTCTCTAATCGTTTTTTCGGGCGATTTTATTAGAAATATGTTTCGCAAAGATAAGCCAAAAAAGTTTACAAAAATGACTCGCTATGGTGTTAAAATTCGACAAAAGTTTGGTTTAGCTGGCATTGCTTTTCTCACGCCACTTTTGTTTACACCGCCCGTTGGAGCGGCATTAAGTATGGCTTTTCGCTTTGATAAAAAAGCAATTATTGTACAAATGTTCATCAGTGCAGTGGCATGGGCGATTGCACAGACATTGTTTTTTTTCTATGTTAAAGTATTGATATTCAGTTAAATAGGCATTTTCGTAGGAACGTCCAGATTGGATGTTCATACGAAAATATTAATTGTTTTTACTAACTTTGATGGTCTTTAATACTTCTGTACCACGGCTAATTTCCAAAATATAATTTCCTGTTGGTAGTTCAGCATTTCCTAAATCAAGATAGGCTGTTTTTTCTACAATATTGATGTGTTCTTTTTGGATGGTCTGTTTTTTTCCCGCCAATGTATAATAGGCAAAACTAAGCTTTTCTATATCTTCAGTTTCGGGAACTTTGACGTTACAAATTTGTTGGAATGGAATGGGATAGGCATTCCAATCGGCCATGCTATTAGAGGAATTGGTTGATGCTTTTACAAAAAACTGAATTGATTTAGACGAAATCACTGAATCCTGTTTGTAGGCTTTGGCATTGAGCGTATAAGTTCCAACGGGTAACTTCATACCTCGACCTTCACCAAAAAGATTATAAGGCAATTTATCAGAGCCACGTTTGAATTTATAAGGTCCGTTTAGTTCAAAAACCATATTTACTGAATCCAGATTACAGCGAGCAAGTATATTGACCAAGTCGGGAAGGGCATCTAAATAAAGTGTACGCTTGTTGTAAACAGGCCCCCAAGGCTCAATTAGTACATCGAAATAATCTCCTTTTATCAATTCAAAATCAATAATTGGCGGAACAATATCCACAAAAATAGCTGATTCAAGCATTCCACCTAAATTATCATAAATCCTTAATTTTACTTTATATTTACCTAAATATGGAGCTTTTCCGTAAAAATTCAACTCAAAACGATTAAATTCTATCCATTTTGGAGCTTCAATCATTTCGATGTAAGCAATAAAACCATCGGTATCATAATATAAATTTTCGGGGATTCTAAACTGAAAATTCTGATTTACAACAACCTCTTTTGAGTATTGACTGATGCTTTCTCGTGGAAGTTGATTCGGTAGATTACCAGGTGGCGTTACGACAGGTGGCGGCGTAAATATCGGAGTTGTCTGAACAATATCAGGTAATGGATTTTCAATTTTTTTGTTTTCAATAATTAAATCTTCCTCCAAAATTACCTTTACTTTTTTTCTGCCATTATCCGACCTTGTTTTCCAATCATTGATAACTAATTCTCCGCTGTCAGTGAGTTGGGAAATGCGATATCGAACCGAATCAGTATATGTTATTGGATTATTTACTGTATTGATACTTTTGATTGCCTCTTGAAAGGCAGGAAGTATTTTATCATATTGTGCTAGATTATCATATTCAACCCCCAACATTATAAACTCACAATTATAGCTGACTGCACGTTTTACGTAGTTTTTGAGGTCTTCTGAAGTTGGAAGGTCAAAAAAAGCTATTTCTGTGTAGGCTTTTTGGTTTGGTTTGGTATTGCTAAAAAGGAGGTCTCCTTGTAAGCCCTCAGTAGCTGTCTTGATAATATCGGCATTGTCAGATAAATCTTTAAAGCCAAAAGTATTGCGGAGTAAAGTAAGGTTATCGGCTATTCCTCCGTACTCACAAGCTACTTTGTAGGATGGCTCAACGGTCTTAATGGTTTTGATGAGTTGGTCATAATAATTCTTTATCATTTGGTGTCGAAAAACATACCAATCTTTTCCACGACGACCTCTGAATGAATCATTGACATTCCACCAATTCACATAGGGTTCTACTTCCAAAAAACTCTTGTAATTTGTTCCCCAGTAAGTATTTAGTGTGCGAATGGTTGTATATTTTTCCTTTGCCCAATCTTTAAACTTAATCATTGCCCACTTTGAATGGTCGAAAACAGCAACATATTCTTTTTCAGGCCATTGCTGATTCTGAAAGGTAAAGCCTAATTCTTGTTGTGGAGTATTAACTACTGTTATAAAAATTATTTTACCAGCCTTTTGATAGTTTTTATAACGCTCACAAACTTCTTTTACAAATTCTTTGGCTTTATCAATCGAAGGCTGATGGGCAAAGCTAAAGTGATTATTGTCATAATAATTAGTAAGAACTTTCCCCCGAAAATCCTTGACGGCCTCTGCTTCGTCCCAAAAGCCCTTTGTAAGGCCATAGTTTCGTCCAAGATGTATGCGAATCACTACTTTTATGCCCAATTTATTAATCGCATGATTCATCTGATTATCAAGTTGAACCCAATTAGGTTTGGAGTTTGTTTGTGGATATACTCTTTCCCACCACACCGTTAGCATCGCTGAATTGCAACCAATACCAACCAACTTATTCATCACAGAAAGGGCATGGTTGGGGTCGTCGCTCAGATTTCCAATTCCCTGACAGACATATTTTTGAGCAGTCGTTTGATTAGGCCAAATAACCATACTAAAAAAAATGACAAAGAATGTTCGTAAATGCTTCATAAGGTCTTTATTTTAACTCGTAAAGTTCCTCTAAAATTTCGATTTTCTTATCAAAACCTGCTTTTCTTCTCAGAATTTCATCAAATTTTACGCTTTTTATGTTTTTATTTGCTACCAAACCTGTTTCAAAATACTGCTTTACTTCCGCTACATCATCCATTTTTGCATTCACAATCAAACCTTTATTCAGTAAAATTGGTACAGTTCGATAAATTGTTTTTTCTCCTTTGCTCGTCGCAATTTCCATATTAAGGTGCGGCGGCTGGAACAACAAATTTAGTAATTTACCGAACGAGTTGTATGTGGTTTTTACTTTGATAATAGAAAGTAGCTTTTGATTAGAAGAGTCGGCCTTAATTACAGAATTCAGGGTAAAACTTTTGCCCATTTCCCAAGCTGTGCTTGACTGCTTGACTAACTTTAAGGTTTTGGTTTGGTCTTTCTTCTTTAATAATAAACGATTTGGCCAAGTCTTTATTGGTTCATAACGTTGTAAAAGAGCAACTAAAGTTAGAGTTTCATCGCCAATTGCATATTTATTATCGGTGCTTTCTATGCTATATACTACAAAATCTGGAGCGGTAGCTGACAGGTATTTTTCTTGGTTTTTTCTATCCAAATATGCATTGTAAGCCTGATAAGATTGAATAACTGGACGAGGATTATAATTGAGTTTGTTTAGGTATATTTCCGATGTTTCGTTGGGTACTAAATCAACGGTTTTGTTTCCAATTATATCTAAGACCTCTTTCGGGTAAGAAAAATTGTAGTGAGGCGTATATTTTTTTGAAATATCCTTAAAATATTCGGGCAAAATGTAGCTTTTTGTTCGCAAATTATCAATTATGGAAATTGATAATTGTCCATAAATTGACTGATAGAAAACAAGATAACTTATCAAATTGAGCGAAATTAAGAGCCAACCGCCTACTTTAAGCCATTTTTCAGTTGCAAAACTGCATAAAAGTAAAAAAGGCAAACTTGCACTGCGAACAAAGGACATTAAATGGCCGTCGTCAGCTCGCACAAAAGCATATTTTATAAGTACAAACGAGCAAACGCCCACGCAACCCAACACAAAAAAAGAATCAAGAGAAGGTATAGAAAAATCTTTTTTTAGCAGTTTTTGCAAGATAAACGCCACAAAAATAAATATAAATAACACAAAAATACTATATGAAGCTGCCACTGCTCGAAGTCTATCGGTAGGAAAAAAAGACTGAGATTCGTTATATCCCTTAATGATTTCGATACTGGAAAAAAAGTAAGCTATGAGGTCTGTTTTTAATAAAAAAGCCAATAAAATCAAAAAAAACATACTTCCGAAGAAATATAAAAGTAAGTTTTGAAGCGATAATCGTTTCGAGAAAAAGGCATAAAACAATAGAATAAAGACAAATCCGAGAGCGATAACGCCATAATTTGCTTTGATGTAAAAATTGATTATACCCATCGCAATCGCATGGACAAGAAACCATTGATTTTGTTTTTTCAGAAATAAAAGCCCCGAAAAAATACTAACGAAAAAAAGTAAAAAGCTCTGCCACTCGCCATAAATGGAAGATAAAAGCAAGAAAAGCCCAAAATGTACAAATAAATGATAAAGTTTAAGAGGCTTTGGCAATAAGTAGTAAAGAAAAAATGCTACATTTCCGAAGCATAAAATATCAAAAAGGAAGAATTGAAAATTACTGGTTTCGATAGAAATTCTTTGGGTGAGTCTGCCAAGTGGGCCATAAGTATAAATTATATCTTTCCCAAAAATCAAACCTTTTTGGTAAGCCATTTCTAAGGCAATTCGCCAAGAATTATCAATGCCCGTAGTTGGTATGTTAGAAATCTGATAATAAGGAAAAAGTAAAACTATCAGCAATACTAAATAGCTTATAACTAGCCATGAACTATAGATTGGCCAATTTAAAAATCGTTTTATCATATTATCTTAAAACTTTTATCTACCAAACTTATTATTGTCAATCTCTCCTTTTTAATTATTGCTGATAACCAACTTTGTGAGTGCTTACGATTATGTCGGTCTTGAAATATTTCACAGAAGCATCTAAAGTTGAAATGAGACCTATTTGGTAGGTGTCAGCAGGAATTTCGGCATGAGTAATCATTCCAAAGAAATCATTGCTTAAGTATTGCTTACTTGAAAGTATTTGCCTCAACGAATTACGGGTGTGATAGAGCGGTAAGAAATAAAATTTATTATCAATTGTTTTTAAACTTATGTAATAACCATGCTCTTTATTTACTTTTTGGGCATCAATATTTTTAAAATATAAGATAAAGCCCTGCTTTGTTTCTTCGGTCTTAAGATTGATGCTGTCTGTGCTAATTATGGCATTTTTTATGTCGAAAATAGGTTGCTCGAAATTGTAATTACCCGTTTTCTGATAAAAATTTATGGTTTGGTCAAAAAATAATCGATAATAAGAACCATTTAAAGATGAGCCATTGTGAGCCATATTAACCGATGATAAAAGCCTTTTTTGGTAGCCTTGCAGAATATTTGGAAACGAAATATAGTATGAATATACAAAGTAAAATATGCCAAAAATACTAGAAAACACTACAATACGATTGAAATATTGTGGTAATTGTTTGATTATCAGTAAGTAAATACATATTAGTAATAATTGAGGATACAGTCGGTAGCGGTCAGGAAAATCGGAACTTACGACATCTCGGAAGAGGGCAACTGCAAGCAGTGTTCCGAGACAAAATAATGAAAGAAGGACTACGTTTAGCTCAAAAAAATCTTTTTTTCTCTTAAAAACATACATGAGAACTGCACCACTAATAGTCAATATCACTCCAAGTCCAATCAGTTTTATAATAAAATTGAGTGAACTTGTTTTTATAAAACCGCCAACCAAAACACTAAAACTTGAAATTGTTGTCATTATTGAATTCGGGGTTTTGTATTGGCTACCCGACAAAAAGACAAACTTCATTATCAATAATGTAGCTAGAACAATGATTAATTCTTGCCAGCGTCGTTGATAAATAAGTCCGAAACCAACAACCACAAAAGACAAAATTCCATTGCCATTGCAAATCAAGGCACAACCCAATAAAAATAGACCAATATAAAATTTAGTTTTGCTCGGTGTGATACTGAAAATCAAGAAAATGGCCCAGCACAGAAAAACAACGACATCATTGTTTTCAAATGCACACATTGCCCAAAGGCTATTTTCATAAATGTGTGCTGAAAGCAAAATGTACGGAATTGGTAATAAGACCCAAATAGAAATTTTGTGTTGTTTAAGTAATCTGAAAAAGAAAATAAAAATAGAGCAGAAGATAAGGTTACCAACAAACATCAGGTTTTTAAAGTTGATACTTTTTAAAAGCCAAATGTGTAAGCCAAAAAATATTTTTGAAATAATAATTGAATGTTCGTTGCAAGGTGCAATTAAGATTTTAAATTGTTCCTTTAAGTCAGTCTTTATGTCAATATCGTAGAGATTTCGCAAAATGCCATGTTCATCTTCGAAGGGCACATTCAAAGCATACGACCAGAGTATTTGTAAAAAAATAAGAAAAGGAATCGAAAAAATAAGATAGAAAAGTATTTTCGATAAGCATTTTTGGTCCTGCATTAGATTTTTTGGTTATGCCTCGACAGTCAAAAAAGTGTGGAATAATAGCCAAGCACGACCTTTTTATTTTAGTCGTGCGATACTTGTAAACTTTCTATTTCTTCATATAATCTCCTCTCGAGAAGAATTTTTCTACAAAACAATACACTAAAATAAAGAAATAGCGGCTACCCATTTCTTTGATTTTAAGTTTCGATTCTCCGTATTTTCTGTTCGTCCAGCTATTGGGTACTACGCTGTAAGAATATCCACGAACGATGGTTTTTAGCGGAAGTTCAACCGTCAAGTTAAAGTGAGGAGAAAGGAAAGGTTTCAAGCCTTCCATTGTTTCACGTTTGTAAAGTTTAAAGGCATTCGTAGTATCATTATATTTGATGCCAATCACCATTTTTATAATAAAATTAGCGACCCGATTAATGATTTTCTTAACGGCAGGATAGTCAATAACTTTTCCGCCTTTTATCCAACGGCTACCAAAGACGGCATCGACGTTATCGGCGAGCATGGTTTTGTAGTATTTCACCAAATCCTCGGGGTCGTCCGACATATCGGCCATGAAAACCGCCACGCAATCGCCAGAAAAACGCTCTAAACCGTAGCGAACAGCGTATCCAAAGCCATTTGGCTCTTTGTTTGTCTCGAAAACCAGCGTGGGTATTTCTTTCTGTAAATCCTGCAAAACGCCTAAAGTATTATCTTTAGAGTTATCGTTTGTCACCCAAATTTCGTGCGGAATATCGTATTTCTTTAAGGTAGCATATAAACTTCTGAGGGTTTCTGAGATACTTTCTTCTTCGTTATAGGCGGGAATTACAACGCTTAGCTTCATTGATTGATGTCTTCAAAATTTAATAAATCCATATTGTCATTACCTAAAGCAAGGGCATAAACACCCATCTTTGTAAGATATTTTACTTGGTCTTGGGCAATAGCCATGCTCGCAAAGACCACAATTAATTGATAATCAGCATATTCTGGAAATGCAAGCCTGAAATTCTCAGCAGTTTGCTGTACTCTTTCCAAATAAATCATTCTGACGGTAAATTTCACATCAGTCAAAAGAATTTTCTTTTCGGCGTGACATACCGCAAAAACATCAAACTCAAATACCTGCGATGCATCATTTGGATTTCGTCTATCTTGTCGGCGATTGAAAATATCAATACTCGGAAACTTAAAAAAATCAGTTGCAATTCTTGGGATATTTGGAGCAACAAAGTCTTCAGCAAAAGTACCTAACTTATTAGTTACCTCTCCCCATTTTTTGTTCATTTCTTTTCTTGCCTCACGCCCTTCTTTTACATAATTATCAATGTTTTCGGTAGTTTTATCTCGAGAAATTCTTGATTCATTTTTAAAATCCGTCATTTCGTTTTTGAAATCCATCATTTCATTTTTAAAATCCGACATTTCGTTTTTAAAATCCGACATTTCGTTTTTAAAATCTGACATTTCTCTTTCAAGTCGGGCAAGATTTCGGTTTTGTTGCATGATATATTCTGCCAAAACCGTTTCTAAGGTATCCAATCGATACTCAACTGTTGGTGCACTCATTTCAATAAGTGTTAATATTATTTACAAAAATACGTAAAATCTATCATCTGTATCCATTATTTGTTTTTTATTCAAAAAAAAGCCCAAATAAAGCACTTAATTGTGCAAATATTTGGGCTTTTTTAAATCTCAATATTTTTCTAATCAACTATACACGCTTACTGATGTTATCGTACATCTGTGTAAGTGTAGTTTTTAAATCATATTTCCAAGTCCATTCTGGATAGTGATTTTTGAACTTCGTAAGGTCAGAAATATACCAGATATGGTCGCCACTGCGATTGTCATCAGCATAGCTAAAGCTCATTTTATTGCCTGTGATTTCCTCACAAATCGCAATTCCTTCCTGCATTGAG
Source organism: Emticicia agri (assembly GCA_945860265.1). Taxonomy (GTDB): domain Bacteria; phylum Bacteroidota; class Bacteroidia; order Cytophagales; family Spirosomataceae; genus Emticicia; species Emticicia agri_A. The sequence goes on along the minus strand of CAMAQF010000012.1, from coordinate 43,101 downwards.
CAGTTCGAGAAGCGTCCACCGCCAGCGTTATAAACTTCGCCTGCACTAGGATTTTGGTAAAAATGCCAAAACATATTCACTAAATCCCAGCTATGGATATTATCACGAACCTGCTTTCCTTTGTAACCAAAAATCGTATAGTGATTTCCAGTAATAGCACATTTCATTAAATAAGCTAAGAAACCGTGTAATTGAGCTCCCGAGTGATTGGGTCCAGTCAAACATCCTCCACGAAAAACTGCGGTTTTCATTCCAAAATATCTACCGTATTCTTGAACCATTACATCAGCCGCAACTTTCGATGCACCAAAAACTGAGTGCTTTGAATGGTCTATTGACATCAACTCGTCGATTCCATTTAAAAAGTATGGATGATTTTGGTCGATTTCCCAGCGAGTTTCTAATTCTACCAATGGCAAAAAGTTAGGCGTATCGCCATAAACTTTATTGGTCGATGTAAAAATAAACACTGCCTCTGGGCAATATTTACGAGTCGATTCGAGCATTACGAGTGTACCATTGGCATTTACCGTAAAGTCAGTGAAGGGTTCACGAGCGGCCCAATCATGACTTGGTTGTGCGGCAGTATGCACGACGAGCTTAATATCAGTACCGTATTCTTCAAATATTTTACCGATTTCTTCTTCCGAACGAATATCTGCTGAATAATGTCGATAATTATTGTATTTTTCTTCTAAACCTTTACGATTCCAATCGGTAGAAGCCTCTGCTCCAAAAAAATACGAACGAAGGTTATTGTCGATACCAATTACCAAATCAAATTTTTCGGCAAAAAAGGCAACTGATTCACTACCAATTAAACCTGCCGATCCTGTTACAAGTGCTATGTTCATTTATTAATGTTTCTTTTTATTGACATAAGGTTAACACTGAGATTTAAAAAAATAAAAATAGGCATATTACAGGATATGTAGCACAGAAATGCCATGATAAACTGTAACCCGCCTACTGTAAGCAAAATCATCGGTGTTAATTATGCACCTTCATTAGATTTTCCTGCACCAAACATTTTTTCTTGAATCGCTTTTGTGCGTTTTTCAAGTTCAGGATTTGCTGTATATTTATTTTTTAATTGACTTGCTGCTGAATCCGGACTTACACCATAAACCCACTCATCACCTTGACGAACATCTTTTTGTTCGATACGATTGTTTTTTTGATAATCGCAAGAAGTCAACGAAATCGCTACTCCTGCAAATAATAAAACACTAAACTTTTTCATATCTAAATGTTGTTGTTAAATTTGTACAAATTTAAGTTTGGTAATTCAAAACGCCAAGAAAAATTGTACTTTTTAAATGAACAAGGTTATTTTGTTATTGTAGAAATTGATTTTCAATCTTTTTTTCTTAATAATTGATATTTGATAATTGATAGTTAAAATGATTTATGATGTAACAATAATCGGTGGAGGAATAGTTGGCTTGGCCACTGCCTTGCGAATAAAAGAACAAAATCCGAGTTTGAAATTGCTCATCATCGAAAAAGAAGATGTAGTGGCCAAACACCAAACGGGCCATAATAGCGGCGTTATTCACTCGGGACTTTATTACAAACCAGGTAGTTTGAAAGCTATTAATTGTATCAAAGGCTACGATATGCTTCTTGATTTCTGCCAAAAAGAAGATATAAAATACGAACTCTGCGGAAAAATTGTTGTGGCTACAAAACCCGAACAAATTTCGATTCTTGACGGACTTTTTGAGCGTGGCAAACAAAATGGCTTAGATGGCTTCAAGATGTTGAATGCCGATCAAATCAAAGAATACGAACCGCATGTAAAAGGTTTAAAAGGATTTTTTGTGCCTCAAACTGGTATCATTAATTATACTGATGTTTGTAAAAAATATTTAGCTAAAACTCAGAAACTGGGTGGAGAAATTGCATTCAATGAAAAAGTAGAAAGTATTGTAACAAAAAATGGCGTTTCAGTAATAAAAACTTCCAAAAATACTTACGAAACAAAATTGGTCGTCAACTGTGCTGGGCTTTACTCCGATAAAGTTGGACAAATGACCGATGAGCGTTCCAACAATCTCAGAATTACGCCATTTAGAGGAGAATATTTTGAGATAAAGCCCGAAAGACAATATCTCGTAAAAAACCTCATTTATCCTGTACCGGACCCTAACTTTCCATTCTTGGGTGTGCATTTTACTCGTATGATTCATGGTGGCGTGGAGGCGGGGCCAAATGCAGTTTTGGCTTTCCGTAGAGAAGGGTATAAGAAATTGGATATTCATTTTGGCGAACTATTTGAAACGCTCGCTTGGCCAGGGTTTAGAAAAGTGGCAGCCAAATATTGGCAAACTGGTTTGGGTGAAATGTATCGTTCGTTCTCGAAAGCTGCATTTACGAAGGCTTTGCAGGAATTAATTCCCGAAATTCAGTCCGATGACCTCCTGACGGGCCCTGCAGGTGTGAGAGCTCAAGCTTGCGACCGTGAAGGTGGATTGCTAGATGATTTTACCATTTTCGAGAATCAGCAAGCTATCAATGTTTGTAATGCACCATCGCCAGCGGCAACTTCTTCACTCTCGATTGGACAAACAGTGAGTGAATTGGTTTTAAAGAGGTTTTGAGAACGGGATAGGTTTTATGAGTTAGGTTTTAGGTTTTAACAGAATTTATTTTTCTAAATTTCTGATTAAAGTCAGCATACTCCAAAAACCTAAAAAATAAAAATATGAAAATTTATGATGCCATTGTCATTGGGGCAGGCTATGCTGGTCTGACCGCTACCCGTGAGCTACTCAAAGCTAGAAAAGATGTTTTACTACTTGAAGCTCGTGATAGGGTAGGAGGGCGAGTTTATACAAAATATTACGACGATGGCACGTATTTAGATTTAGGAGCAGCTTGGGTTGGGCCTACTCAAGATAAAATTTATGCTTTGGCAAAAGAATTTGGAGTGCAGACTTTTCCGACTTATGATGAAGGAAAAAGCACCTTGCTTTTTAATGGTAAAGTAAAACGCTACAAAGGACTGATTCCTCCGCTACCGATTGGTTCGTTGCTAAGTTTAGATTTTGCAATCAAACAAATAAATAAACTCTCAAAAACTATTGACCTAGAAAAACCTTGGGAGTCGCCCAATGCGGAATACTATGACTCAATGACGTTGGCAACATGGATGGATAAGCAGATGAATTTTAAGACTGCTAAAATTATGTTTAAGCTTGCTGCCGAAGCTATTTGGGCAGCTGACCCCAACGAGGTTTCCATGCTTCATGCACTTTTCTACACAAAATCGGGGCGAAATTTAGATACTTTGATGAATGTAAAAAATGGAGCCCAAGAAGAACGGATTTTGGGTGGAGCCTCGCAGCCTGCTTTGCGTTTAGCCGAAACTTTTAAAGATAAAATCGGATTTAATTCGTTTGTAAGGAGTATTTCTCAAGAAAACAATATTGTAAACGTCAAAGGCGATGATTTTGAGTTTTTGGCAAAAAAAGTGGTGGTAGCACTTCCGCCAACTTTGGCTGGTCGAATCAATTATTTTCCGCTTTTGCCTGCTAATCGTGAGCAACTTACACAACGAATGCCAATGGGAACCGTTTGGAAAACGTATGCGATTTATGACAAACCTTTTTGGCGAGAAGCTGGCTTAAATGGCTTATCGGCTACTAATGAAGGCTATACAACTGTGACTTTTGATAATTCGCCCAAAGATGGAAGCAAAGGAATAATGATGGGTTTTGTATTGGGAAATCAAGCAAAAGCATTTTCTAATCTATCGGAAGAAGAACGAAAAGCGTCGATTTTAAATTCTTTTGCTAAATTTTTCGGTGAAAAAGCACGAAATCCGATTGCTTACATCGACCATAGTTGGGCTGCTGAGGAATTTACTCGTGGTTGTTATGCAGGCCTTATGCCGACGGGAGCGTGGACATCACTCGGAAAAGCACTGCGTGAGCCAGTTGGAAATATTCATTGGGCAGGCACAGAAACCTCCGATGTCTGGAATGGCTACATCGACGGAGCGATTCGCTCGGGTGAAAGAGTTGCGAAGGAAATATTGGGTTAAAAAAAGAGCCATAAAACATTTTTCGCTTACGGCTCTTTTTATTTTTATGGCTTCAAAACCATAACTTTCTCTGAAACGGCCACAATTTTTGATTTCGTGAAATATACTGGAAAATAACCGCCAGTTCCCCACAAGTTAAATAAATCTCCATAATGCTCTGAGCGTGGGTCACCTGATTGACCAGGGTTATTTATACCCAAAGTTCTGTCCCAATTTTCAGTATCAACAATTATTTTAAATGATGCTCCGTGCGTTTGGTTGAGGTTATTGCTTGAGTTATTGACAGTTTCGCCATAACCACCGCGAGGCATTGGGCCAAGATTAATTTTCGCCTTCAATGCTGGGTCTGTCACCCAATCCGAAAGTGCGTGCGTCAGTTTAATATGCTTATTATTGGCTTGGCCGTATTGCCATTGGTTTTCATCTTTTCCCAATCTTGCGGCAATATTTTCAACCGCTTGTTTGAAACAAGCAATTAGTAACGAATCTCGACTTGCCAATGGATTTGCCCCTAAAAATGGCGGAGGAGTTACGAGCCAATCGGTCATGCGTTTGGTCGGAATGGTTTTCATGTATTTTTGGGCTTTTTCGGGAACTGCCAGTTTATGAACAGCCTTTTGCAATAAACTTTCCCATTCAACATAAACCGTAGCGTTGGTCGATTCTGGACTCAGCTCAAAATTATCCCAGTTTTCGAGTTTTGATTTTAGATAGCGATATTGTGCATCAATTGGTAATCTTTTTAACATCGGAGCTAACACACGAGCCGTGAGCGAAACATAGTCGCTTTGCAACAAAGCAAACTCTTCTAAGGTATGCTTTTTGCCCGAACTCAGCACTTCTTCGATTCTATTGGCTCGCACAGGATTTGCCCAACGCCAACCAATTGCATTTCTATTCGGAAAATTGTTGGGAGTCAGATTATTATTAGCCGTAACCACAAAACCTTCGCTTGGGTCGAACTTATTTGGCAAAAGTTCGATGGGCAAATAACCGCCCCATTCAAAACGGCCATCGCCCGGAACAGGAACTAAGCCCGACCAATTTTTACGAATTGGTGAAATGCCCACCGCTTGCCAGCCGATATGTCCTTTTTTATCTGCCCAAATCATATTTTCGCCTGGAATTCGGCTAAACGTACAAGCTTTACGAAATCCTTCCCAGCTTTGAGCTTGATTCATGCGTAAACTAGCTAAATAAGGAGCACAGCCTACTTCTTGCCAACCCGCCCGAACGGCATACAAATGATTTTTTTTGGCATCTTCAAAAACAACTGGCCCGTGCCGGGTATATTTTAGCTGAACTATTTTTGGGGCTTGCCCTTTGACCTTAATTGTATCCGAAATAACTTTTATGGTTTCCCAAATACCCTTGTATTTATACTGATCAGGGTTTTTAGGGTTGGTTTCGTAAACGTACAAGTCTTCATTATCGGTTTCAAAAATAGTCAATCCCCAAGCACCGTATTCGTTATGACCAATCGAAACTCCAGGTAAAGTTGGTTCGCCTCCACCAATGACATTCCAATTAGGAGCGTTTAAATGCACCCAATAACGCAACGAAGGCGTCGATTGAGCTCGATGCGGGTCATTGGCCAACATTGGGTAGCCACTTTCGGTAAGTTTGCCCGAAACTATCCAGTTATTCGAGCCAACATTGTCTTTTTCGTCTTTGTACCAATCCTGAAAATCATCGAGTAATCCTACTTTATTGTCAGGTTTTGGAAATTTTAATGGAGCTCTAAATGCTTCATAATATTCTAAAATATGCTCAAAGAGCACATCATTATCAAGAATTTTGTCGAGCTTTAGGTTGGGTTCGTTATCTGAGGTTTTTGGATGAAACCACGATAATTCACGCATTTTATCTGCCCCTAAAATTTTTACAAGTCGAGCATTATTAATTTCATCTTCTATATTGCTCAAAAGCCCTTGATGGCGACTAATAACCACTTCAGGTGTCCAAAAATTTGGTAATGTCTTGAGTAACTTAAATTCAAAAGGTAGATCATCGGGTTTTTGTCGGGCTTCGGTAATATAGGCATTTATTCCTGCCACAAAAGCCTCAATGATTTGCTTGCTTCGTGGATGATAATGTTGCAGTTCAGCATTTAGATTTCCCCTAAACTTAAATAATCTTGTGCCAATATCACGCTTTAGTTCACGCTCGCCCAGAAGTTCGGCCATTGTACCTGTTGCTTGTCTTCGCCACATTTCTAGTTGAAAAAGTCGGTCTGAGGCTGCCATATAGCCTTGTGTTACAAACAAATCATGTTCATTTTGGGCATAAATATGCGAAACTCCCCATTTATCTTTATAAACCTCCACGGGTTGTTGCAGGATTTTGATATTAATTGTTTGGGCAAAGGCAGAAATGCTTATTATTGAGACAAGCAGGGTTTTGATGAAGATTTTCATGTTTAGGTTTAGTTTGAATAAGCCAAATATAATGAGATTTTATGAAATTTGTAGGCTAAGTTTTTAACTATTTGTAACTTTAATAAACATTCAGCACCTATGACCAATTTTTAGATTACATATAAAGAAGGCGATGGGATAGCTTCGTTATGTATTTTTTTGATAAAATCAAGCCAAATCAGCATAGTCTCTCACGTGCATATTTTGATGGATAATTGTCTTTTTTCGGGTAAATTTTCGTCCGAAGAACATCTTTGGGCAAGTGCTAGAATGGTTAGTGATTATACCAAAAAGAGCATGCAAGCGAGGTTTGGTAGTTACCCTCATTTACTATGCGATTCGTTGGCGTATAATCAAAAAGAATTAATCCTGAATAATGCCCTCGACCACTGAAAGAGTATCAGAATTTACGGCGAAGCTTTTATTTAGGATTTAGACCAAAAAAGTATATTTTTTTGGTTCTTATGTTTTACTGCAAAAACGTGAGCCTTTACCGTAGACAAAATTTTGTGGTATTCAGCCAAAGGCTCAAAAGCATACCCCGCAAAAATGGCTGGTAGCGAATAAGATAAGGACGAAGATGATAATTAATTTTTTGTGGTTTGTTCCAACAATACATTTTTCTAGCATTTATATGCCAAGAACCACCCCGTCTGACTTCGTCAGGACACCCCTCCTTGAATAAGTAGGGGAATTCTTAGAACCAATCAACTCGGCTGTGTTGAAGTGGCCTGTGGTGAAGTAATCAATTCAAACGCAGCCCCAAAACTAAACCCCACATTAGTACAAAACTAATTAGTAGCGATATATTGACCAGCGTACCCGGAATACGTGTATCATAATTGAGTTCGTCAGCGAAAGGCAAAATTGTCATACCTGATGGAAGCATTACGCATATAATCAAGACTGCATATAATAGTGTATCGTGCGAAAAACTAAAGTAGATAACCAACACAAATAATATTCCTACAGCATAGCGAATAATCAATACCTTCGAGATTGCTATCACTTGTTTTTTATTTAGCTCAAAACTCAAATAAACACCCATCAAGAGCAATACCAATGCCTTATTGGCTTGTGCCAGAGTACCTAAAAAATCAAAAAACAAAGTGGGCATTTCAATATTTGAAACATTGATTACCAAACCAATAAATAAACCTAAGACGGGTGGTAAACTAAAAATCTTCTTAATCAGAGTGCCGAATTTAGGTAAACCTTTATGATTTGAAGAAAAATAACTTCCAATTGGATAAACCACGCCAAAAGTCATAATTGTATTGCCTATATCAAACATCACCGCATATACCATTGCTTCTTTTCCAAAAAGTCCCTCGATGAGCGGAAAACCAAAAAGACCAACATTTAGGCCGCCTGCCCCCATTGTTAATACGCCACGCAAATCATTCGGATATTTAGCAAACCAAATCCATGCAATGGCAATCATTATTGAACAAAAAACAATGCAAAATAATGGGAGTAGTAGGAGCGAAGAATCGAGTTTTATACGAGCCGTTGAGAAAATCATCAAAGCAGGAAATGTGGTGTGCATCAAAAACTTCGAGATGGTTTTGCCCTCTTTTTCTGATATGAAATTATATTTTTTTATAAAAAACCCTAAACCAATAATAGATAAGGTAAGTATAAAAACGTTGTTAGTTTGACCCATTACGCTAAATTATGCTGTTTTTTTCGCAAAATTAAGTAAATATTAAGACAGAGTGGTAATTGCCAAGTAAATAAATAGTTTTGAGAGATAAAATTAGCTGAAATACAATTTTGTAAGCCTGTATGAATATCGTAAATTAGAGTTTTTAAACAAATATTCAACCTTAAGAATCAATTTTAATCATGAAAAAACTATCATTGTTATTGTGTTTGTTATTGTCGGTCAGTTTGGCGTTTTCGCAGAAAAAAGAAAAAGGCTGGGTTTCGCTTTTTGATGGCAAATCTTTTGATGGCTGGAAAATAAACGAAGACCACCCCGCCACATTCTCTATCGAAGACGGAACAATTAAAGTTGCAGGCGAACGAACCCACCTTTTCTACGAAGGAAAAGTTGGCAACCATGACTTTAAAAATTTTGAGTTTAAATTAAAAGCTAAAACGCTGCCCGGTTCAAACTCTGGTATATTTATTCATACGGCATACCAGGCAAAAGGCTGGCCCGAAAAAGGCTACGAAGTTCAGGTAAACCAAACGCACACCGACTGGCGTAAAACGGGAAGTTTGTATGGCATAAATGATGTGAAAGAAAATTTTGCGAAAGATAATGAGTGGTACGAATATCATATAATTGTGCAAAACAAGCACATTATTATAAAAATTGATGATAAAGTAGCAGTTGATTATACCGAGCCTGACACTCTTCCAGAAAATCGTGGACTAAAAAGATTGAGTTCGGGTACAGTAGCCCTACAAGGCCACGACCCAAAAAGTATCGCCTATTTTAAAGATATTAAGGTTAAGATTTTGAAGTAGGTTAATTGTATTTTTGTCTTAAATTAGTGATTTTTGAAAAAAAGTCAAATTGCTTAAAGTCAATTGTTTGCGATAAAAATACTAGTCAGGTGGAGTTAAAAATCAGTAAAATAAAACGTATCATTTAAGACTTCAAACTTCCATAATGATGAAAAATTTTCCTATACGAGGAAATGTTTTGTTATCCGTAATACGTTAAGTTCCATTGCCACGATGGAACTTAACGTACGACGCAACTATAAAGATAAGTTTATGAGATGCCGTTGAAAAAATGGCTAATCTACACTATTGTTTTAAAATTGCCGGAACTTCTGTAAGCCCTCAATTAAGCCCATCTTGCAATAATATTATTGACTTAGGTCTTTTGTGAAATTATTACTTGACACAGTTTAAAAAATAGTCTCTTCACAACTGAACTTGATACTCAGCACAAAGGTTCATTTAGCCACAGAACCGCCAATTTCCTGTAGGTGCTATTAGCTGCTTTCATTTTTTTACGCTTTCGCAAATCATCAAATCTACTTCTTGTTTATATGCTTTTTTACGAACTTCGTTCAGAGCAGTAAATTCTTAACTTGCCATCATATCTTATATAGATTGTTGAGAAGGAAATTCAAAAACGGCAATTGCTTTTATTCCACCTTGTCCCATTACTTGCTCGTTTGTTTTCTAACGCAGCATTCCATTTCCATCAAACTTTGTAAAGATACCTATGATTTGTGAAATATAGGATTGAAAACTTGCTAAATCATCTGTATTTGGTGTGGCGTTAATTATTAAAAATGTTTTATTTTCTACCATATCTATTTAGTCAAGTTTTTCTTCACTTCCAATAGTTTTACTACCTCTATTGGCAAAGCTGTATTTTCTGTAACTCTGATACCAGTTTCCGAATAATAATTGTATCCTGCAAGAATTGAAGCCCACGTTTTTTTGAATTTCTTACGCCCCATCATTCCGTTCATCATTCCAAACACCTTGTTTTTCATAGAATAGTTTAAAGTAGAAGTAAGAATGGTCTTATCGCCTTTTGCAGTAAGTCTAAAATCGCCTCCCATTGTCTGAATGCCTTGTACTTTATAAATGGTATAAGCGTTGAATTTTTGATAACGCTCCGATTCGTCCCAAATTTGATTTTCTTCTTCTAAAATTGCACCTTTAAAAGCCTTTGACATTATCATGTGTCTTTTTGCACCAACTCCTTCATTGATTGTTGAAATAACATAAGAAGTGTCCACCGTTGGGCTGTTTTTATAAATACCTCCAACGTCTTTGAAATTTGCCCAAACTTTTTCAATAGGGGCGTCAATTTCTACTTCCATTGTTATTTCGGTAGCACTTCTACCTAATTTTACTGTTTGTGCAGTTGCTGATTTTATCGCAAAAAATCCAAGCAAAATAATTAATACGTATTTCATTTAATTTAATTGTTTAACAATTGAGGTGTCTAATTTTGTTTTTTCATTTACGATAGTTCCTGTTTCGATATACAGTTTGTGACCAGCCATAATGCCGTCCAATAATTTGGCATTCATATTTTTGATCATTAGACTGTTCATTACATCGAAAAAACTGTTTTTCATTGAGTAAGCCATAGTGCTGGATAAAATGGTTTTATCACCATTTTGTCTGATAGCCAAGTCTAACGCCATAGTATCAATTCCGGGCATTTTTTTAAGTTCAGCAACTTCAATTTTGATATTTTTACCTTCATTCCATTCCGTTACTTTTTCTTCGGCACTTGCTCCCATCATTGTAAAATCACAATGTCGAGTTGCACCAACTCCAACTTTTTGGGAAGAAGTAATAAATGATTTACTTACCGCTGGGTGTCCGTGGCAAATGTTGCCAAAGTCTGCTAAAGCGTTCCAAACTTTGTCCTTTGATTGATTGATTTCAATCTCTCTTTTAATTGTGGTTATTTTTCCCATTTTTATTTATTTGTTTTTAAATTGTCGAATAATAATTTCATTGTGTTAATGCTTTGTTGATTGTCTCTAGAACTTTTGGCTCTGGTAAGAGAACCGTAAAATGTCGAATGAAAAAGTTCTGTAATTTGTCTGGAGTTCCATTCTGAACTCAATTCATTATTTTGTTGAGCATCCTTAACTGTCGATTCTATTGCATCTATAAATTCATCAAATGCTTGCGTAGAAGCTAATCCAACCTTGTCATTTGCAGCCCCTAATTCAGACATAATGTTATTGATAAAACAACCCATAAAATTCACTTTTGGCTGTACTTCAAGCATATTGATGTAAAATTGAAAAAGGCGTTCAAAAGCAGGTTTATCAGTATTTGATTTAAGTTGGGTTTTTATTCGGTTCACGTTGTTTTTTGCATAAAGCAAAATGGCTTCAATTAAAAACTGCTCTTTGCTTTTAAATGCATTATAAAACGCACCTTTGGTCATTCCTGTTACTTTACATATCTCGTCAATACCAAGACTGTTATAGCCTTTATTACAAAATAAGCTGAGTCCTGTTTTTAATACATTTTCTTTGTCATGTTTTATGTTCATTAGTAAATTTTGATTAATTGACGTTGCAAATATACTCAAACAGAACGGTCTGTACAAATAAAAATGCAATTGTATTTTTAGCTCAGATTTTTAGAGGTCTTATGGGGTCTGTTATGCTTACCGCTAACGGTTTGCAGCTTGGCGTATTGGTCACTTTCACCATAAATATTAATGCAGGCCACAAAATCCCGCCTATTGTAAATAAGCTTCAGCTACAGAAAAATTCTCTTGCTACATTGAATTTGAAATCAAATAGAACTTTTGGAACAAATAGTATTGACATCAAATTTTTATGATTATTCAGTCATTTGTTTAAAAATACATGAAAACGACTTAAAAAAGTATTTTTTAAGTGCCTTTTTTACTAGCTTTCGAAACTATTTCCTCCCCCTCCATACTACTTTTTAGCATTACAAGTCTTGCTTGATAATCATAGTTATAATGCCTTGGAGTCAAGCTATTTCAGGACAAGACATTCAAACGATATTTTAGGCGAGGGCATCGCCTTGCATCGTAATCCGTGAAGCATTAGCTTGTGCGTAGATGTTAGAACCTAGCTGTCTTTAGCCGTGAGAATGTGTCAGAAAGGAATAAAATATGTGAGGCAATACAAGCTGTAAGATTAATTATCAACAATCAATTTGCATTAAAACAGAAAAACACAAAATTTCATAAAAAATATTATATTTTGACTAAGGGTATTTAATAGATTTTGCGTCTAGTTAAATAGAGGTCAGATTTATATGGACATAAAATGCAGGAACAGGTACCTAAAAGGTCAAACAACTTATTACATGAAACAGAGTTTTCAATATTAAAAGACTCTGATTTGAAGTTGGATATTGAGGTAAATACTAAATCATTCTCAGATGATGAGATATTTATTAAGAGAGCTTTTGACCAAAGCCCTGAGGAAGGTTGTGAGTTGTTGTTTCGAAGGTACCATCGAGCCTTGTGTAGTCATGCTGTGAGATATGTGTACTCAAGAGAAATAGCTGAAGACATTGTGAGCGATGTTTTTGTTAAGTTTTGGACAAAAAAGGTGTTTAACTCAATTAATTCCTCCTATCGTTTTTATCTTTTTAGAAGTGTTAGAAACGAAGCATACTCCTACTTGAGGTCAGAGTTTAAGGGTTTAGATAGCCTAGAGAATACGGACCAAAATATGAGTTCGGATAGCCTTCGCCCTGATAATATTACTCAATTTGAAGAATCTTATAATAGAGTCAAAGAGCTGGTAGAGTCGTTGCCACCGCAATGTCGAAAAGTATTTTTAATGAGTAGATTTGAAGGTAAAAAGCACCAAGAAATTGCCAATGAATTAGAAATTTCTTTAAAAACTGTTGAAGCTCATCTAAGCAAGGGTTTAACTATTTTAAAGAATGGCATGAAAGACTACCTTACTTTCTCAGTAGGACTGATTGTATTTTTATTATTGAAATAATAAAAACTAAGGGTTTTTAAATAAAAAACATCTTGCTAAAAAAGAAAAAAATATGAATACTGATATTACAAAAGAGCTGATATTAGATAATTTCGCAAATAAGACCACACCTTTACAGCGAAAACAGATAGATAATTGGTTACAAAATCCTTCAAATGAAGAATTATATTATAAATGGTTGGAAGAATGGGAAAATAGCAACTTTGAATATTATCCCGATAGCCAAGTTTTGGCTGAACGTTATAAAAACTTTTTTAATATTAACTCCGAAGCTCCAATGGTAAGACAACCTTTGAAAATATTAGGTAGAAAATCCAAAATTGTAAAATGCTCAATAGCCGCATCAATATTATTATTTTTATCAATAGGATTATGGTTATTACAAGATTCAATCATTTATACAACTTATCGAACAGCATACGGCGAAGTGAAGTCATTTGTACTCACAGATGGTACACAAGTTACACTCAATGCCAATTCATCATTTAAAGTACCACGCTGGGGATTTGGAGATTCTAAGAGAGAGGTTTATTTAAACGGAGAAGCAGATTTTTCGGTAACACATTCTTCAATAAATCAAAAATTTATTGTAAAAACGGATAAAAATTTTGAGGTGGTTGTGTTAGGTACAGAGTTTTCTGTTTTTGCCCGTCCAAGAGGTGCAAATATTGTTTTAAAGAAAGGTAAGGTTTTGGTAAATTATAAAGAAGGCAAAATTGCTAAACGATTAATAATGAAACCGGGCGAGCTTGTTACTTTTAATAAAAATAACAAAGCTATATTAAAACCAGTTATACAACCATCCAATTTTTCGTTGTGGAAAGAGAAGCGTTTCGTTTTTGATGAAACAAAACTTTCGGATGTAGCTCAGATGTTAGAGGAAACTTATGGTTTAAAAGTTACAATAAATAATACAGAATTGGCTGAACGAAAAATAATGGGTTCGTTCCGTGCCGAAAATGTAGATGAACTTCTACACACGATTTCCGAACTTTTAGATGTTAATGTAATTAGACAAGAGGACAAAGTACAACTTTCAGAAAAATAATTTAATATTTTATATTTAACTTTTACCAAAATGATAAAACGTTTACTAAAAGCTTCTTCGTGGAGGCTTATGGTTATTCTATTAATTACGGGCTTACCGAGCCATTCGCAGATGTTTGCTATGACAAAGCAAACTAGGCCATTGGAGAGATCAAAGTACGAAGCACTTCGTTTATTGAACGATGTATTAAATGAACTTAAAAATCATTATCGAGCAGACATTTTATTCGAGCTTAAAACCGTACAAGGAATTACAATCAACAGTAGATTGGTCAATACGGATTTAAGTCTTGAGCAAAATCTTGAAAATGTATTAGGGCCTGTAGGTTTAAAATACAAAAAAATAAACCGTACTTCTTATACAGTTTTTGCAGATAAGAGCATCAAAGTAGGTGCATTATCGAATGAGCGATTTCAAGAAAATAATGTGGAAAGTACTACACCAATCGAATCTACCGAAAAATCGCTCGTGGCAAATATCAATATGTCAAATATTGGTAATAAAACTGAATATTCAAACATTGAAAAAAATGTAAAGGGAAAGGTAACGGATGCTTTAAGTGGAGATGGATTACCAGGTGTTAGTATTACGATTAAAGGTACAACTCGTGGAACTACCACAGACGGGGCAGGAGAGTATTCAATAAAGTCGATTGATGAAAAAACAACTTTAGTGTTTAGCTTCGTAGGTTATGAAAGCCAAGAAGTGCTTGTTGGAAACAAAAACAAGATAGATGTCTCACTTAGTTCGGACAATAAAGCATTGGACGAAGTTATTGTTGTTGGGTATGGTACTCAAAAGAAAACTAGTTTAACAGGAGCTGTATCAAAATACAAAAACGAACGATTAGATGAGGCACCTGTAACCAGACTTGACCAAGCTTTACAAGGAAAAATCGCTGGAGTTCAGATTCAAAATATATCCTCAGAAGCTGGTGCAGCACCAAAAATTACAATTAGAGGTATCAGTTCAGTTAATGCAGGTGCAACACCATTAGTTGTTGTTGATGGACAGCCTGTGCCAGATGGACTTGCTTTTGTTAACATGGCTGATGTTGAATCTGTGGAAGTTTTAAAAGACGCTGCTTCAGCTGCCATTTACGGCTCGCGTGGAGCAAGTGGAGTAATTTTAATAACTACCAAAAGCGGAAAATCTGATAAACCAACTTATTCTTTCAAATATTCGATTGGCCAAAAATCTCCCTATAAAAGATATAATACCATGTCAGCGACTGAGTACGTTGAGTTGTTGTTTCAGGAGGCTGCACTGAAGGCAACTGACCCAAGTGCACCAATTCGAACAATTGCAAATACTGCTGGTGATAATGAAAGGTCAGCTTATATAATCGAACAAACATTGTTGGGTGGAAAAGGTGCTGATTACCAAAACGAGTCACTCAGAACGGGGCAATTCCAAAATATCTTATTGAGTGCTTCTGGAGGGAAAAAGGATGTTCGATATTTTATTTCGGGAGGATACCAGTCAGATGAGGGTATGATGTACAAGAGTAATTACGAAAAACTTAATATTCGAGCAAAAGTAGATGTCGATTTAACCAAAAGAGTAAAATTGTCGCTAAACTTAAATCCCTCCTACTCAACGAGAGAAACACCTTCTGAAAATTTTACCAATTTTACAAGGTTCCCGAGCTCATTACCAGTTTACCACAATCAGCTAACGGCTGCTTGGGTAAGACAAAACCCGCAATGGGTAAATATCAAAGAGGGCGACTTTGCCCATCCGAGACATTTTAGTAATCAAGTTTATTCTGGCACTATGCCCGATGGTTCAATCTGGACTTCAACAGGCCCAACGGGTCCACAAACTGGTTCTTCACAGAACAATCCAAAGTCGGCCGTGATCAATCAAGATGTAAATACAAATGAATATCGATTACAAAGTTCGGGAAATCTTACTTTTAATCTAATGAAAGGTTTAGATTTCAAAACTATGGCAAGTGTTTACATTAACAACACTTCAGGATTGGACTGGGAGAATAGAAATGCCACAGGTGATGGTATTGTAAGTAAAGGCGTATATACGAATAGCTCCTATGTTGACCTCCTTTCAGAAAATACCTTGAATTACGTAAAAAGTATCGGAAAGCACTCAATCAATGCATTAATTGGTTACACCGCACAAACTACAAAAGTGAGCAGAAGCACGGTTACAGGATTGGATTATCCAAGTGATAATATTAGAACCATCAACAATGCTTCTCAAATAGACAAAGCAGGAACAACCAGTTCAATCAATCAAATTGGCCTTCTTTCATATTTGGGCAGAGTAAATTACGAGTTTAATGATAAGTATTTACTTTCGGCAAGCTTTCGTGCAGATGGTAGCTCATATTTTGGACCGGGTAATAAATGGGGAACATTCCCATCGATTTCAGTTGGTTGGGTAGCAACTGAGGAAAAGTTTATGAAAAACATTACATGGTTAGATAAATTAAAGGTAAGAGCAAGCTATGGAATATCTGGAAATAACAGAATTCTTGATTTTGGTTTTCTTGATTTAATGTACTCAGCTAATTATCCCTTGGGTACTGGTAACGGAAACTTAGTTGCAGGGCAATCAACCTCACCAACAATTGTAGCCAATAAGAATATTACTTGGGAAAGTACCTTTCAAACTAACTTAGGAATAGATTTGGGAATTCTTAAAAATAAAATAGAATTGTCTGTAGATGTTTACCAGTCAAAAACAGATAAGTTGTTACTGCAACAATCATCCATGGCATTTATTGGCGTTCCTCTTTTCTGGAATAACATTGGAAGTTTACAAAACAAAGGAATAGAATTTGAATTAACAACGAGGAATATTTCTACCAAAAACTTTAAATGGACAACTTCAGCTAATTTTTCTCATACCAAAAACAAAATTTTAGAATTAGGAAACGAAGCCTATTTACTAAATCAAGGAGAACGAACGGAAGTGTATCAGAATAAAGTGGGAGACCCATTAATTCAATTCTTAGGATATAAAACAGATGGCGTATGGCTTTCACAAGCCGATGTAGATAAAGCCAAGGCCGATGGTGTAAAGAGTAGCTTAACAAACTATTTTGTTCCAGGAGGACTAAAACTGGTGGATATAAATGGCGATAAAATCATTGACAATAAAGATAGAACTGTCATTGGGAATCCATATCCTGATTTTACTTGGGGCATAACAAACAACTTTATTTTTAAGTCATTTGATATTAGCTTTTCATTGCAAGGTGTACAAGGGGGTTCAATTGTTAATGGAGACCCGAATTATACTGAGACAAGAAGTAGAAACAGAGCCTATAATTCTAATCGCTGGCTGAGTCCATTGTTCCCTGGTGATGGTAAAACGCCATACACTACAAACGGATTTAATTGGCTTTTAACCGATTATGTGGTTGAAGATGCTTCATATTTTACTCTTAGAGAGATAAATGCAGGTTATAAACTACCATCGAAAATATCAAGTCTAGCAAATATAAAAACAGCAAGAATATACTTTTCTGGACAAAACTTGTTTTTTCAAACGGCTAAGGGCTACAGAGGCTTAAATCCAGAAGGACGCTTCACGAACGGATCGTATCGCTCTTCGCTGATAGATGGTTATCAAAGAGGAAGTTTTCCTATTCCTAAAACTTTTATTTTTGGCATTGACATTAATTTTTAATCATAATCACAATGAAAACATTCAAATATATTATTCTTTTCTCACTGATAGGTTTAAGCAGTTGTAACCAAATCATAGACCTGTATCCGCAATCAAATCTAAACGCCAGTACTTTTTACTCAAATCAAGCAGAGGTGAGTAGTGCATTAACAGGTTGTTACGGTGGAATGCAAAAACCACTTGTTGAGGAATGGACTTTAACCGAACTTAGAAGTGATAATAGTGTGATGGGAGCCACTGGCAGTACCTCACAGGTAAACCGTGATTTAACCGAGTTGGATATGCTTTATCCAAGCACCTCACATGCCGGCAATTATAATTACTGGCTTTCAGTTTACTATAATATTCGAAATACTAACCTCGTTTTAGACGCATTGGGTTCAAATTATTCACC
Organism: Emticicia agri; assembly: GCA_945860265.1. GTDB lineage: Bacteria > Bacteroidota > Bacteroidia > Cytophagales > Spirosomataceae > Emticicia > Emticicia agri_A. Next base: position 25,094 of record CAMAQF010000012.1, on the reverse strand, counting down.
AAGTTCAGGAACACTTTCTTTCGGTGAAATCAAAATAGCAATTGATGAGCCTAATCGTAAAAAACTCGCTGCCGAGGCGTCTTTTATTAGAGCTAACCATTATTTCAATTTGGTGAGGTTGTATGGTGGTGTGTTCTTAGCACATGAACCAGTAACACCTCAGGAAGCAAAAGATATCAATCGGGTTTCAAAAGAGGAGATTTACAAACTTATTGTGGCTGATTTACAATTTGCTTCGGCAAATGGAAGTCAGGTAAAATTTTCTTCAATTCCTGCCGCTGATTTAGGTCGGGCAAATGCTTGGTCTGCTAAGGCATTGTTGGCGAAGGTTTATCTCACACTCAATAGAAAAACCGAAGCGGCTACCTTATTACAAGATATTATTACTAATAGCGGTTATAGTTTACTTGCTTCATATGCAAATATCTTCTCTACTGCTACAGAAATGAGTTCTGAAATTCTTTTCGCTGTTCGTTACAAAGCGGGTGGATTGGGATTAGGTTCACAGTTTTCAAACCTTTTTGCTCCTTTAAATAGTGGTGCAGCGGTAGCTAACGGGGACGGCAGTGGTTATAATTTCCCAACTTCCGAGGTTAATAACCTATATACAACCACTGACGTAAGAAAAGCGGTAAATATTGGCGTATATGGAACAGGATCTGCCGCAAAACTGTATCCCAAAAAACATATTTCTGTGATGGTTGTTGCCAAAGATTCTGAAAGTGATTGGCCAGTAATTCGGTATGCTGATGTATTATTAATGTTGGCTGAAGCACAAGGAAATACCGCTGCAAGTTTAACACTCATTAACCAAGTTCGTAAACGTGCTGCATTGCCAGATTTAACGGCAACGCAAGTGAATTCGGTAGCATTATTTGAAAAGGCATTAGCCGACGAAAGAAGGCTCGAATTTGCTTTTGAAAACCAACGACTGTTCGATTTGTTGCGATTCAATACAACATTTTCAACTATCAAGGCAGAAAAAACATTGCAAGACCACTTTGCACTAATGTATCCAACTCATTATGGTACCTATTCGGCCCCGAGGTTATCTGTGATAGATTTGCAAACTAATGCCAATCCTAATCGTTTATTGTTGCCAATTCCACAACGAGAAATTGATAATAATACGCAAATTGTAATCTCTCAAAACGCTGGTTACTAATCAATTACAATGAAAAAAGTATCATTATTTAGCTTGTTCCTAATTTTATTAGGAACAAGCATTTTTGCCCAACAAAAGAGCAAACCTAACGTCCTGTTTATTGCAGTGGATGATTTAAAACCCGTATTGAGTTGTTATGGAAATACGCAAATAAAGACGCCTAATATTGACCGTTTGGCAAAAATGGGGACGGTTTTTATGAATAATTATTGCCAACAAGCGGTTTGTGGACCTACCCGTGCAAGCTTAATGACCGGTAAAAGACCCGATTATACGCAGATTTGGGACCTAAAAACCCAAATGCGGGATATAAACCCCGATATTATTACACTTCCTCAATATCTCATTACGCAAGGTTATGCTACCTCCGGAGTTGGAAAAATTTTCCACCCTTCAAGTGCCATTAAAAAAGTAGATCCAGTTTCTTGGAGTGTTCCCTATCTTTTGGAACAGGATAATGACTATGCCAATGGGTTGGGTAAACCAGCCAACGGTCAATACCAAAAGGCTGAAATGAAGGCTTTCTTCGATAAAAAAGTTCAAAAACCAAAAGTAGATGACGGTGACGATGAAAATCCAACTAGTAGAAAAGGCCCTTCGTTTGAAAATTTGGACGTACCAGATCATGCCTATACCGATGGCGTAGATGCTCTATTGGCAAAACAACAATTGATAAAGTTTTCAAAAAACACTCAGCCTTACTTCATGGCGGTTGGGTTTCATAAGCCACATTTACCTTTTGTAGCACCCAAAAAATATTGGGATTTGTACAAAGATGCTGATATGCCTTTGGCGACTTTTCAAGAGCATTCAAAAAATGGCGTTGAAATGGCTTATCACCGTTCGGGAGAATTAAGAAATTATACAGATATTCCCGCCTTTGCTACTTACAATGAAGAAGGCGGTCTTCATGTCAATATTAAAGAAGAAAAGCAACGAGAATTAATTCATGGATACTATGCTGCGGTTTCTTACATGGATGCCCAAGTAGGAATTCTCTTAAATACGCTTGATTCATTAGGGACCTTAAACAATACAGTGATTGTACTTTGGGGCGACCACGGTTGGCATTTAGGCGACCATGATTTATGGGAAAAACATACCAATTTTGAACAAGCAACTAGAGCTCCACTCATTATTGCCGCACCGGGAATAAAATCAGGAAAAACAAGTTCGCAGACCGAACATTTAGACATTTTTCCGACGATTTGTGATTTGGCAGGTACGTCCATTCCTGCTTTTTTAGATGGAAAAAGTTTAAAGCCTATTATGGTCAATAATAAAGCGAAGGTAAAAGACTTTTCGATAAGTCAATATCCTAGAAAATTGAAAAAAGAAGAACAGAAAAGTTTGGGTTATGCCAACAATAAATTGATGGGCTATGCCATGCGAACTGAAAAATATCGGTATGTGATTTGGATGAGTGACTTTACTAGCAACGAACCCTATTCAGCTAAAAAAGTTTATGCCAGCGAATTGTATGATTACGAAAAAGACCCATTAGAGAAGGTGAACGTAGTGAAAGACAAAAAATATGCAACAACTGCAAAAGATATGAATGCTAAAATGTTGGCTTTCTTCAAAATGAATCAAAAATGACTACAAAACTTTTCATATTCATTTTATTTTTTCTTTGTTTTCAAGCAAACGCTACCGAATTCATAGTAAACAATTTAAACGAATTTGAAACTGCTTTGTCAAACTCAAAAGCGGGTGATGTCATTGTTTGGAAAGAGGGTAATTATGTGGATATTAAAATCAATTTTAAAAGAAATGGTACAGCTGAAAAACCAATCGTATTGAAAGCCCAAACGGCAGGAAAAGTTTCATTTTCAGGTAATTCTCAGCTACTTTTAAGCGGTAATTATTTACAAGTCGAAGGCTTTTTGTTTGAAGGAAAATGCACACTAGAAGACAAAGAACACGTCATTAGTTTTGCTATTGGCAGTAAAGAAGCCCATCATTCAAAAATCAGTAATTGTGCCATCATAAACTATACTCATGCTGAAACAACGGGAAAAACCAATTATTATGTCAATCTAGTAGGGACATATAATGAAGTTCAGCATTGCTATTTTTCTGGAAAAACCAATAAAGGGCCAACGCTGCTTGTAAAATACAAACAAGAAAAAGGCTATATTCCAGGCTCAGATGTTGCCCCTTCATCACATCATCATATTGATCATAATTATTTTGCTTATCGTACTTTTTCAGAAAATGGGGGTGAACAAATCAGAGTGGGAACAAGTACAACTTCTTTTTCGCACGGTTTTAATATCATTGAATATAATTATTTTGAAGACGAACGCATCGAAACGGAAGTAGTGAGTAATAAAAGCTGGGATAATATTTATCGCTTCAATACTTTCATCGGAAATGATGGCGGTATGGTAATCAGACACGGACAAAAGTGTTTTGTTTATGGTAATTATATCAACGGTAAGGCGGGAAGAAAAGAAAGTGCAGGATTGAGAGTCATCAACCCCAACAATACTTTTTTTAATAATTATGTAGAGAATCTGGAAGGTAGTGACAAAGACCTAAAATCACCAATAACAGTGATGTCTGGTTTAGAAAACGCTGCTTTAAATGAGTATTATCCAGCCGATAACGCCATTTTGGCCTATAATACAATCGTTAATTCGGTTGGTGCAGCCATAAAAATTGGCGTTGGAAATAAAAATAATGGCAAATCTTTGGTTGCTCCTAAAAATGTTTTGTTGGTGGGAAATACTGTTGTAAATACCGTCGGAAAAAATATTGAACCTATTGTAATTGAAGACCCAACATCAACTTATACTTTAACTGATAACTTTTATACCAATGGAGCGACATCAGAAGAAGGCTTTTTACAAATAAAAATAAAAGATTTGGTTTTAAAAGATGGTTTTTACTTTGGACGACAATTAACTGATAAATCTATAATCGACGCTATCAACCAACGCCTTCTCGTTCATCAAATCAAACTTTCAGAAAAAGAAATAATGGTATTTGATGTTTCAAAAATTGTATTCAAAAAAGATGTTGGCGTTATTTGGATAAAAAATTAAAGAAAATGAAAAACTTAAAATGGGTTTTATTAACAATAGCAATAGCAAGTATAGCGGCTTTTTCTTTTTATAAATATAATGAAAAGAAGAAAGCGGAAGCCATGACTTGTTGTACTTCCAAAATACCAAGTCGATTTGCAGCCCAAAATAAAGGCACAGATTCTACAACAACCAATGTTGCCACAAATCGAGACGGTATGGTTTGGATAGAAGGCGGAACCTTTGAAATGGGGGCTGATAATGAGCAAGGTAGAAGGGATGAATTGCCTAAACACCAAGTAAAACTCAATGGCTTCTTTATGGATGTTACCGAAGTAAGCAATGAACAATTTGCTGCATTTGTAAAAGCGACAGGCTATATAACCACTGCCGAAAAAGATGTAAACTGGGAAGAAATCAAAGCCACTTTGCCACCTAATACCCCAAAGCCAAAACCTGAAATGCTAAAAGCGGCATCATTGGTTTTTGTGCCTACTCAAAGTGCCGTAAATCTACAAGATTACAGCCAATGGTGGCAATGGACTCACGGGGCAGACTGGAAACACCCAAAAGGCCCCAATAGCAGCATAAAGGGCAGAGATAAATTTCCAGTTGTTCATATTAGTTGGGACGATGCCATGGCTTATTGCCAATGGGCTGGCAAACGATTACCTACTGAAGCCGAATGGGAATTTGCCGCAAGAGGAAATCTCAAAAACAATGTTTATACTTGGGGAAATGAAAACGTAGAACAAGGCAAAAATAAATGTAATTATTGGGAAGGTAGTTTTCCATATAAAAATGATACGAAAGATGGTTTTTATGGTGCTTCACCCATAAAATCTTTTGCGGCAAATGGCTATGGTTTGTATGATATGGCAGGTAATGTGTGGGAATGGTGTGCCGATTTATATCACCACGATTATTATGAACAGATAGCAAATATCAAGGTGATTGATAACCCTAAAGGCCCTAAAAGTAGCTACGACCCCGACGAACCAACGGTACCCAAAAGAACCATGCGTGGCGGCTCATTTCTTTGTAATGAATCCTATTGTAGCGGTTATAGAGTTGCAGCCCGAATGAAAAGTTCGCCAGATTCGGGCATGGAACATTTGGGTTTTAGATGTGTAGCAGATAAATAATTTTAATTTCATTTCCGTGAATAACTTCAAAATAAGCCCTCAGAAATTTCCCTTTTTCTTCGTCCTAACATGCCTTTTGTTTGGATATTCAGCCATAAATGCTCAAACCAAGAAACCAAATGTCATAGTAATTCTTACAGACGACATGGGCTACTCTGACATTGGTTGTTTTGGCTCAGAAATCAAAACACCCAATATTGACCGATTGGCAGAAAATGGCATACGTTTTACGAGCTTTTATAATACTGCTCGTTGCAGTCCCACGCGGGCGGCTTTGCTCACGGGTTTATATCCGCATCAAGCAGGCATGGGTCATCTTTCTACGGAAAACTATATCGAAGAAGGCTATAAGGACGATTTGAGTAAAAATGCCGTTACGATGGCTGAGGTTTTTAAAAAAGCAGGCTATGCAACCTACATGACCGGTAAATGGCACGTAGCCAAAGACATGAAACCGAACGGTGATAAAAGTAATTGGCCTTTGCAACGTGGTTTTCAGCGTTATTTCGGTACGCTCAACGGCTCAGGCAGTTATTATGACCCTGGCACTTTGATTAGCAATAACAAGTTCGTTGCTCCTCACAAAGACTTTTATTATACCCGAGCTATCAGCGATACCACCGTAAAATTCATTCAGGAACATCCAAAACAGCAACCTTTTTTCTTTTATGTCGCTTATACGGCCGCTCATTGGCCACTTCATGCCCCAGAAAACGATGTAAAAAAATACAAAGGTTTCTATGATAAAGGTTGGGATGTGATGCGAGAGCAAAGATTCAATAAACTCAAAAAATTAGGAATTATCAGCGATAAATGTGTCCTAACCGACCGTGGTGTCGACGTACCTGCTTGGAAAGATGAACCACTAAAAGATTGGCAGGTAAAACGAATGGAAGTGTATGCCGCCATGGTGGACATTATGGACGAAGGTATTGGCAAAATAATTACGGCACTCGAAAAGAAGGGCGAATTAGAGAACACAATTATCTTTTACATGCACGACAACGGCGGTTGTGCCGAACCAGTAGAGACGGATAAACCAGCAAAGCCGCTTACTGAGGCACAAAAATTATTAAAGCCAACGCCACAAGAAGCCATTTTTTTAGATAAAAAACCTGAATATACCCGTGACGGAAGATTCGTACAAAGTGGCAGAGGGGTAATGCCTGGCGACGCTAACTCGTGGTCAACTTACGGGGAAGAATGGGCAAATGTATCAAATACGCCTTTCAGAAGTTATAAGCAATATACCCACGAAGGCGGAATTGCCTCGCCTTTGATTGTCCACTGGCCCAAAGGTATTGCCGCAAAAGGACAATTAAGAACGCAACCTTCTCATTTGATTGACATCATGGCTACGTGTTTGGCAATTACAGGTTTAACCTATCCAAAACAATTTAATGGGAATGAAATTCAAGCATTAGAAGGAAAAAGTCTTGTACCAGCATTTACTAATAAACCCGTAGCCCGAGATTATATCTTTTGGGAACATTCCGCCAATCGTGCTATCAGAATAGGCGATTGGAAATTGGTTTCAAAAACAGGAAAACAAAAAACCTTCGGCGAAGCTGATGAAAATAAATGGGAACTATATGATTTGAAAAAGGACCCAACCGAGCGAAACAATTTGGTTACGACGTACCCAGAAATAGCCAAGGGAATGGCTCAAAAATGGGAAACCGAAGCTCTCAGAAACAAAGCAAAACCATGGCCTTGGAAACCAGCCAAATAAATTGTTTAAATGTAGATTTTAAAACAAACAAAATATGAAATTATTGATTTTTAGCCTTTTGATATTCATTTCTTTTGACTCTTTGTCGAAAAACATCGAGGTAAAGAATCTGATTGAATTGCAAAAAGCAAACAATCTTGCCCAACCTGGCGATATAATAATTTTAAAGAATGGCGAATGGAAAGATGTCGTGATTAGCCTTACGTGCAACGGAACCGAGAAAATGCCAATAATTTTCAAAGCTGAAACAGCTGGGAAAGTAATGATTACTGGCAAATCTAAATTAAATTTTGGAGGTAATTTTATCGTGGTAGATGGTCTATTATTTAAAAATGGTTTTGCCAATGAAGATGTGATTAGTTTCAGAATAGACGAAAAACAAGTTGCCAATCACTGTAGAGTTACCAATACCGTGATTGATGATTTTAATAATCCAAATAGGCTAAAAGAAAATTATTGGGTAGCTTTTTATGGTAAAAACAACCGTATTGACCATTGTAGTTTTTCTAATAAAAAGAATATTGGTGTGCTGGTAGCAGTTATGTTAGAGGGTAAAATAAACCAAGACAACTTTCACCAAATTGACCATAATTATTTTGGGATACGTATTCCATTGGCTTCTAATGCGGGTGAAATCATCCGAATAGGTGTTTCTGAAACCTGTGAATTCAACTCAAATACCCAAATTACCGATAATTTCTTTGAGCATTGTGATGGAGAGGCTGAAATTATCTCTATCAAATCTTGTCAAAACGTGGTTCGAAATAATCTTTTCAAAGAATGTCAAGGAAGTGTGGTTTTTCGTCATGGAAATTACAATACAGTCGAAAATAATGTGTTTTTAGGCAATGATAAAGAAGGTACTGGTGGGGTTCGTTTGATAAATAAAGGCCAAATGGTGGTCAATAATTATTTTTATAAATGCCGTGGCGTAGGTTTTCGCTCACCTTTAACATTAATGAATGGTGTACCCAACTCGCCCGCCATCAGATACGTTTCCGTTTCAAATGCGGTGATTGCAAATAATACTTTCAACGATTGTTCAGCGATAAGTTTTTGCGAAGGTAGCGATGCCGAGCGAAGTGAAACACCAAGCAAAGTGCAGTTTGTCAATAATATTTTTTACAGTACAAAAGACACGCTTTTATACTATCAATTTGATGATATCAAGGGAATAACTTTTGCAAGTAATTTAGTGAGTAATACCATAAAACAGCCACTTTCAGAAGGATTTTCCAAAACTACACTATTCTCAAATCCAAGGAATCCATTTGAAATGAAGGGGGATTTCAAAAATGGCATTACGCTCAATGATTCTATTCAAAAAGTAGGTGTTTCGAGATTATCCTATGGTTTTTCTAACAAAAATGGTTACGCAGACTTGAATAGACTAAAAGCTGTTGAGTCGAATGCAAGCAATCTTTGTGGTGCAAAATGGTATAAACCAATCAAAAATAAACAAAGAATAGTAAAGGCAAATTGCAAAAATGTTGCTGAGTTAGTAGAACAGTTGGCAAAAAATAAAGACTCAAAATTGTTTATTAACTTAACTTCTAATGAATATAATTTTACCAAACCAATCATTATTTCTGGTGATGTAATTATTAGTTCCTCCTTGAAAACGCCGACAAAATTCAATTTAAACGATTTAAAATCAACTTATTGTTTTCAAATTTTGGCGGGTAAATCCTTGTTAATTAATGATTTGAAGATTGACTTTTCAAATCTAAGTCCTAAAAGTTTCATTATTTCAGATACAACCGCCAATCCAAATCATAGTAGTTTTACTTTTCGGAATAGTACCGTTGAGCACCTGAATGGCGACTTTTTTAAAGCATCCAAATCAAGTGTTTTAGATAGCGTGGTGGTTGCGAACTGCCAGTTTAGTTACATTATTGGAACTCTATTCAGCTTAAATTCCGAAACTGATAAAAAAGGCTATTATAATGTTGAAAAATTGAAAATAAATAAAAATGTTTTTACCAACAATAAAGGGAAAATCCTGAGCATCATCAGAAGCGGGAAAGATGAAAGTACGATGGGGCCTTGGTTGATATTGACAGAAAATAAAATTTCAGCCTGTGAAACAGCAAACGAAGAACCACTTTTCTTCATCAGCGGAATTAATCGAAGTTTTACCAACAACAATATTTTCAAGGAATGTAATACCAATAAAAAACTATTCTTTTTTGAGGATACCGTAAAAGCAACTCATATTTTTAGTAATAATAAAGTCTCAAATTCGGGTGAGGTACTTGTTGACAAATATGTAAAGTTAGAAAACAATTCAAATTAAATTCATGAATAAAATGTTTAAAAAATTATCCTTATCGCTGAGTGCCATAGCAATTATTACATTGTTGGCATCTTTTATTCAATTTTCAAAAAAATCAACCGATGATTTACAGAAAAAGCCTGATATCCTTTTCTTTATCGCCGACGATATGACTTCTGTGGATTGCGAACCTTATGGCAGCCCAGATGTGAAAACGCCCAATTTGGCAAAATTGGCCCAACAAGGTTTGTGTTTTGATAATATGAACAACGCAACCGCTATGTGTGGCCCTACCCGCCAAAGTTTATACACAGGGGTTTTTCCAGTAAAAAATGGCAGTTATCCCAACCACGCCAAAGTTTATGAGGACGTAATTAGCGTTTTTACCCACTTCAAAAAAATGGGGTATCGAGTAGCATTGATTGGCAAAAGGCATACGGCTCCATTATCATCTTTCCCATACGAATACCTTGGTGGCAGAGACAGTGACAACGGCGAAGGGCAAGACATAAATTTGGCCGATGCCGAAGCATGGATAAACAAAGATAAAACCAAACCTTATTTATTGGTTGTAGCATCCAACCAACCCCATGGCCCTTGGACTCGTGGGAATCCTGCACAATATGACGCTAAAAAACTTAAAATTGCTCCTTATATGGTAGATACCAAAGAGACAAGAAAAGAATTGGTAAAATACTATGCCGAAATTACTTATGCCGATAGCCTCGTAGGTCACTGCATGAAAATTGTTGACAATCAACCCAAAAAAGACAATACTATTTTTATGTTTGCCAGCGAACATGGCACTTCTTTACCTTTTGGAAAATGGACTTGCTATAATATGGGATTGAAAGCGGCATTTATCGCACGTTGGCCGAAAGCCATAAAACCAGCAACTCGCACAAGCATTCTTTCACAATACATTGATGTCGTACCTACGCTTTACGAAGCCGCAGGTGAAGACCCACTTACCTTAAGAGCAAATAAAGAAGGTTCTATGTCCCTTGATGGTAAAAGTTTTTATGCCACTTTGTTAGGTAAAAATACTGAAATTAGAAAATATGTTTATGGCATTCATACCACCCGCGGTATCAACAACGGTTCAGAAAACTACCCTGTTCGGTCGGTACAAGACCATGATTATAAACTGATTTGGAATCTCAATTATAACGAGCCTTTTTACTGCTCTGCCTCTAGACTTGGCAACAAATTGTATGAAGGCTGGTTAGAAGAAACTAAAAACAATAAGAAAGAAAACGCCCACGCCAATTTATACAGAAACCGCCCTGAATTAGAATTGTATAACATTAAAAATGACAAATATGAATTGAATAATTTGGCGAACGAACCTAAGTTAAAAGTTATCCAAGATAATTTATTTGCTGAATTAAAATCTTGGATGAATCAGCAAGGCGATTTGGGAATTCCAACTGAAATGAAAGCTCTTACTCGATTTAAGGGAGACACTTTACATTGGAGAAAAGGGAAAGATTGATTTTTAAAAAAATTACTGATATGGATCTTGTTCCAGTTTCACAATAAAATAAATAAACTATGCAACCCGAAACCTCAAGAAGAGATTTTGTAAAATCCTTTATAATAGTACCTGCTCTGAGTTCAGTAATAGCAGAAAACAAGGATGAAAAGGCATTAAATTTAGAAGATAAGTCAAAAAGTAGTAAGCTAAAAACTAGCTTAAATGCCTATTCATTTAATACTCCTTTAGTCGACAAGTCTATGAACTTAGACGATTTATTGGATTTTTGTGCAGAACAAAATTTTGATGGGGTAGATTTAACGGGTTACTTTTTTCCAAATTATCCGAAAGTCCCTTCTGATGAATATATATATCATATAAAGCGAAAAGCTCATTTATTGGGTTTAGAAATCACGGGAACTGGTATAAGAAATGATTATACCAATCCTGATCCAGAAAAACGTAAAGCAGATGTCCAAATGATCAAGCAGTGGATTGAAGTGGCCTCCAAATTAGGTGCCCCTGTTATTCGTGTTTTTTCTGGTGTAATTAGACCTAAAGAATATACTTGGGATCAAATAGCAACTTGGATGGTTAAAGACATTCGTGAATGTGTAGAATATGGACAAAAGCATGGGGTAATAGTTGCTATTCAAAACCATAATGATTTTATACAAACTGCCGATGATGTCATTAAAATAATAAAAATGGTTAATATGGAATGGTTCGGTTTGATATTGGATGTAGGCAGTTATCATCAAGGCGACCCTTATACGCAAATTGCTCAAACGGTGCAATATGCAGTAAATTGGCAAGTAAAAGAAAATATTTTTGTACATGGAGTCGAAGTAAAAACAGATTTAAAAAGGCTGTTTAAAATTATTAAAGAATCGGGTTATAGAGGGTCTCTTCCAATTGAGACACTTGGTAAAGGCGATCCAAAAGAAAAAGTAAGTAAATTTTTAAAAGAAGTTCAACAAGCATTAAAGGAAGCTTAGTGCTGGAAATTTTAAATAGAAAAATGAAAAAAAACAGTTTTATTCTATTCTTGGTATTCTTGACTTTAAATGTTTATGCACAAACCAAGCAGTCGAAATCAAGCACTACAAAAAAGCCAAATATCATTTTCATCCTTGCCGATGATTTAGGTACTGGTGAAGTTGGTTGTTATGGTTCTGATAACAACAAAACGCCAAATATTGACAAGCTCGCCAAAAATGGTTTGAAATTTACCCACGCCTATACCGCACCGTTATGTGGGCCATCGAGGGCTTTGATTCTGACCGGCCGTTATGCTTTTAGAACGGGTGCGGTAAATCAAGACAATGTGGCAAAAATAAAACCTTCTGATGAAACATTAACACCAACAGTCTTAAAAACGGAAGGTTATAAAAGTGCCATGATTGGCAAATGGAGTCAGTTTGGGTTGACACCCGCAGATTTTGGTTTTGACAATTATATTACCTTCAAAGGTAGTGGTGGATATTGGGCAAAAAACAAAAAAGATTATTTAGTTAATGGAGAAACCAAAACATTGGGTAATAAAGAATATATGCCTGATTTGATGCATAATCAATTGGTAAACTTCATTAAACAAAATAAAAACCAGCCATTTTATGTTCATTATTCCATGTCACATGTACATAATTTGATACAAGAAACACCCGATAGCAAACCCGATAGCAAAGATTTTTATGCCGATAATGTGGCTTATATGGATAAGTTGGTAGGTAAATTGATATTGACTTTGGAAGAACTTAAACTTCGAGAAAATACCCTAATCGTTTTCATGGGTGACAACGGTACTGCCAACGAACAATATCAAAAAGCAACCATTGGTGGCAAACTTCTTTCAGGAAAAAAGGGCTCAATGCTAGAAGGAGGCAGTTTAGTACCCATGATTGCCAATTGGCCAGGGGTGATTTCGCCTAATAAAACCACCGATGATTTGATAGACGGTTCTGATATTTTACCAACCTTGGCAAATATCGCAGGTGCAAAATTGCCAGAAAATAAGGTTTTAGATGGCAGAAGTTTTGTTCTACAACTCAAAGGTCAAAAAGGAAATCCGAGAGAATGGATTTTTATGGAATTGGGTAACCAATGGTACGTTAGAGACCAACGTTACAAATTAAACAGAACAGGCGAGCTTTTTGATATGATTAAAGCTCCCTTTGAAGAAAATCTAGTCGCCAATATTTCTCAAAACAAAGAAGCAAGCGAAGCTAAAAAACGCTTGGCCGTAGTTTTAGAGCAACTCAATCCAGCGGGAGGAATTATGGATGAAGCAGATGGAAGTGGCCGTCATAGTAGTAACGTCGAAAAAAATGCTAAAAAATCGAAGAATAAAGAAAATGATAACGAATAATATGAAAAAACTAGGCTTCATTTTAATGGCTTTTAGTTGGGTATATGCAAAGCCACTAATAGCTCAAAATCAAAAAGCAATCATTACTATTTCAAATCCTACTGCGTCAGAACGAAAGGAAGAAGTAGTGTCGATTGCTTGGAAAGATATTTTACTAAAACACCCCAATATAGATACATCCAATTTTAAGATAATTAATAATATCACCAAAAAAGATATACCTTTTCAATTTGAATTTAGGGGTGAAAAAAACGTTCAAAATCTCTTAGTCCAATTAGATTTGGCAGCGAATGCTTCGACTAAACTTTTGATTCAGAAAGGAAAATCAAGTGTTTTTGTCACAAAAACCTACGGGCGTTATGTGCCCGAGCGTAAAGATGATTTTGCTTGGGAAAATGATAAAATTGCTTTCAGAATGTACGGAAAAGCACTCGAGCAAACCCCCAAAGAAATGGCGTATGGCATAGATGTCTGGGTTAAAAGTACCAGTAGAATGGTTATTAACGAACGTTATAAAAGAGGCAAATACCATGACAATTTGGGCGATGGCATGGATTATTATCACGTTGGTTATACCTGCGGTGCAGGAAATGCCTATCCTTACGTCAATGACTCAATCTATTATTCTAAAAATTATGTTCGTTGGAAAATATTAGACAATGGTCCACTCAGAACAATTTTTGTATTAGAATACGATGACTGGGACGTGGCTGGGATGAAAGTCAACGCTACCAAAACCATTTCATTAGACGCTGGTTCTCAGCTCAATCGGATTGAGGCTCAGTACAAATATGTAGATAAACCAAGCATGGATTTGGTAGTCGGTATCATTAAAAGAAAAGACCAAGGAACGATGTTATTGGATGAAAAACAAGGCATCATGGGTTATTGGGAACCACAAATGGGCGAAGATGGTATAACGGGTTTAGGAACCATTCTTTCTACCCCAATTATTAAAATGAAAGTTAGCAATACGCAATTATTAAGCCAAGCTACCTCGCAAAAAGACGTTCCATTTGTGTATTATACAGGAGCAGCTTGGAACAAAGCAAATGTAATCACTACGGCCACAGCATGGTTCGGCTATTTGCAATCATACAAAAACCGCATTGAAAACCCTCTTAAAGTTATAGTTGAATAAGAATTTTACAAAAAATCAAAAAAACATGAAAAAGTATATTTTAATCCTAAGTATTTGTTTTGCTTTTGTCTCACTCAATGCTTTAGCTCAGAATAAAGAAAAGAAGGAAAACAAAGATGGGAAAGTTTCACCCATTGACCACGCTAAAGCTCAGTTTGATTATGCTTTTGAAGAGGTCGCAAAGGCGAAAGCCAGTGGTGCGAAAGGCGTAAGTCCAAGAACAACCAAAGGAGACACCTTGGTTTTAGTGGCTTCAAAAGACTGGACAAGTGGTTTCTTTTCAGGAAACCTTTGGTATATGTACGAACTTACCAAAGACAAAAAATGGCTCGAAAAAGCCAAGGAGTTTTCTGCACCTATTGAGCAAGAAAAAACAAATGGCGTTACGCACGATATGGGCTTTAAAATCTATTGCAGCTTTGGCAATGGCTATCGTCTCACAAAAGAACCAAAATACCGTGAGATTATGATTCAATCGGCACGCACACTGATTACTCGTTTCAATCCGACGGTTGGCAGTCTTCGCTCATGGGATCACCACGCCGAAGTATGGGATTTTCCGGTAATTATTGATAATATGATGAATCTTGAATTACTGTTTTGGGCATTTAAAGAAACCAAAGATTCTACGTTTTATAAGGTTGCGATAAGCCACGCCAATACAACTATGAAAAATCATTTTAGATCTGATTTTAGTTCGTACCATGTGATTGGTTATGACCCAAAAACAGGTGCTGTTACCAAAAGAAATACCCATCAGGGCTTTAGCGATGAATCTTCTTGGGCAAGAGGACAAGCTTGGGGTCTATATTCATACACCATGTGTTATCGTGAAACAGGCGACAAAAAGTATTTACAGCAAGCCGAAAATATTGGAAATTTTATTTTAAATAACCCAAGCACACCAAAAGATTTAGTGCCTTATTGGGACTATAATGCTCCAAAAATACCCAACGAACCAAGAGACGTTTCAGCTGCTTCAATCACCGCTTCAGCTCTTTATGAACTCAGTACAATGGTTTCTGATAAAGCAGTTTTTTACAAAGAAACAGCCGACAAAATCATGAAAAATCTCAACAAAACCTATAAAGCTGAACCATTAACAAACAGAGGTTTTTTATTGATTCACAGTACGGGTAATCTTCCAGCAAAATCAGAAATTGACGTCCCTATTGTTTATGCTGACTACTATTATTTGGAAGCTTTGTTGAGAAAAAGAAAATTGAACAAATAAAAACACGTCTCAGTCTATTAATATGAATATCGAAAATATTGTCGCATCTAAAGTTTCTAAACATTGGGGTTTTGTCATATTTTTTTTTGTTTCAAGCCTTGTAAATGCTCAAAATTCGCTTAAAACTATAGTTTTGAATGGCGAATTATTAGCAAAAAATCTAAAAATTATTACCAATAATACTGACCCTTCTAAAAAGATAGCTCTAAAAAGTCTTTTAAAAAGTGCAGATAAGATTGTCATAGAGGGGAGTTTGTATTCGGTAATGCACAAAAAGCAAACCCCACCCAGCGGCGACAAACACGACTATATGAGTATAGGACCGTATTGGTGGCCTGACCCTTCAAAACCAAACGGATTGCCGTATATCCGACGTGATGGCGAACGAAATCCAGAATACTATCTAATAACAGATTCGGATGAAATGGACAAAGTTGAAGACGAAGCTGAAATTTTGGCTTTGGCTTATTACTTTACAAAAGACGAACGCTATGCAGAATTTGCTTCCAAAATCATCAAAACATGGTTTTTGGATAAGGAAACTCGTCAAAATCCCAACTTGAATTTCGGGCAAGGTATTCCAGGGATCAACAGTGGGAGAGGCATTGGATTGATTGAAACCAGAGGTTTAAATAAAGTAATTGATGCGGCTATTTTATTGCAAAATTCCAAAAGTTGGTCAGAAGAAAATCATGAGGATTTAAAAAAATGGTTTTCAGATTTCTTGACATGGATGATTGAAAGCCCATTGGGTATTGACGAAGCCGACGAGCATAATAACCACGGGACCCATTACGATACCCAAATTCTATCTTATGCCTTGTTTTTGGGTAAAATGGACTTGGCAAAAAGTCAAATAGATACCACAAAAAAACGAATGCTAAGTCAGTTGAAACCTGATGGAAGTCAACCTTTTGAATTAGAACGCACCACCTCGTGGGGATATGTCAATATGAATTTGATGGGCTTTTTTCATAATGCACGTTTAGCTGAACATCTAAATATTGATTTGTGGAACTACCAGACTGCCGATGGTAAAAACCTTCAAAAATGCGTGGATTGGATGTTACCCTATCTCAAAAAAGAAAAAACTTGGGACTATAAGCAAATCAAGAAAATAGAGTATAAAGAAACTGTCAATATCCTTAAAATAGCGGCAAAAATATATGTAAATTCTGCTTATGATAAATTGGCAAAGGAAGTCGATGAACCAACTTATAATTCATTTTTAGGGCAATTAACCTTTTAAAATATGGCACGGATGATTAAGGCTATTCAAGTTTTTGTACTCATATCTTTATTTTCAAAACCCGTTTATTCGCAAGAATTAACCAAAAACATACCCAATGTTCTTTTCATCGTAGTTGATGATTTGAACACTTCGCTCGGTTGCTACGGAAATAAAGAAGTGTTTTCGCCAAACATTGACCGTTTGGCTGCAAAAGGAGTGCGTTTTGATCGTGCTTATTGCCAATATCCCTTGTGTAATCCGAGTAGAGCTTCATTTTTAAGTGGCAGAAGACCTGAAACAACGGGTATTTATGTCTTAAATGTTTCAGCCAGAACGGCCCTTCCAAATGCTGTAATGTTGCCTCAGTATTTTCGGAATAAAGGTTATTTTACGGCAGGTGCGGGTAAGGTTTTTCATAATCCCAAAATGAGCGATTCTACTTCTTGGGATTTTTACGAAGATAATCCAAGCCAAGATACAGAAGAAAAAAGTGCCGTGGAAACTCGCCAAGGTGGAGGAGATGGCAAACCTAGTGCTTTGGCACTGTCATCGGACGGTTCAAAAACCCGTGATGCCATGAATATACAAACTATTTTAAAGTTTTTACGAGAAAAAACAAAGGAGAATAAGCCTTTCTTTTTAGCAGCAGGTTTTCATAAACCACACTTGCCTTGGACTGCCCCAAAACGTTTTTTTGATTTATATTCAAAAGACAAAATTAGTATTCCAACCGAACCAAAAATGTACAATGTACCGCCAATGGCTTTACAAACTGAGCTATCAGGTTTTTCTCAACCCGACAGAAAAGAGGCGATTCAAGGTTATTATGCCTGTATTTCATTTACAGATTCAAAAATTGGACTTTTATTAGATGAAATTGATAAACTTTCTTTATGGGAAAACACCATCGTCGTTTTGGTCGGGGATAATGGGTTTCACTTGGGTGATCATGATGGTCTTTGGGCAAAGTTAAGTCAATTTGACGCTTCTACCCATGTTCCGATGATAATGGCAGGAGCTGGAATTCCAAAGGGAAAAGTCGTCAATTCGCCAGTTGAACTATTAGATATTTACCCAACATTGGTGGCTTTAAGTGGCGGATTAACTCAACCAAATTTAGAAGGAAAAAATTTAGTTCCTTTTTTAAGT
Organism: Emticicia agri; assembly: GCA_945860265.1. Taxonomy (GTDB): domain Bacteria; phylum Bacteroidota; class Bacteroidia; order Cytophagales; family Spirosomataceae; genus Emticicia; species Emticicia agri_A. The sequence continues at coordinate 7,148 of CAMAQF010000012.1, read as the reverse complement.
GGGAAAAACCAAGCAATTCCACCTGCAAAAAGTATGGTTTTTCATTATGATAGTACCCAAAATGTAGATGTTTTAGGCAGAACAATCATCGACACACGATGGCGATATACCGAATGGGATGGCGGTAAAAGAGGCACAGAACTCTATATTCATAAAAATGACCCGAAAGAATATATCAATCAGGTGAACGACCAAAAAGCTCAAAAATTTGTAGTGAAAGGAAAATCAATTCTTATCAATTCACAAGTACCCAAAGCCGGAGAGGCCAATCGTCCCAGAGCCTTATTAAAGCCAGGAGTGAAATCAAATTAATCTTTTGAAAAACAAATTATAAAATGAAAAAAATAATCACTCTCTTAGCATTTTGCTTTTCAGTTTCAAGCATTTTTGCCCAAAGCCCAAACAAACCGAATGTGCTTTTTATTGCCGTAGATGATTTAAAACCAATGTTGAGTTGTTATGGTGAAAGCCAAATGATAACGCCAAATATTGATCGATTGGCCAAAATGGGAACCGTTTTTATGAATAATTACTGCCAGCAAGCAGTTTGTGCTCCTACCCGAGCTAGTCTTTTAACTGGCCAACGACCTGATTATACCAGAATTTGGGATTTGAAAACCCAGCTCAGAGATATGGTACCAAATGTAGTCACCCTCCCTCAATATTTTAAAGAAAATGGCTACACAACGGCCACGATTGGTAAAATGTTTGACCAACGTTCGGTAGATAAAGGAATGGATGTGCCTTCATGGACGATTCCAGCAGTATCTTATGGAAAATATCCGAATAATTATGCAGCAGGATTTGAAAAACCTGTAAATGGCTATCAATTGCCCGAAACGAAAGTAAAAATTGCTAAAATTGAGGCTGATGCCAAAAGTAGAGGGCTTACAGGCACAGAATTAACGGAATTTTTGGCAAACAATAAAGGCCCCGCCGTTGAGTCAGCAGATGTGCCAGATGATGCCTACATGGATGGTGTTGTCGCCAAAAATGCCATTGAAATGCTCGGGAAGTTTGCCAAAGACCAGAAGCCTTTTTTCTATGCGGTGGGTTTTGTTAAACCACATTTACCTTTCATTTCGCCTAAAAAATATTGGGATTTATATGACCGTTCAAAAATCAAGATTTCTGGTGTTCAACGTATGCCAGTAGGTGCTCCTGATTATGCAGCTCAAAATTCAGGGGAATTATACAATGCGTATATGCACGGCAATTTCGAACGTTATGATGCCAATTCTTTACCACAATCAGAAGCCATTCAAAGAGAGTTAATTCATGGCTATTATGCATCTGTAAGCTATATGGATGCACAAGTAGGAAAGTTGTTGGACGAATTAAAAAAACAAGGATTAGACAAAAACACCATTATTGTGCTTTGGGGCGATCACGGTTGGCATTTGGGCGACCATGGACTTTGGTGCAAACACGATAATTATGAACAAGCCACCAAAGCCCCACTTATCATTGCATCGCCAGCATTTAAAGGAGACCAAAAAGCCCAAGGTTTAAGCGAGTTTGTCGATATTTTTCCAACTTTAACCGAAATGGCAGGTTTAAAAACACCCTCAGATTTAGCAGGAAAAAGTTTAGTTCCTGTTTTGAAAAACCCTAAAATTGAACTAAAATCATTTACACAAAGCCAATATCCAAGAAAAGGAGACAAAATGATGGGTTATACGATTCGGACAAAACGCTATCGATATGTTGCTTGGTACGAACAAAATTACAGAAGCACAATCATTTCATCGACGGCAAAACCTGTCGCTGTGGAATTATATGATTATCAAAAAGATGCCTTAGAAACCGAAAACTTAGCATCAAAAACAGCATATAAGGCTGTGCTGAAAGACCACGAGAAATTGATGTCAGAATTTTTAACAAATCAAAAGCAGTCAAGGTAAAATTCCTTATTACAAAATAAAATAACAAACACTCGATGAAAGTTTTTGCTAAAATATTGATTATATCCGTATTATTTCCATTAATTGGAATTGGACAAAGTTCCTTTTTCAAGACCATAAGCCCTATTCTAAAAAACCAAATATTAAGCAACGCAAAAATTGCGATGACTGAGAAGCCAATCACAGTTACTGCTCAACAATGTGAACGTTCTGCGGGGGGGCTACACGATTTTTATTCGGAAGGTGATTATTGGTGGCAAAATCCAGATAACCCAAACGGGCCTTATATTCAAAGAGATGGGCAGTCAAACCCCAATAACTTTGTAGCACATCGCAAGGCAATGATTCGGTTTAGTCAGATAATTGGCACTTTAGCATCGGCGTACATGCTAACCAAAGACGAAAAATATGTCAAGAAAGCGTTTGAACATCTCAATGCTTGGTTCGTTGACGAAAAAACTTACATGAACCCATCATTGCTTTACGCCCAAGCTATCAAAGGCAAAGTAACAGGTCGCGGCACAGGCTTGATTGACATGATACAAATGATGGAAGTAGCCCAAGGAGTACTCGTGATGCAAAATGCCAAAGTAATCAATAAACAAGAATTAGAGAAGGTAAAAGATTGGTTTTCAAAATACTTAGTCTGGGTAAATTCACATCCTTATGGTGTAGAAGAAAGAGAAGCCAAAAACAACCACGGAACGTGTTGGGTAATGCAGGTAGCCTCATTTGCCAAACTTACAGGTAACCAAGAAATGCTGGATTATTGTAAAAACAGATTCAAAACGATCTTACTCCCAAGCCAAATAGAAAAAGATGGCAGCTTTCCACTCGAGCTCAAAAGAACTAAACCTTATGGCTATTCGCTTTTCAATTTAGATGCCATGACCACCGTTTGCCACATACTTTCTGATGAAAACGAGAGCCTATGGGATTTTATCTTAGAAGATGGCAGAACCCTCAAAAAAGGCGTTGAATTTCTTTATCCTTTTGTAGAAAACAAAGCGACTTGGAAAAATCCTCAAGATGTAATGTATTGGAATGAATGGCCCGTGGCACAGCCTTTTTTGATTTTTGGATATCAAAAATATAAAGAAAAGGCCTGGTTTGATACTTGGAAAAAACTCGAACATTTCCCTAAAAATGAAGAAGTAATTCGAAATTTACCGATTAGAAATCCGTTGATTTGGATTTATCATTAAATTTCTTTTTTTACAAATGGCTAAAGTTGAAAGTTCAGATGCATTTTGTATAATGCCACTAAGGTACAATGCAGGCTTTGTCTCGTTTGCCAATGGTGTATAATTGTAGGTTTCTACGGCTTTTGGGTGGCGGATGGTTCCCATAAGAGTCTATCTACACCTACCAAACCTTTGCTTCAAGTAAATACAATATTGCCTTTGGTATCGTACCATTTATCATCTTCATTTTGTTGCAGTACTGGAAACTGCACTTTGTGAATTAGAGTTTAGGTCATGTGTCAAAACTCTTGCGTAGCCGATTAGCATAAACCCAAAGTAATTGTTTGAAACGATATTTTTTAATTTAACACCTTATATTTATAATTCAATTATAAATATAAGGTGTTAAATTACTTCAGACCAACGTGATAAAAACAATTAAGCAATTGGTTTGTATTTATGGCTCTTTGGCCATCAATATCTATTAGATTGAAACTCTCAATGAACATGAAGCAATAATCATTAATTTTCCGATACCCTTCGGCTCTACTTTTAAAGATGATTTTATGCTACACTTCCTGTTTCTATAAAATAACTGAGACTTTTTCTTGTTCACACAAATGTACAACACTCATCGTGAGCAAAACGAGAAAAGAAATTGTTACTTGGCTGACTTAAAAACATGAATACTATCTCTGGATGATATTACTCTCTATCAAGTACAAGTTTTTTGCCAAAAACGCCTTTCTGTGTTGATACTCTTACGACTAACTTTTGGCTTGTCTCTGTTGACGGAATTTTAAAAGTTCTTTCTACTAAGTCAGCCTTTGTCCCTTTAACTTTCATTATTTCTCTGCCCATTTCTGTAGCAATAATCATTGTTACTTCTTCTGAATCTTCAACACCATTAAATGCTATTTTAAAATCATCTTTGGTCGTATTTGGATAAAGTACAAGGTTTTGCTCCTCCAATCCGAACAGAACTGTCTTTTTTTCAATTTTTGAAGGTGCTTTTTTTTTGACTTCCTTGTAATTACGCAGGTAAACTTCTTCAGCAAATGCATCATTTATTGAATTGGAAAAATCTCCTCCTTTCATTCCGGTTGCTGCAGAATTGGGGTCACTTCCATTTTCAAATAGTTTTACAGTTGATGAATTTACGGCAGTTGTTAAGGAAAAATAAAACAATAATGATTCATTCCCTTCCACAAAATCCGTCTTTGCTCCCATCGTACTAATCGCATGATAGTCTGCCTTGGTATTCGCTGTTGGAGCAAATACAGCAGTATTATCTTCCCAAGTTCCGCCATCTGAATTAATTATTCTTAGCTTTTCATCTCCAACAGTTGCGGGAAGAACGAGAGTTATCTGTGAAGGACCTAAGAGAAAATTTTTCTCCGTAAAATTAGCCTTTGCATATACTTCATAATTGTAAGCATCTGCATTGTATTTTATTGTAAGCTCTAGGCCTTTTTGAGCATAAGCCCCTTTAACTATAAGCATTGCAAGCATCAAGGCTGCTATTTTTATCTTTTTCATTGTTTTAAAACTTAAAATATGGTAATTAATATACTTACAAATACACCCTTATTTTATTCTTGTCACTGTTACTGGCAAACAAATTGGTTGACATACACATACTCTCATAGGCAATGGATTTGATAAATCGTAGCATGTGCCTGTAATTGAATTTACACTATTACCTACAGTTAAATTTGTAATAGTCCCTGTATAACTCACTGCATATACATTATATGACTTACTACCTGAAAGCCCTGTAAACGTTGGGGTTGATGCTACTTGTAAGATTACACCACTCAAATCAGTTAAAATGTACTGCGTTGTTCCACCTGTAGGCGAGGTTACTGTTCTTACTGTAAAACTTGAAGTCGTATAATCACATGTACCTCCGTTTCCTGAAGGCGGACAAATTCTAACCGTTAATGGATTTGAAAAATCACCGCATGAAGAGGTAATATTACTCAAAGCACCTCCTACTGTTAATCCAGTAACAGTACTATTATTGACATAAGAATAAGCGTAAACATCATATAATTTCGACACTACTATTCCAGAAAAACTTGGCGTGCTTGAAATTTGCACAATTATTTTTGTAGCATTGTCAACTAATAAATAGGAAGTTAGACTGTTACTTGGAAGGGTAGCAGGTGTACCTATATTAAAGGTTACACTTGATGAAGTATAATCACATACTTGTGCATTGACAATCAATGGCAATACCATAATCATTATCAATAGTACTTTATGGAGTAATTTAATTCTATTTTTCATTACTTTTAATTTTAAACTAATCAAAAACTAATAATTACTTGATAAGCTCTGGTGCTGTAATGGCACAGGCAGAGCAGCTTGTACCAGCATTGTTATAATTTATATTATAAACATCAGCAACCAAGCCATTGTCTATGGCATTTTTATAATCACCACCTTTCATTCCTGAAGCTGAAGAGGCTGGGTCTGAGTTATTGATAAATAAACGTACTCCATCTCTACAAAGATAATCTGCAAAAGTAAAGGTAAACAATAAGGTCTCTTGACCTTGTGTTAATGCAACTGGCTGACCGCTCGACTGAATACCATTAAAATCATTGCCTGGTGAAGAGGCAGGAGCAAAAACCTGGTTAGAGGCAGCTAGTCCCCAACCACCACCATTGAATGAGCTTATTGAAAGAAGTGCATCAGGGGCTGAAGCTGGTACTACAACTGTAATCTGGGAAATACCCCATGTAAATGAAGAACTGGAAAAATTTGGTCTGGCATAAACTTCATAACGACTTAGTGCCGAATTCCATTTTACACTTAAATCTATTGTTCCTTGTGCAAAAGATGTCAATGACATGAATCCAAGTATAGCTAAAAAAAGAATCTTTTTCATTTGAGTTTTTTTATTTTATTGATTATTAAATTTTTAAAGAATTATAGGCGGAAATAAATGTTCCGCCCATACTTTATCTAATTAAGGAATTTGCTCTATCATAAAGTCAAAATTATATGGCTTATTGACAATATTATTCGGGTACTTATTAATGATATTAAATAAAATGAAGGCAGTATCGGTACTTGTTCCTGCGTACTTCACCTTTCCATCCATGTTAAGATCACCTGATAAGTAAACTGGAGTTACGAGATCGTAATTATATAAACCTCCTGCATTATTTGTAAATGTGATAACTTGCGACAATAGGGTGGCAGGGTCTGGGGCAGGTCCACTGTATTTTACTTTGTTATCGGCATTTCTTGCATTGCCTGCCCAAAGTCCCATTTTACCATTTCCGAGTATCACTTGCTCTGAACCATTGTATGAACCAAGTGTTCCATCTGACAAGACCAAACCTTTATCCCACAATTGTGCTGAGTTCATTGTCGTAAAATCAACAACTGTGCCTGTGCCTGACATAGTAATTGCTGTGGCGGTCATGGCTCCCAAGTGATTGCGGTGTTTGACTGATACATAGTAGCTTGTTCCTACTGCACCTGTAAAGGTTACTGGCGTAGTTCCATCACTTGCTTCAACCACATCACCATCTCTTTGAACAAGAGCCGCTCTCGTTTTAAGTATAGTGGCTGGGTTAGAGGCATCTCTCAATTCAACAAATACCCAATCTACAATTGCATTAGCATCTGAGGTTGTAAGTACGTTTGCTCCTATCGCTTGACCACCTAAATCATCAGCACTTTTTGTAAAACGACTATTTGCCAGTGCAGAAAAAGGTTCTGTTGCAGGTATGATATTAAGTGTGCGTAAATTATCACGCATCAAGGCATCAGTAGCTCCACTTGGCGAAAAGAATGCACCTTGTAGGAATACTTTCATTTGCAGTTTTACATCGGTATTAGAAACACATACTGGTGCACTTACTGCCACAGTTTGTGCTGTACATCCTGGTTTCGTTACTGTCAATGTTACTGCTCCTGTCAAGTTTGTAAAACCATTCACACTTGATGATGTAACAGTTGTGCCAGCTAATGAAGTCGTATAATTAATAGAATAGGTTCCATTATTACATACAGTGCTGTAACTGATGCCTAAGCTACCATC
>CAMAQF010000011.1 GCA_945860265.1 Emticicia agri | reverse complement strand
AAGCCTGAACCACTTGCCGAAATTCTCTCAAATTTTCCTCTTTGTTGGTTAGCTCCTACGAATGAACTAACTGATATTTTTCCAAAGTTATCATGGTACCCCAACATTCCATCAATATTATTTTCAGAATTAAGCTGAAAATATTCATTAATATTTCCACCACCATTATAGCCTGTTCCTTGTGGAGTAAGGCTTTCCTGCTTGGTATAATAAGTATCGGTACTTACACGGCCAGTTGCATACAAGAAATCGGTAATGTCATATTTCAACTGAGCCGAAGCAGTAACACGGTCTCTTTTAGATGTATTATTGTATTGATACGAAGACCAATATGCATTTGAACCCCAAAAATCTGAATAATTTGATAATAACTCAGTACCCACTGCTCTTTTACCAAATGCCAAAGTAGCTGGTGAATAACTTGCAGGAATTGCACCTGGTTTATCAGGGTCTCCTTTTGTATCTTCAATATTGATATTTGCAGGTAAACGCCAAACAGATTCGTTTGCATTACCTGGTGAGTCAGATACATTAGGTCTATTTTTAGCTTTTTCTTTAGAATAAAGTATCTTTCCTGTTAAAGTAAGCTTTTTTCCAAATTTTGAATCTGTTGAAACTGAAACGTTTGTCCTGTCAAAACCTGAATTTGGAAGAATACCTGTTGAACGTAAATCTGCTAATGACAAACGGAAATTTTGTTGACCATTTCCACCAGTAAAAGCAATACTATTTGTAGCTGCCGAGCCTGTATTATAAAATCTTGTGAAGTTATTTCCAGCATCGGCATAAGGCCTTTGAACACCATCAACACCCATTACTTGGCGACCATCCATTTTAGGACCCCAACCTTGTAAGCCCCAATCAGATGACTGTTGGATAGTAGTTGGAGCAGTAGCAACCCCATTGATGTAGTTTCCTTGACCATAAATGTGTTGTGTTTCATTTTGGTCAATTATCTTTTCAGCTACATAATTTGAGGCAAACTCAATTCCCAAACCTTTTCTTTTTGTTCCTTTTTTAGTGGTGATGTTGATTACACCATTTCCACCTCTTGAACCGTATAGAGCAGCAGCATTAGCACCTTTCAGTACAGTAATTGATTCAATATCATCAGGGTTTAAACTTGAAAGACCATCACCTTGGTCAGCACCACCCCATAAACCTGCTGTACCTTGTTGGCTATTATCCATAGGCACACCATCAATTACATAAAGTGGCTGATTTGCACCACCTAAAGTTTTGTTACCACGAATAATTACCCTTGACGAACCACCAGGACCAGTTGATGGAGAAGTTACGTTAACTCCTGCAACTCGACCTGAAAGTGCATTACCTAAGTTATTCACACGAGCTTTAGTGAAATTTTCACCAGCTACTTCGGTAACAGCATACTGCAATGCACGCTTCTCTCTGCTTACGCCAAGAGCAGTCACAACAACTTCGTTCAATACAGCCGCGTCAGGAGAAAGCGAAACATCAATTGTTGTATTGTTCCCAACTACCACATCTTTAGGCTTAAACCCAATGTAGCTAAATGTAATTGTTACCCCTTTTTTTACAGTAATGCTATACTCGCCTTTATCGTTGGTTGAAGTACCTTTAGACGAACCTTTTTGAGTTACATTGACACCGTAAATTAGGTTTCCGTTGTCCTCGCTAACTTTTCCTTTAACCAAAACATCTTGTGCAAAGGTCATTGATAACGATGCAGTAAAGAGAAGAAGTAAGGAAAGGATTTTCTGATAATTGTTTTTGTTCATAGAGTTTTAGAGAATTAAATAGTTGGAAAAAAATATAAGGATTTATTAAATTTTGTAAAATGTGTCATATACTAAATTTTCGTAAAAAAGTCTAATTTTTGAATACAATAAACAAAAAAAATGTACTTTTTTAGTTAAATATTGGTATAAACTATATTTCGGAGATCTATTGAATATTGCGTACATCACTTAGATTCAATATTTCATATTAATTATAAATAAATTTATATATACAAATTAAAAATAATTAATATTAAATAGCAAATAAATGAATAAATTTAATTTTAAAAGCTAAGGAAATTTAATATTTGGATAAATTAATACCATATAAAAAAAAAATTGAAAGTGTAGTTTGAGATTTAACAAAGTTTCTTTTTTGGAGCGTAAAAAAAGCCCCCCGTTAGGCGGAATGTATCATAGGTTCGGCTATATGTAAATTTAGTAGTTGGGTTACCAATTGTTACAAAGTCAGTAGATAATAAGCAAAAAAAGCATAAAACATGTGTCAAGTTTATCAAAGAATCAACCAATCAGCTATGCATTATTTTACCTTTCAATTGGTCGATTGACAGGTCGCCTCTGCGGGTGGATATTTTCACAAGGCAAAACTATCGAGATAATATACTTGATAGTTTTCGTTATAGTCAAAAAGAGAAAGGATTATGGTTATATTCTTATTTAATCATGCGGAGTGCCGCCCAGTCAAACCATATTTACTTAATGGCGGTTTTTCAAATTTTTTTTCCAGCTTTAGGGAACAAAAAAACAATACCTGAAATATTATATCTAAAAAAAATTATTTTCGAATAATCTAAAATTTCGGAGTGTTAATTTTTTTTATGACCCAAAATAAACACTTTTGCAAAAGTGTCTTTTTAATTTCAAAACTTAAATCATCTTTAAAAAATCCAAATGTATTATAAGCACTTTGAGAAGTAGTAATAAATAGTGGAGTTTTAAACTCTAATATATCAATCAGAGTCTCAATATAATCAATAAATAGTCGACAGTCCGCATCAACATAAAACACTGTCTAACAGTTTTTTATGAAATACAAATTTGTCGATTAAATATACCCAACTGCTTAAATTCAATATTTTATTACTTAGCTAAATTAAAATATTATACACTTGGTGAGTAATAAGTGAAAAAGTAGAGTTTGAAATTTTTTACACAAAATCCATAGAAAAAAATGATCTAATTAATTTGAGAATCATTGAGAATCAGATATCCAATAGCACAAAATGAAATTTTTTATACTATATTGTCACCTATTCTAAAATCATTTAAATAAAACATTTACCATAAAACCTTCTATAAAATGAGAAAACTTATTATTACGGCATTATGCTTAGCGAGCAGCTTTTTTTGCTTCAGTCAAACGCAATTAGACATGAACACGCAGGCATTTAATAATTACAAAAAGGCTGACACGAAACTAAATCAAGTTTATTCACAAATCTTGAAAGAATATAAAAGTGACATAGTATTTATTACTAATTTAAAAAATTCTCAAAGGTTATGGATTCAATTTCGCGATGCTGAAATGAAAGCCAAATATCCAGATAGAGAGGAAGGATATTATGGAAGCATATTTCCATTATGTTGGAATTTATACATGAAAGAACTAACAGAAGAACGTACAAAGAAATTAGGCATTTGGCTTGTAGGAATTCCAGAAGGAGATGGTTGTATTGGTTCTGTAAAATCAAAGGAATAAACAAAGCTAATGCCTTCTTTGGCAACTGTAGCACAAACACTTCCCCAAAAAAATATAAAATATTGATCTTAATAAGACCTTCTGACGAAAGGTCTTATTTTTTTGAATATTTTAAATGGAAATTTTTAATGGCTTGAGGCTGTAAATTAATCTCCCCAAAGCCAAAACCAAGTATTAAGCTAAGTCTTTGGAGCGAGTGACTCGTCCTAAAATAAGTATATAACAAAAACCTCAATCAACCACAATCTTTTTACTCCTACCAAAAACTCGCAAAAAATGAACTCCAGTCGATAAACTACTAATATTCAATGACTTAAGATTCTCACCCTGTAATAAACTTACTTTTTCTTGCAATACTTTTTTACCATTTACATCAAAAATTTCAACAGCAATTTGTTGTTCTTTTGTGCTAAAAACTTTAAATTGAATTTGGTCAGAAGCTGGGTTGGGCGAAACTTCAAAATTAGTGACCAATGCTTCGTTGGCGAGTAAGGTCATATCAAATTTACACAAAAAAACTTCGTAGCCTTTTAAGGTGACATTTTGACGATAATTTTTGTAAACCACTTCAATCGTCACGACCTCATTTTCATCTTTAGCGTAAGGATTATGGGCGGCAACCAACAACTCATTACCTTTGGCAACCGCACGCCAAATTGGTTTTCTAGTATCTACATAATCACGAGCTGTTGTTTGAATTATTAACTCATAATTACCAATAAACATATCTTTATATTGCGAAAGTCGGTACAAACCATTGATAAAATGTTCGTAAGTAGCGTAATTTTCATTATTACTGAAAGTACCAGGGTCCTCCCAAAGCCACAGACCTTTTGCTCCCGAAAAAAATGGGAAAATAGCAGTAGCCTCCGCCATAAATGGCCGAATAAATTTCTTGACAAATTGAGGTGTATAACTAAAACGAAGCCAAACAAACGGAATAATTGGTTTACTCGTCCAAGCACGGTTTACTTCGATTTGGAACAACAAATAGGCTAAATAATCAGGTGCAAGAGGACTTGGAAAATCGTAATAATAATAAGCGGCTGGACTATAAAAATCTTGATTGTCGAATGAAGTTCCTCCAAGTGCATTCTTAGAAAAATCATAATTAATATAATTTAACAACGAAACATCAGAAGTCCATTTTTGCCAAGAATTTCCTGCAATATTAATGTATGTATTCAAAATAGGAGCATCAGAATAGCCACCAATTTTCGTAGTAGGGCTTACGTATTTCTTAGTTTCTATAAATGCTTGACCATATAATACTTGAATATCTTTTTTGTATTGATTAATAAAAGACTGATTATCAAGACTTCTATATTCTAATGGCGTTGTTGGATGATTTTTTAGAATAAGAATAGAATCATTAGATTTAATTTGAAGTTCAATATCAGGCACAAAAAAATCAATATCAGCAATACCCGTTTCTGCCGAACTTGAAAAATTATTGGCAAAACCCGACATATCATTTCTCCACTTGTTTTTGTACAATTCGATATTATTTCCCCAAGGACTTTTTATTGTTTCCCACGGCTGATTGGCCGACGGATAACCAGTGCCATACCAAACAGCAGCACGCTTGTTTCTTGGCAAATCCGAATCATTTCCATCGGAAGTAGCTAAATGACTAAAGCCATGTTTTAGAGGTTGTTTTTGAGAATCGCCAAAGCGTGGACCTCCATAAACGATTGAAAATGGTAGGCTAAATTCTGGGAATTTCTGCCACTCAATCGAACGATTTTGAGTGCTTGGAGTCAATAAAAACAAACTTGGTTGACAAGAATTTTGGGCAAATATTTCTAATTCAAAACAAAACATCAGAAACAGCCCTAAAACGTATTCATAGTACTTCGATTTCATTTTTTTCTTTGAGTTGGTCAATCACATATCTGATTGAACTATAAGAATTTATTAAGGCGGTTTGCACTTCTTTTTCGGTCATCCACTCCAATTTTTCAATTCCCTCTTCGGTCTGAGGTTGCATTTTCGATTCGTCAGTGCAATTCATCTTATACCATTTGGTTCGCTTCAAAATCTTACGAGTTCCCATTGTATAGGTATGCCACGTTGTGCAAAGTTTTTCTCTTAACTGTACTTTAATTCCACATTCCTCCTCTACTTCTCTTTCGGCGGTTTGTTTAGCTTTTTCGTTATCGTCACGTTTCCCTTTGGGTAAATCCCATTTTCCTAAACGATACATCATCAAAACTTTTTGTTCCTCATTGAAAACAACCCCACCCGCAGCTTTCACAACTTTATAAAAATTCTTTATCTGAGTTTCAATGGTTGGTTTATTTTCTACTACGATTGTAACTGACTGATAAACAACATCATTTGATTGCTGAATTAGCTTAAAAAACTTTTCAATCGTCGCCTCAGAAGCATTTAAAATTATAACATGACCATGCAATTTATTCAAAATTAAAGATTCCAGTCGAGCATCAATCATTGTATCAAAATCATTGCCGTGTAGCTGCTTAAATTTTTTGTTGCTTACTATCCTAACTAATTTATCGTCAATAAAAATAACCATGAGGTTTTGATAAAATGAGTGATTAAATGGCAAAGTTCGGCATTTTTTCGGAAGTAATTAAAGAGATAAAAAATTATAATATTGTTTTTGCGTAAAATTCTGATTAAAATATTTTATTTTGCACCTTAATAATCATACAAACCCCCGTAAATGTGGGTTTAAACATTAGATGGAAATTTTAATAATCCTTTTTTTAGTCATTCTTAATGGTATTTTCTCCATGTCGGAGATTGCCCTAATCTCCTCTCGAAAAACAAAACTTGAAATAGCCAGCAAAAACGGCGACCGCAGGGCAGCAGCCGCTCTAGTTCTCGTAAATTCTCCAAATCGCTTCCTTTCAACAGTTCAAATTGGCATCACACTCATTAGTATTTTGACAGGTATTTTCTCAGGCAATACAATCACAATTGGCATTCAAGATTTTCTTACAGGGCTTGGTCTTGAACTAAAATATGCAGATAATATAGCAGTTGGTTTAGTTGTGGTTATTATTGGTTTCCTACAATTAGTTTTGGGCGAATTGGTGCCGAAACGAATCGGAATGTCGAATCCAGAAGGAATTGCAAAGACAATGGCTGCTCCAATGAATGTTTTATCAACGATAACATCTCCTTTCATCTGGCTTTTGACAAAATGTAGTGACTTAATTATCAAACTTTTGGGAATTGGAGTTTCTGACAGCTCGGTAACTGAAGAAGAGATAAAATCAATGATTCAAGAAGGAACAACTGGAGGTGCAATTGATGAAATCGAACAAGAAATTGTACAAAATGTATTTCATTTGGGTGACAGGAAAATCACTTCATTAATGACCAATCGTAGTGATTTGACTTATCTGGACTTAGAAGATTCGATTCAAGAAAACATTGAAAAAATTATTGAAACCAAACACTCGGTTTATCCGATTTGTAAAGATGGAATTGATAATATCACTGGGCTTTTATATATCAAAGATTTACTTGGCAAAGACTTAGGTACTGAATTACAGCATCTAGCTCACCTTGGAAAAGAACCATTGTTTATTCCTGAAAACAATCAGGCATATCAAGCTTTGGAAAAATTTCGGGAAGAACGTATTCACATGGGAATTATCCTGGATGAATACGGCAGTGTGATGGGTATTATTACCCTCAACGATATTTTGGATGCGTTGGTTGGCGATATTTCTATGGATGATGAGTTTGAATACGATATATTTGAGCGTGAAGATGGCAGCTTCTTGGTTGATGCCTCTCTCCCATTCGATGATTTCTTGAATCAATTTGAAATTGTAATCAATAATCGTAAAGTATATACAGGTTTTGATACTCTTGGAGGGTTTGCCCTTCATATTTTGCAGGAAATTCCTGATACAGGTGATAAGTTTGAGTGGGAAGATTATGAATTTGAAATTATTGATATGGACAAAAATCGTATTGATAAAATTTTGTTGAAGAAAAAAAGCTCCTAAAACCTAAACATCCCTAAGCCCTAAATGGGAATACAGATTTTATTTTACAAAAAATTGCCAAATATTTTAAAATTAAGCTTTCCTTCGTAGGCGGGTGGTGGCATGGACGAATTATATAAATTATGACAGTATCCCAAAAAATTGCTTCTTTATTATTAGAAACAAAAGCAGTAAAGCTAAGTACTGCACAACCATTTAAATGGAGTTCAGGCTGGAACTCGCCCATTTACTGCGATAACCGTGTGACGCTTTCATTCGCCGAAGGACGTACTTTCATAAAGAAATCTTTGGTAAATGCCATCAAGAAACACTTTCCTGATGCAACTTTAGTTGCAGGTGTAGCAACGGCAGGAATTCCGCAAGGAGCTTTGGTTGCAGATGCTTTAGGTTTGCCATTTGCGTATGTTCGTCCAAAACCGAAAGAGCATGGCATGGGAAATCAGATTGAAGGACGTATCGAAAAAGATCAAAAAGTTGTAGTTATTGAAGATTTGATTTCAACTGGCGGGAGTTCATTGAAGGCAGTTGATGCCCTCCGTGAAGCAGGAATCGAAGTTGTTGGAATGGTGGCCATTTTCACTTATGGTTTTAAAGTTGCTGACAAAAACTTTGCCGATAAAGGTGTAAAACTAGTTACTTTAAGTCACTATAACGCACTCATCGACCAAGCAATTGCTCAAAATTACATTTCGGCCGATTCGTTGGAATCACTTAAAAAATGGAGACGTAACCCTGAAAATTGGGGCTTTTAATTTTAAATCAACATAAATTAAAAAAGGTTTGATGCTCAATACATCAAACCTTTTTTAATTTAAATAAACACCTGACTATCAATTGCAACCTACAATTTCAGCCTTGAAGACCGAACTTGAATTTGCTTGAAAACCTGCATTTAATAAAATCGAATTTCCTGCTTTATAAATAGTATTAGCAGAAGAAAGTATTTTATTAGTTGCTGTTATGGTTTGGCTAGCTTGATTAGTTGTTGTTCCACCCGAAACATCGTTGTTTGGACTAACAAGATTTAGAGAGGCAGTCACTGAGCTAAGATTTGAGCTATTATTATTTCCAGTTAAAGTTTGATTTGTAGAAACAACTCTAATTCTGTAATTCGAGCCAACTGCAATATTCATTGGTATTGTACATACTGCAACACCTGCCGCTGGAGTGCTTCCAATTGTTATCGGGTTGTCGAATGTACCGTTGGCATCAGAAAGTTGCACATCAAACTGATTAGCTGGGTTAAACGCTCCTGCTGTTGTAAAACTGACATTGAATGTATTTCCTGCACATAATGAGTGAATGGTGAATGAGGGAGCAGAAATACTCGCTTTATTAGCTAAAACAGTAAATTGAGTATCCATTGGGCCATAAACTATGCTTCCTTGGCCATTGTTAGAGCTATAACCTGTTATTGTCAAGATATAATTTCCTGGACTTAGGTTTCTTCCCAAAACATCATTTCCTGTATTATTAAACAAAGCAAATAATGAAATATTTTCTACGACTTCGTGTAAATATGGCAAACCAGTGATTTTCATTCTGAAACTTTCTATTGGTATTGTTGAACAAATCGGATTCACCAAAATGGAGGTCTGTTCGGGAACTTCGGCAATTACCATATTATTGACAAGTGGAAATTTATACACAAAAGGATTTCCAGCCTGAACATAGTCGTACTCAACAATTACTAAACATGGATTGTTTTCTGTAATGATTACTGTTGTAGTGGCAGTTGCAGTACAGCCATTTTGTGAAACTACAACTGTATAGTTACCGGCCATTGCCAAAGTTGAATTATTAATATTTACTGGATTGAGAGTACTCGAAAACCCATTGGGGCCAGTCCAATTATAAGTGCTTCCACCAGAACCAGTTAGTTGAATCGTCTGAGCTGTATAATAAGGGCCACCATTTATTGCAGTCGCGGTAATTGAAGTAACAGTAATTGTAGCCACCGATGAGAATACTTCAAGACAGGCTCCATCTTTTACAACGGCACGATACTTAGTGGTTTGAGTTAAATTGCTATAAAATAATGTATTAGTAGTATTTGCGATTGACGTTGTATTTACAAAATTATCAGTTGAAGATTCCCATCGAATGATTGTCCCAGTATGTCCGGTCAAGGTTAATATTGATGAATTACTTCCTGAACAAACATTTGCATTTGACGAAACAATACCACCAACCGATAAGCAATTGAGTGCAGAAATTGTAAGACTGACAGGTTTACGAACACCTACTGCACATTCGGTAAGCCCCGTGCAACTTGCTTGTGCATAATATTTGTATGTACCAGGTGCAGTATCGGCTGGAATAAATTCTGAGCCTGTTCCCAAGACCGTGCTACTTGTTGCACTACTATACCACGCAATAGTACTTGCAGCACCCGACCCAGAAGTCAGCACTGTAACCGAGAAACTTTCTACGCAAAGTGGGTCAATTGCCGCAGCATCTTCAGCAATTAAAGTCCAAGTACCGTTAGGGTTTAAACCATTCAAAGCAGTTAATGATTGTATCGGGGCAAAAGTGCCATTTGAAGGAAGTGAACCAACTGTCACAGCAGCACCTCCATCTTCAAATACTGTTGTCAAAGAACCTAGTGGATCAGTTCCAACAGCATAAGTATCAGAATTGAGCAAATTGATGATAGTACCATCTGGAGATTTTATTTTAAACGATACTTCGTCATACCATGGTTTTCCTGTTCCGCCAACTGAACCACAATCATTAACTTCTCCAGTGCTTCTCTTTCTCCATGTAATAGAAACTTTTGTACTACCAATATTTGCTCCAACACCCGAAATCGAAACCTGTGGGTCAGCACCGCTTTTTATCCCTCCATCATAACCGATGGTTGGTCCAGTATAAGTAGAGGTGATACTACTTGGACAAATAGCACTTGCTTGCAAACCATTTCCAGGCGTAATTGTAGTACCAAAAGTAATTGTACGGTTAACAGTAATTGGTGCGGGAGCACCCAATTTAACTATTGTTGCAATAGGCGAAGAAGAAACAGTACAACCCAAACGGCTCACCGCAACTTGATAGCTACCGGATGTTTTAGCAATGTAATGAGACTGAGTTTCACTAGGAATCAAGACATTATTTCTATACCACTGATACGTAAAATCAGTACCAGTATTTGCGGCTAAAACAGCAGAATCACCTTCACAAAAGGTTGTAGGTCGTGTAACTGAAATATTTGCAGTAGTGCAACTTATTGTACCAACAATAGTAATTCGATGTTTTTGGTTAAATGTACCAGCAATTCCATTTCCACCATTGGCGTTAATGTTGAATGTTAAATCTACGAATTCATCTACCTCATTAAAAGAGTCATCATATACACGTAAAGTAAAAGATTGTGTTAAGTTTGAGGCATTTAAAACGATTGCTGAACTATTCAACAAATCATAATCGACACCTTCGGTAGCAGTACCTGCTTTTGTAATAGTTAGGTTTACATTTTGCGATGGTGCTTGGTCAATTACAAGGTTAATCGGATAATCCTTATAAAATTGATTAACATTAATTGGTGTTATTGATTCCTTTTGACGGGCGATTGTTCCGCCTAACTTAAAACGTACGGTTGGAGTCGTAACAGGGTCATTAATTTTGAAGCTACCAATGCGAGTTTTAAAAGCAACCGAAGCTGTGCTTGCATAATATTCGGCCGTAAACCACAGTGTCTCTTCATCAAATGGGTCAGTAGTCATTGCTGAGTAATCTCCCCAACGTCCACTTGAATTGGTCTGTGAACCTGTTGAAGCATGAAAAACCTGTTCGGCACCAAGTGTTCCAACAGGGTCAGTTTTTTTTCTTTCAGCATAATAAATACTTGGATACGTAGTTGAACTTGACCTACTATATCCTAAAGCGATATTACCTCTTTGGTCAATTCCTGCACAACCCATCCAACGATTTATGCCCGTAACTCCATCAATAGCTGTGGGCGAATAAGTTGATTGCTGATTAATTGCCCAATGACTTGAAGAATTTGATCTTGTAAGTTCATACCAACGTGTTGAAGATTGATAAGTCGAATCTCTAGTTGGATTTACACCACTAATATTAACTGGGTAATTCATTACCAAAGACTCATAATCATCAAATCTTCGGTAAATAATTCTACTCATCATTCTGTCGGCAATAGCATCCAAACGAGCAGTTGTGCCTTGTTGTTCAATTGGGTTTGAGGATGGAGAACGACCATCAAAGGCAGCAACGGAAAGAGACGTGACGCTATTCAGTGTTGATAAGGCAGGATTTGCAAAATCAGGTCTTAAAGTACGCAACTGTAATTCATCATTACCACCAAATTCGTCAGCATTATAAGTCACAAATGTAGGTAGAGAACTTGATTCAGGGGTTTTGAATCCCTCAAAACTAACAGGTAAATAGCCTCCAGTTGAAGGGTCATTAAAGCCGACAGCCGTAGAAGTGGCTTCGCCATTTATCATTTTGTTTCTATCAAAAGCCCAAAAGCCTTGCCCAAGATAGGCTGTTCCTGTCAAATTAAAATTATGAGTCGTAACTATATAACTATTATTCCAAATTCCGACATGAGGATAATCAGGAAAAACTCCTGTAGTTTGAAATTCGTATATATTATAAGCTCCCGTTGGATCATTTGTTTGCGAAACACAAAATATCAAGGATTCTCTTCCAGAAGTAAACAAACTACTAAATTGGAGTAAAACCCAACGATCTGCCATTTGGTCATATAAGGTTATTGGGTCGCCATCATCTGTAGATGTAGAAGCAATTTGACTGAATTTCAGGGCAGGCGTGAGCGGATTGCCTGATTTGTCATAAACTCTATGAACTAAATTTATCATCTGCACAACATGATTGGGGCCCACACTAATTACTGGGTCGGGGGGTGATAATAACCCAAAGCCAGCAGCCGTATTTTCAGCCGATCCAACACCATCAAAAGAAGCACTTAACCCATTTATTCCCAATCTATTTGCTATACTTTTAGCTGTTTTTTGTAGAGCCATATCTGTATTATCAGCTAATGGATTATCAACCGAAAACCTTACTCTTTTATTTATTTTTTCACGTAGTGCTTGATATTTTGGATTTCTGTCTGGTTTACGTTTTGTATCTAAAGGCTCTGGGGCTTTCATATCTTTTAGCTTTAGAGACACTCTTACAAGTTTTCCAGTAAGAATACTCGATGGCGATTGTTGACCTGAAGCAAATTTGCAAATAAGTATAAAAACCAAATAAAAAATTCTCTTCATAATAATTTCGATTTATTTATACCGATTAATAAATAATACAAGAATTTATGTTTTTGTATTAAAAATTTGGTTATTTAATTAACGGCAAATA
This sequence comes from Emticicia agri, assembly GCA_945860265.1. Lineage (GTDB taxonomy): Bacteria > Bacteroidota > Bacteroidia > Cytophagales > Spirosomataceae > Emticicia > Emticicia agri_A. The sequence continues at coordinate 60,456 of CAMAQF010000011.1, read as the reverse complement.
ATTATAAAAGCAAAATTAACAATCTTTTGGCTAATATATAAAACGTTTATACCCTGCTTTTGGAAATAGTGTATATATTTGCTTATTTGCACTTCCATTTTAACCTTGAGACTAATGCAAAACAATCGTTCCCATCTTTACACACTCATGACCGTTTGGTTTTTTTGGAGCTTCGTGGCTGCATCAAACGGAATTTTGATACCTCTTTTCAAAGAAAAATTCACACTCACGCAAACCCAAGCCCAACTCGTTGACTTTGCATTTTATGCAGCATATTTCATCGGTTCAGTGCTTTATTTGATATTTTCACGCATTATGGGTGGCGATGTTCTCAACAAAATTGGATACAAAAATGGTATCGTAATCGGTCTTTTGATTTCGGCCGTTGGTACGATCCTTTTTTACCCTGCAGCCCAAAATGCCTCTTACAATTTATTATTGGCAGGTTTGTTTATTGTTGGACTTGGTTTTTCACTTCAACAAACTGCTACTCAACCTTTTATGATTGCACTTGGCCCACCCGAAACAGGAGCTCAACGTATCAATTTAGGTGGAGCAGTCAATAACTTAGGTGGAACAATCGGGCCAGCTTTGGTTTCTTACGCAATTTTTGGTTCTATTGCAAAAGATGCCGCCGCCAATGCATCAATCGAAGATGTAAAAGTACCTTATTTAATATTAGGGGTTTTATTTGCTTTGATGGCATTGTTTTTTTGGGTTTCTAAACTTCCTCGCATCAAAAATGATGAAGATGTACAAGTAAGCAATATCGTGATTGGACTTCCATTGGCATTTTTAGTGCTGTGCGTAGGCGTTGCGGTTGCATTTTCTATTGAAATCGCCATCACATTTACATTTATATTGATATGTATTCTGATGATTAGCTACATGATTTATTCATTGGCTGGAAAATCCGGAGCAGTGCAAAATGCAGGTTCGGTACTGAGCTATCCACAAGCAGTTTTGGGAATGACGGCTATTTTTGTTTATGTAGGCGTCGAAGTAACGATTGGCTCTAACCTCGGAGAATATTTAAAAGAAACCGAAAACTTAGATTCATCACAAATTTCAAAATATGTTTCACTGTTTTGGGGAAGTATGATGATTGGTCGTTGGACAGCTGCTATCGCAAATTTTAATCCGTCGGCATCTATGAAGAAAATCCTCATGGTGATAATTCCTTTCATAGCTTTTACCATTGTTTTGATTGTAAATTCATTGTATAGCGGCAATGTAAGCGATCTATATCCTTATGCAGCTTGTGTAGCCATATTGATTTTGGCTTATCTTGCCAGTCAAGAAAAACCCGTACGTTTATTATTGATATTTACGGCACTTGGTGCAATCATGACACTTATCGGTGTATTGACAACTGGAAAAGTCGCTCTTTTCTCTTTGATTTCGGGTGGTTTATTCTGTTCGGTTTTATGGCCAAGTATTTTCTCGCTTGGTACGGCAGGACTCGGAAAATTCACCAATCAAGGGTCAGCATTCTTGATTATGATGATTTTAGGAGGTTCAATTATTCCAGTAATACAAGGTAAAGTTGCCGATTCATTTGGTATTCAACAATCATATCTTTTGGCGGCAGGTTGCTTCGTTTATCTATTCGTTTTCGGAATTGTGGTGCAAGGTATTTTGCGTAAACAAGGCATTGATTTCGATAAAGAAGTGGTAAAAGGTGGCGGAAAAGGTCATTAATAATTAAAGAAAAAACTATTAAAATGCCAATTTAAATAGATAGGCAATCATTTTAATCGGAACTATAAACTTACTTTTAATGAGTTTGTAGTTCCGATTTTTTATTGCCAGCCTAACTTATATCTAGTTACGTGTATGGTAAATATGACACTCGTTTTAATATCAATAAATAAGTAAGAACTAAAGTAAAAATAAATATTCAGCATCACACAATCTAAACTATTTTCACGATATTTCTTTGCAGATTTGGGTGTTAAATAAGTCATAACATATATTGTTTTAGCAGACCTTAGTAGTATTTTCTGAATAAAATTATCAAACTTTACTTACCTATTTGAACTAAATTACTCCATGCCCTAAATTATGTAGCATTCTGACATGCGAACGTAAACCTTTTAAGAAGGAATGTTTATTGTTATAAACAATTCCAAAATCTTCAGCTGTATTCTTTACGATAGAAGCTATAGCAGGATAATGAATGTGCGAAATATTTGGAAATAAATGATGCTCAACTTGATAATCAAGGCCGCCAATATACCAAGATAAAATTTTATTATTCCCTGCAAAATTAGCGGTTGTATTGAGTTGATGAATCGCCCAAGCGTTTTCGATATTTCCTTTCTCATCAACCACCGGTTGAGAAGCACCCTCTACTACGTGAGCCAACTGGAAAACCGTACTTAAAATAATCCCTGCCGTACAGTGCATAGTCATAAAACCAGCAAACCATTGCCCAAAGGTAATATCAAGTAACAGCATAGGCAGAATACAAATGAATGATATATAAACGATTTTGCTAATTATCAAGGTAACTAATTCTTTCTTTGGAAAACGTTTTACTAAGCCAGATTCGGCCATTTTATTGTATAATCCAATCTCTTTAAAATCTTTCCAGAAAAACGAAATTGTCATTAAACTATATAAGAAAAAAGCATAAACGTGCTGAAAACGATGTACAGCCTTTAGTTTGTCGCCACTCGAAAGACGCAACATGAATTTTCCAGTAATATCCTCATCAATATCGTGGAGATTAGTATAAGTATGATGTAGTTTATTATGTTGAACATCCCAATTATATACATTTCCACCAAGCAGATATATTGAAGCTCCGAAGAATTTATTGAGTTTTGAAGAAGATGAAAACGACCCGTGAATGGCATCATGCATAACCGACATTCCTACGCCAGCAACTCCCAAACCCATCACGACTGTCAAGAACAGCATTTGTAAAGGTGTGAAATTTCCTGTTAGAATAAGAGCAAAAGGAATCAAATAAAGGCTTAACAAAAAGAATGCTTTAAAAAGCAATTTTGAGCCTCCTGTTTTCTCAATTGAATTTGTTTCAAAATAAGAATCAATGTTTTCACGAAGTACTGAAAAAAACAAGGATTTGTCTCTATTTAGAAACTTTACTTTAGCGTATTTGGCGGGTTTCATTAAGTGGTATAAGGTTTATATTTGGTAAATTTACTCAAAAACAATTTGTTTCTACAATTTTATGTGATAAATGTATTATTTCTAAGGTTAGATGTATGATTTAACACTATGCTATCATTAATTGTTTAATTAAGCTTTTAATAAAGCGTTTTTTTATCAATTCATGGGTGATTTTATATCAATCAATTGCACCATTTGAATCTGAGTTATACATTAAAATACCTTTGCCACCGCTTTACTTATTTCAAATATTTATTAGAAATATTAATGTTGTATAATGCATTGAACTCAAATTTTGAAAATCCCATTTCACATTCTATTTTATGTGGTTATAATAAATCAATGATCTTGTCTGCTTCACGTATTCCGCTTAAATATGCTCCGTGAACTGTTCCACGATATTCTCTTTCAGTATGTTCACCTGCAAAAAAAACTTTGTTGTTTATTTCATTTGAAAGTATATCAAAATCAGCAGATGTAGACCCATTTGTTGGGTAAGAATAAGCACCAAACGAGTTTATATTTTGCCCCCATTTGGTTCTTAAAAAGTCGGTAGGATTTGGAATTCTCTTACCATAGATACTCTTTAAATTCAGCATAATATCATTGATAATTTCTTTTTCAGTCTTACTTTCTGTTATTGTGGCATAGTCGCCAAAAGCAAAAGTCATTAAAGCATTTGAAGGCGTAAATTTCTTCATATTAAGAAAGTAATTGTATTTACCTTTGGTATCAGATGCGTAACCAATATATTGTAAGTTGGTTTCCCAAAATGGCTTTTTCCAAACCAACAAAAATTTATTCACATTACCAATATTTGTTTTTTTTATTGCATTGGTTTTATCGGTAGGAAGATCAGGTGTAAAGTTAATTGAATTATTTTTTAATACTCCTAACGGAACCGAAACAATAGCATAATCCGCTGCTAAAATATTACCATTTGCCTCAACGCTTACTTTTTTATTGGAGTAATTAATGCTTCTAACTCGTGTATTAAGCCTAATATCTAAACCTTGTGCTAGAAAGTCTGTTACTTTATCATACCCATTTGTAATAATTAAGTCTTCGCCATTAAATTCTTCATCATCATCAAAGAATTTTGATGAAAGCTTTGAAATATCACCACCAGTATCAAACTCTAAATAAGCAGAAAGCATATATTTCCAAAGATTGTCATCGGCTTTTGTTGGGTAAAGTGAGTTGAATACAGTTTGAAAACTCTGTTTTTGTGTTCCAGCTTTTCTAACTACATTCAAGGTATTATCAAATTGATTTTCAGCCTTAGTCAACACGCTGTCAGAATAGTTTCTCCCATTCGTATCAAAAACTTTTACACTTTCATCTGATGTCAAAAAAGTTTTTGCCCTTGATTTTGAAGCCAAACTTGTAATAGGATTTCCATTTGGACGGTGTATCCAACTTGCACCTTCATCAAAAGCTATACCCAAACTTCTGTTTGTACGCAATCGTCCACCTACTTTGTCTTGGGATTCAAGTACCGTAACATTAAACCCCTGTTGTTTCAATTTCTTGGCAGCCGCAAGACCTGAAATTCCACCACCAATTACCACAACTGACTTACCATTCGAAATTATGTTGTTATCATCTTTACCAAAACTTGCTAGAAGTGCAGGTGTTAAAAGTAGCAAAGGCACTCCTTTTATTGTATCGTTTAAAAATTTTCTTCTTTTCATTTTTAATGTTTTTTAAAATTTTCCGTTTGACTTGCTGTATTCCTAAAATTGAATAAAACGTTCTACTATGACTCGAAATTTTTAATACCAAACTGAATTAATCAACTAATTTTAAATAATCAAAAAAAACTGTCTTCGTAATACTACACTGCGACTTTTTGATAGCTAAATTTTTTTATCTTGATTAAATAAACCACTGTTTTAGCATTTTTACTGTCCAAAAACGTTGTTTTTCGTCAATCAGTTTCACAAAATAAAGTCCACTTGTAAGGCGAGAAACATCCAATTTATTTTGATTGAGTGTTTTAAATACAACTTCACCTAAAACATTAATTATTTGTATCTCAAAATTTCCATAAATATTCTCTTCTGAAAGTTGTAGCAAATCGGCAACAGGATTTGGAAAAATATTAATTGAACTGCCGTTTAAAGTAAAATCGGCATTAATGCCAGATATTAAACCACAATTCGTCAGTAGATTAAAGTTTTGATGAATGGAAAAATATTTCTCCAAAATGAGAGCAGTAGCATCTGCAAATTTTTTACGATTTGCATAGCCGAATCTTACAGTTGAATCACATTCTATTTGTAAGCCATTTACGGTATTTCCTGCAGCAATACTTGTATAATTAAATGTATTGTATCCTCCATTAAAATAAGGAAAACCACCTGTATTTGGAGATTGTTGGTTAGGAACATCAGGAAAACCTGCGTTAGCGAATAAGGTTCCTAAGGCATTAGGGCCGCGTAGCAATTGTGCATGAGTCGAGCCGCTAACATTCGTATTTACCAAATTTTTAATTGAACTTGCTGAAATATAAGATGCTGTTTTTAATTCGCTGTCTGTATTGTTATACACTCCACCCGATAAACTCCATGAGGAACAGAAATAATTATTGGCAATCTGCCACTATGCTATTCTGTATAATTTTTAGTTCCATAAATTACTTGTGCCTTACCTTGAATAAATAAGAGAAATAAACCTAATAGGAAGTATATTTTTTTAATGATTTGTTTTTTGTCATTGGTCAGGGTATTATTTTGTTTTTAGGTTGTTGTGATGGCTAACGGCTGAACAGATTAGATTTGCAAATAGAGCATTTTATTCGGGCAAAAAACTGAAGTACTAAAGTTGATATATTTCTAAAGTTCAATTTAGAAGCTTCCGTCTAAACTTTGCATTTCACCCCGTCTGACACAAAACCAGTAATTTCTGTAGAGCATTTAGGTTCTTAGTCCTATCAATATTGCTTTTTCGACGGGACAAAGTTCAGTATCTATTTTACCAATATCAAAGCTTTTTTTTGTCAACAATGGAGGCTGTGCCATAAATTTTGGTTTTGTGCCATAGTGGTTTTGTGCAGCGTGAACAATGAAAGGATGACATAAATAAACAGTTCCTGCTTTACCTATTGCAACATTAATTTTTCTTGTAGAAATTGTATTTATACGTTGGGTCAATTCCATAAAAGAAAGACCTTTTTCACCCTCGGGTTCTAAAATTTTTGCAACGTCAAAATGAGACCCTACTTTGATTACTGTAGGGGCATCTTGCTCTGTCACATCCGAAAACAAGAATAGCATTAATAATCCACGAGCTTTAGACTGAATATTTATTCGCCATTCAAAATAATTACTGGCATCTTCTCCTGCAAAACTTGCATCTAGGTGCCAACCTGTATCATTTGCCTGTTCTTTGCTTGGAAAGCGTATTGGAAATGAACCTAATGTTACCCTTGGAAACCAATTACCTTTACCAACCAACTGGTCAAAAGCATTATGAAGTATGGTAGTGTTTGCTGCCTTTTGAAATGGTTCAAGTCCCAACTCTCCTATTCTAACAACTGGTTGCGTCCAACTTTCAGCATTGTTGGGGTCGCATAGAGTTGCTTCCCATAATATAGTACGACATTCTTCTGCAATTTCAGTTGAAAATGCATTTTCTATTTTGATAAATCCATTATAAATAAAGCTATTGACTTGTTCAGTTGATAATACTTGCATTATTATAAAGTGTTGTTATTGCTTTACCCACGACATAAATACCCACTTAAATCCCTCTTAAAAATACCGTTTCAAAGCAATCAATTGCTGTGGAATTGACTTAGAATTCCAATGTTCGTGAATCACCAAAGCTGCTCCTAAAGCCGATGCTTGGGCTATTTCGGAGGCAAACACTTGCTTATCGAAATAGGTTTCGGCTAAAAGATTCATATAAATATCGTTTTTCGAGAAACCTCCATCTACAAAAATCTGCTTTGGTTTGCTCCAACCCATTACCAAATTTAATGATGCTACCTGCTGAGCAACTAAATCAAGCATAAATTGGTGATAGGCTTCTTCGTAAGACTTAAACAAATTAAGGTTACGTTCTACGAATGGGCAATCTTTCAAAAGTCCAACATCGGCCGTTTGAGGTGTTGCTTGTTTGAATTTATGGCGTAAAAACCACACCATGTCTTTGTCGTACTTTACCTGTTTGTAGTAGTCGGTTTGTTTGCCAAAATATTCAGCCAAATGCTTGGTTTGGCGTTCGTGTTCGTTACCGGCAAATAGCCTCGAAGCTTTTACTGGATGTCCTTCATAGTTCAGAAAACACAAACAATCTTTTTGTAATTCAGCATCTGTCAGTGGCTCATCATTAAACGGATTGATGCTAATCGCCCAAGTGCCTGTTGAAAGCAAAATAAATTTTTCATCGAATGATTTCAGATACGGAACAAGTGCCGATGAACTATCATGTATGCCAATTCCAATGTGCAAACCATTTGCGTTGGTTGATATATTATTTGAAAATAAAGGTTTTTGTTGAATCGAATGGAGATGCTCGGCTTCTACCCAAGTATGATAATCGTTTTTCTGAAAATCCCAAAGAGCAGTATGACAACCCACGCTCGTGATTTCAGAAACTGGCTGTTTAGAAAAAAGAAAGCTACAATATTGAGGCAGGTGTAGCGAATACTTTATTTGGTGAAAAATACTCGGTTTGGCGTATTTCAACCAATATAATTGCAAACCCGAATTGAGCATGCCGAGTTCGGGTGAAGCCGTTTCTGTATATAAATTTGCGGTATATTTTTCAGAAAATTCCTTACTCATTTGTCGAGTAAAGGACTTTAAATAATTATAAAGGGGCGTAATCGGTTTTCCCTCCGAGTTTAGATGCACGAGACTCGCACCATAAGCCGAAACGTTCAAGCCAACTACCTCATACTCAGGATTTTGATTGATACTCTCAAAAGTTTCTTTTAGCCAAGAACTTAGCTTAATCAAATCGTCACATGGAAAGCCATCGTCGTCTAAAATTTCTTCAAATTGTGATTGCTCTTCTTTTACAATTTGATAATTTTCGTCGAAAAGAAATAACTTTTTATTGGTTTTACCAATATCAAAAACGGCACAGACTTTCATGTAGGTTGGTTTGGAGCTTTATTTCTTGTTTTTTTACTATAAAATTACTTTGTAAAAATACAAATTTATATGATATGAACAAGCCTGTGCCTTACCACTCCGACAATTAAATTTTACCTTAAAATCTGATTCAGTAAATTTTGTCTGAACCATAAATTATATGTTCAGAAAAAAAATCCATGCAAAAAATAAAAGTTACTTACAATCTGAAATTGCGTAAATTATATGTAAACGTAAGCATGAAATAGCGTGTAAGGACTTGACTACGAGCATCTTCGATGTATGCCGTCAATACATTTCGAGCAATACTATTGTTTTGCTTTAGTAAATCAAAAACATTGAGACGCAACTCACCAGCTTGTTTTTTCAAGAATTTATAGCCAAAACCTGCATTCCACAATGTAAAGTTTTGATTAAAACCAGAACCCAAACCAGAATATGCTTGATTTAGCACTTCGGATTGCAATAAGAAACCTTTTCCGAATAACCAATTGATTTTAATTGATGTATTCTGAAACAAATAGTTTGTATTGAGTGTAGTTTGAATTGAGTTTCGCACTAAATTATACGTTGGCGAATACGAAAAAGTAAAGTCAACCTTTTCGCTCATATTACTGCTCAAAACTAAACCACCATTGATACCATAGGTATTCGTATAGCTCTTAATATCATTAATTAGATTTGGATTTTTGGCGAAATTCACACCTGCACTAAAATTAAGATTCGATTTAACTTTTGAAATAGGAATACCATAACTGATGAAAGTTCGGACATTGAATAAACCATCAAGATTGACAGGTTTTGTAAGTTGAGAACCTCTAAATAATGTAATTCCTTTGGCCAATTCATAATCTTTATCAGCAATAAAAGTCGATTGAACGATGGCATTATTTGAGTAAGCCAAATTCAAATAAAGCATGATATTTTGAGCGGTTTTTGCATTTGTAATACCATAACGAGCCGATAAGGAGTGGCTATAATCTTGCTTTAAATTAGGATTTCCCGTTGAAAGTTGCGTTGGATTGCTATTATTGATTACACCTTGTAATTGATTTACCGAAGGTGCGTTAGTATTAGTTCGATAGAAAATTCGGAGATTTGCTTTATTATCAAATCGGTAACTATACATTCCATTCGGTAAAATACTGTTGAATGAATATTTAACGTCTTGTGCGATTGGATAAGTCTGCTCACTTGACAATTGAGCGTTTTGATAGTTCACTCCAACCGATAACATTCCTTGTTTTCCTCTTAAACGATAACTCACACCTGTACGATTGGTTAGGTATGAATTTTCAAAAACATTACTCAGTGAAGGCTTCAAAACTGAATAAGTAGAAAATTTTTGGTCATAAGCATTTACTTCACGATCTGAGGTACTGAGTGTATAACTTACATTATGGTCAAATTGTACTTGTCCAGTTTTGCCAATTGGCTCGGTATAAGTCAACCCTAGCGATGTTCGGTTACTATTTGTTTGCGACTGTGTTTGTTGATTGACAAGCTGCGTAGTATCTCTAGGTGTAAAGTATCTACTAATTGAATATTGAGAAGTTAGTCCAGTTTGGTCACTTGAATTATTCCCGAGATTTATTGAAAACGTTCGTCCATTTTTGGCAAAACGGTGTCTGAATAAAACTTCACCCGAAAAATTAAAACCATTATTTGCCGAATTTCTATTGGTTTGATTCGTGTTTATTGGTTGAGTTCGCAGATACGTCTGACTTGAAAGAGCAGAAAAAGCATCATTATTTTGCCAACTAATGCGAGGCGTAAAAATAATTGAGTTAAATTTATCAATTGTATATTCTAAACGAGCATTGGATCGATGGTTGAGATTTTTATTTTGTGTTGAGCTGGTATCGTTATACGTTTGCGGCACAGTGCCTAAATACTCACGAGAGGTAATGCTTTGATTGCCATTATTAGCAGCATTGAAAAAATAACTTGTACTGAGTTTTAACTTTTTACCCAAGTTATCGCTGTAATTTAAGCCAATAGAGGTAGTTTTTGCAATACCCGGCTGTTGACCAACCATAAAGCTACTGGCATCTCCACCACCACCATAACCTCCCCCACTATAACCTCCCCCACCACCTCGCGGGGCACCACCACCACCTTGTGGCCGTCCACCACCGCCTCCTTGTCCACCGCCACCATATTGCATTCCACCACCTGAGTTGCCCATTACGCCCAAAATATCTTGGTTAGAAAAATTTTGTTGGTTAATATTATTTGATAGACCAATGATTGTGAGCCGTTGGTCTTTCTTGAAGAAATTAACACTCACACCTGACTGATAACGTTGATCGTCACCGAGGCCTGCATATACTTTTCCAAATTGACCATTATTTTTATTTTGACGCGTTGTGATATTTATAGTTTTTACGGCATTACCATCATCAAAGCCCGTAAATTGAGATTGTTCGCTTAGCCGGTCGAAAACCTGTACTTTATCAACAATTTCGGCAGGAAGATTTTTAAGTGCCAAAGCCGCATCGTCGCCAAAAAACTCTTGACCGTCCACAGTTACTTTTCTAACTTCTTCACCTTGAGCTTTTACTACGCCATTTTCAATGGTTACTCCTGGCATTTTCTTTACTAAATCTTCAACCGTGGCATCAGGATTTGTCTTAAATGCTGCAGCATTATATTGAATTGTATCTCCTTTCTGCTCGACACGCACTTGTTTTTCACGAACCGTTACTTCGCCTAGTTGATTTGCATTTTCAGTCAATTTCAAAACTCCAAGATTTTTGGGAGTATTTCCCACTGAAACTCTCGTTTCTAGGTTTGCATATCCTATAGAAGATACTCTCAAGCGATAATTACCCAATTTAACATTGCTAATTTTAAAGTTACCTTCGACATCAGCTAAGATACCTTTTCTTTGGGTTGAGTCTTTTGTACTAATCAGCAATACGCTCGCACCCGAAATTCCAACGCTATTTTGGGCATCTTTCACGACCCCTGAAAGCTCGGAGGTTTGGGCAAAGGTTTTGATAAATGAAAATGTAAGTAAAACACTTTGGAGTAGTAGCTTTGTCATATATTATTTGGTGTTTTAGAACAATATCATTCGTTAATTTTGCTGAACGATATTAAGACATATTCAAACTAAGCAAAGTTTAGTTTAAATCTGCCTATAAACGACCAAAAAGGTAGTTGTGTAGATAAATATAAAGATTATTCATCAATTGATTGATAAATCATTCGAGAAAAGAGAGCTTCAGAACCGCCATCGGGTGCTGCTTGGGTTTGCTTCATTAATAACATAATTATTTTTTCTTTTGGATCAGCCCAATAATTGGTATTAAAATAACCTCCCCAACTGAATCTACCTGCGTTTCCGTTCCCTTTCAATTGTCCTGCTGGGCTAACGACGCTAAAACCAAGACTAAAGAAACTTTCACTCTTTAATCCGCCATATAGTTCACCAGTTTGGTTAGAAGCTGTTAGCAATTCTACGGTTGTTCGGCTTAAGAAACGTTTGCCGTTCATCGTGCCACCGTTAAGCAACATTTGCAAGAAAGTAGCATAATCTTTTGCCGTTGAAGAAAGTCCAGCCCCGCCTGAAAAGAAAGTTTTAGCACCCGAAATCGGATAATTTGGGTCGTAAAAAGTCACAGGATAATGCACCCAAGTTTTTGCACTATCGGGTTTATGAATATACACCAAACGATCTTTTTTAGCTTCGGGCAAATAAAAATAGGTATCCTGCATTGCAAGAGGCTCGAAAAGATGTTGTTTCAAATATTCATCAAAAGGCTGTCCCGAAATGATTTCAATAAAATAACCTAAAACGTCCAATCCTTCGCTGTATGTAAATTTCTCTCCAGGGTTATGATGTAAAGGAAGTTTTGCCAATTTCATGATATTATCGCCAATTTTCACGGGATTGGTTGTATATAAATCAACAATTCCTGCTTTTTTATACATCATCTTAAAACTTTCATCGCCATCAATTACGCCATAGCCAAGCCCAGAAGTATGGGTAAGCAAATGTCTAATTGTTATTTCGGACTTTACTGGCTCGCTCGTGTAGGTAGTATCGGCAAATTTGAACGATTTTATTACTCGTTGATTTTTAAATTCGGGAATAAACTTTGAAATTGGGTCATCAAGTGAAAACTTTCCTTCTTCATAAAGCATCATTACGGCGGTTGAAGTAATGGCTTTTGTCATTGAAGCTATTCTAAAAATATCGTCGGTTTTCATTGGCTTTTTGGTCAGAAAATCTGAATAGCCAAATGCCTTTTGATAAACAATTTGCCCGTTTTTGGTAAATAAAGCCACCATACCTGGCAATTTATTTTGTTCAACGAGTTGGTTTAGTGCATTGTCGATGCGTTTTAGCCTTTCTGAAGAAATTCCGACCGATTCAGGAGTTAAAGCCACCGAAAGTGGTTTTGAAGAAACTGATGATGTGAGTTGAGTTTGGGCTTCTGAAGAGAAAATTAGCAAACCAACAAGGACTGTGAAAATAAGTTTTTTCATTAGGTATTTGGTTGATTAAAGAAAGAGTTACAATTTACTAGTTTATTATTAAAAACCTAGTGTTATTCTCGCCTACGTAAATTATCAAGCACAACGGCGGTAGCAATTCCTACATTTAAAGACTCAGCCTCTCCAAACCTCGGAATCGTTATTTTTTTAGTAATTAATTTTTCAACCTCTGCTCCTATTCCATTCGATTCATTACCGAGCACAATGTATCCGCTGCTCGGAAAATCGAAACGATGAACGTTTTCAGAATTTAGAAAAGTTCCAATAATTTCAGTATTTTTATTTTTTATAATATTTTCAAAATATTCTGAAATTTCAAAATAATAAACTAAAATCCTTGTAAAAGAGCCCATTGAGGCCGAAACAACTTTTGGATTATAAAAATCAACGCTTGTTTCTGAGCAAATTACTTTTTTGATACCATACCAGTCGGCAATTCTCAAAATAGTACCAAGGTTTCCTGGGTCACGAATATCATCTAAAACCAAGGCAAATTCGTCAGCATCGGCAATTAGTGGTATATTTTCACGCATTTTTACTACTGCCAATGCCGAATCGTTGCTTTGGAGTGTACCGAGTTTTTCGAGTTCTGTTTGTGAAATCTGCTCAACAGATATTTTTATAAGACTTTTTTCGTTTTCTAAAAAGAATTTTGGTGTACACAACAACAACTCAGTTTCTAAATCAGATTTTAATAATTCTTGGACGCTTTTTGCACCTTCAACCAGAAATCGTTGATGTTCTTGACGATATTTTTTTATTTGTAAGGATTGGACGTACTTTTGCTGTTGTTTTGAAAACATCTATTCAAAGATTTAGAATTTAAAATTAAAATTTTTAGATAGAAAACCTGATAATCAATCAATTATGATTCGAAAGATAGTATCATGTTTCAGACTGATAATTAATAAAAACCTTTTTTATAAAATTACTTTTGCTTGCTTGTTGATTTCTATCATCAGTTCATGTACTCGTACAGTTCAATTAGAAAAAGACGAATACCGACTAAATAATTTTGAATTCAAAGGTAATAAAGAAATCTCAACCGAAGAACTCGAATTACTCATACCACCCACACAAAAGCCTAATAGACGCATATTATACCTCCCTTTAACGCCTTATGTTGCATTTTACAATCTTGGTAAGTCAATGTATAATCAGCCCAAAATAGCACAGAGGCTCGAAAAATGGCAAACAAAACTCAATAACCTGCCAAATCAGATTAATTATGATGCTAAAATTGAGCGAAAAAGAAAAAAATATCTGAGTAAAGTAAGTGTTTATAAAGACCGCCTCGATACGCAAGAAAACTGGTGGATGAAAAATATTGGAGAAGCACCCGCAATAATTACTGAAAGTGCTATCAAACGCACAAACAATACTATTAATGAATATTTACACAGAAAAGGTTTCTTTGATAGTAAAGTAAAATACCAAATCGACTCGGTAAACATGAATAAAGGTATTAAAATCACATATTTGGTGGATGAAAAAAGACCGTATTTGCTCGATACAATTAGCATTATTGTTGAAGATAAAAAAGTCGATTCGCTCCTGAAAATTTATACTCAAAAAAGTTTTTTACAGCGAAACGACAACGTAGATTTTAATAATATTGATGCCGAAAAATTACGAATCGAAGGCTTATTGAAAGAAAACGGTTACTTTAATTTTGCTTCAAAAAACTATATAAATGTTCAAATCGACACTACTGACTATATCAAACGTAGTTTTAAAGTAAATTTGACAGTAAATATCCGTAATCCAGCTCAAAAAAATCATCACGACCAATTTACTCTTGAATCAATCAACTTTATTTCGGCTGATGCCTCGACTGATAATCTCGAAAAAATTGATACGACAAATGTAGAACTTAACAGTATTCGATATACTTTTATTGGCAAGAAATTTCCAGCTAAAATTCTTGATAAGAAAATTTTGATTCGACCAAATCAGTTTTTTAAAGCTTCGCTTGTCAACGAAACTAACCGCCAACTTTACGGCCTTGACCAATTTGCTTTCGCCAATGTAAAATTCACTCAATTACCTGATTATAAACTAAGAGCAGATATTATTGCTCCAACAAATCCGAAATATACAACGGCTTATAACTTCGACCTAAACAATATCAATAACATTTTGGGTGGTGGAGCAAGTGTTTCCTTGCGTGCTAGAAACTTAATGAGTATTTTAGAAACGACCGAGCTTGGTATTCGAGCCAATCTGGAGGGGCAGCCAGGTTTAGATTCAACGACCCAAAGAAGCAGAGAGTTGGGAGCTAATTTGGCCTTAAATATTCCTAAAATTATATTTTTGAATAGATTTTCTAATCTTTTGAGTCTGAAAAGCCCAAGAACCCAGTTGGCGATCAGTTTTAATAATTCCAAACAAAGACTTTTTGAACGACAAGTGTTTCGTCTAACTGGTAATTATTCATGGCAACGCTCAAAATATGAAACAGTTTTGATTTCTCCATTCGATATTAACTTGATAAATACCCCTTACAAAAGCGAAAGTTTTGAACAAGTTTTGTTGGATAACCCAAATCTGAAAGTACTTTATGACCCTCAGATTGTATCGAGTATCAACGCTACTTATGTGTTTAATAATCAAGAACAAGGCAAGAACATACGAGCCAAATACCTACGTTTTTTTGTTGAGTCAGGTGGCACAACTCTAAACTTTTTTCCTAACAAAGATAAAATAAAATTTATCGATCAAATTTTCCCATTGGATACTGCAAAAAGAGCGTATTTTAGATTTATAAAACTTAATTTAGATTTCAGAAAATACATCCCTATCAATAAGCGTGATTCGTGGGCATATCGATTAAATCTAGGTGTAGCAAATCCATACGGACAAAATCAAGCAATGCCGTTTGAGAAAAACTTCTTTATTGGTGGCCCTAACAGTATTCGGGCATGGCGACCACGAACCCTCGGCCCTGGTTCAGCTTTAGGTACGACAATCAATAACCGTTTCTCGCAACAACCTGGTGATATTCTATTAGAAACAAGCATTGAATACCGTAAATATATGTTTAGATTCATAGGTAACTGGAATGCTGGTTTTTTTATTGATGCGGGAAATGTCTGGAAATGGTATCAAATTGATTCAAAATTAAATCAAGCAAATTTTGATTGGACACGATTTTATAAAGAAATTGCGGTTGGAACCGGTGCGGGAATCCGCCTTGATTTAGATTATTTTGTAGCTCGTTTCGACTGGGGAGTGAAAGTTTTTGACCCTGCAAAAGCAACAGGCGAGAGATTTGTACTTGATAATATTAAACTGGGTAGAAATAATGAATACTTTCCTGTGTTTCATTTTGCTATTGGGTATCCATTTTAAGATTTATAAAAACCTAAAAATCTTTACAAAAATGAAAAACATTTTATTTTCAATCTTTATTTTAACTGGCTTTATGGCCAATGCTTCATCTATAACCGACAGTATAAAAGTTTTGGACTTTAAACCTTATAAAATCGAATATCCGAGTTCGTGGCGATTAAAGTCGGGTTGTGCGATAAATGAATGTTCTATTCTATCACCTGCCGATACACTTTCTTGGCCAGATGGCTATACCGAAAGTATCAATCTTACTTTCAATCCTGTTCCTTCAGCAAGCTACACAGTTGACCAATATGCTAAATTTTCGATAGCCTATTTACCCAAAGTTGTCAAAAACTTCAAAGTCGTTGAAAAAAAGAAGCTAAAATCGAATGTAATCAGAGTTACTTATTCTGGTGAAAAAGATACGCACAAACAAACATGGCGACAGTATTATTATGTAAAATCGAGTAGGGTTTATATTGTCACATTTTCGACCGAAACCTCAAAATATGCTGCTTATCATCCTTTTATTGAGCCATTTTTGAATAGTTTTACTTTGAAATAAAATGCTAAAGAATCAAAAATTTCAGAGCTAACACTCCGAGTAAACCTGTAACTGAAACTAGTGTTTCCATGACCGACCATGTTTTGAGTGTATCAATCATTGAAAGTTGAAAGTATTCTCGAAAAAGCCAGAAACCAGCATCATTTACATGCGAAAACATCATACTACCTGCTCCAATGCTCAAAACCATCAGATGAGGTTCGGTTTGCGTTGGAGCGAGCAATGGAAGCATAAAACCAGCAGTCGTGATACCTGATACAGTCGAAGAACCAACAGCAACTCTAATAATAGCGGCCATTCCCCAACCCAAAATCAGTGGATGAAGCGACGAATTTGCCATCAAATCAGCAATTGACTGGCTTACTCCGCCATCGGTCAAAACTTGTTTTAAAGCACCTGCTCCGCCAAAAATCAAAAAAAGCATTGCCACATCTTTTATTGAATCGCCCAAAAGATTAGTTATTTCAGGCATTGATTTGTTTTGCTTAATTCCAAGCAAATAAATTGCGACTAAAACCGAAATAAACATACTCACAACTGGGTCACCAATAAAGTTGAGACTTTCCCGAAAAAACGAATTTTCAGGAAGATAAGAGGCAACGACTGTTGAAAAACTGATGAGAATAATTGGCAATAAAACCGAAAATAAACTATTGAAAGTTGAAGGCATTTCTTCGTTAGTGAGGTCTGGAGCAATAAATGCTTTATTTGGTAATATTGCATATTTTCTCAAAGTTGAACCAAATAAAGCTCCTGAAACTAAAATTGCAGGAATTGCAACGATGATTCCGTAAAAAAGTGTAAGTCCCATATCGGCATTAAATTGCTTCACAATTGCCAATGGTGCAGGATGTGGAGGCAAATAACCCTGTGTAACAGAAAGTGAAGCCAACATCGGTAAACCAATATAAACAGCAGGCAATTTGAAACGATACGCTACAGTTATTACTAAGGGAGCAAGCAACATAAATCCAACCGAATAAAACAAAGGCAAACCGACAATAAACCCTGTAATCATAAACGCCCAACGTACGTGACTCGTGCCAATGAGTTCCATCATTTTGGTTGAAATTCGTTGAGCAGCACCACTTTGAGCAACTAATTTGCCGAGCATTGCTCCAAGTGCAATAATCGCCACAATCGACCCAAGCGTGCTACCCGTACCTTGCTGAATTGATTTTAGAATTACTTCAGGCTTCATATTAAGTGCCAAGCCAGTTCCTAACGAAACTATCAAAAAAGCCAAAAAAGTATGAATTTTAAAATATGAAATGAGCAAAATCAGCACAATAAGACCGACAATAGTGATAATAAGAGCCATTTGTTTTAGATTTGGGTTGAAACATTTTGCAAAATATACATTTTTGATGAAATAAATTTAATTCTTTAAAATATCAATAATGGGTTTAAATATCTTGACTAATAGCCGTTTATAGATAATATTGATAGCTGAAAACACAATTATCCCCATTGGTTAAGTTTTCAATCAAAAATTTAAGTAATTTTAAACTGACAATCTGTCAGTATTAATGTAAATTTGTATTTCAATTTTCAAAATTGAGCATTTATAATTGATTTTTCAACAAATTATATGGCATTAGTTACCAATTCGTTAAATATTCTCAACGAAGAAGATAAAGCGGCTTTAGATTTACCTCGCATTAGTGAAGACGAGCCATTGATAAACAAAAGCAAGGCTACTCGAAAACTTTACATTGAAAGTTATGGTTGCCAAATGAACTTTGCCGATAGCGAGATAGTGGCTTCAATTTTACGAGAAAATAATTTTACTACCACTTCAAAAATCGAAGAAGCCGAACTTATCTTACTCAATACTTGTGCAATTCGAGAAAATGCCGAGCAGAAGGTCAGAAATCGTCTGCAACACCTTGCACCGTTCAAAAACAAGCGTAAAAATGTTAAAATAGGCATATTAGGCTGTATGGCCGAGCGTTTAAAAACTAAATTATTAGAAGAAGAAAAAATAGTTGACATGGTAGTAGGTCCTGACTCCTACCGCGATTTACCAAATCTGATTAGTGAAGTTGAAGATGGTCATAAAGCAGTAAATGTTTTCCTTTCGAGAGAAGAAACTTACGCCGATATAACGCCAATTCGACTAAATTCAAATGGTGTTACAGCCATGATTAGTATTATGCGTGGCTGCGACAATATGTGCAGTTTCTGCGTTGTGCCTTATACTCGTGGACGTGAGCGAAGCCGTGACTCACATTCAATTGTAAAAGAGGCAACTGATTTATTTAATCAAGGCTTCAAGGAAGTAACTCTTTTGGGGCAAAATGTAGATAGCTATAAATGGAAAACGGATAATGATTCAATTGTAACCTTCGCCAATTTGCTTGAGATGGTCGCACAAGTTAGTCCAGATTTACGAGTTCGCTTCTCGACTTCCCACCCAAAAGACATTACTGATGATGTACTTTACACCATCAAAAAATACGATAATGTTTGTAATTACATTCATTTACCAGCTCAAAGTGGCAGTAGTCGTATTTTGGAATTAATGAATCGTACTTATGACCGTGAATGGTACATTGGCATAATCGACCGAATTCGTGAGGTTTTGGGCAAGGAATGTGGTATTTCACAAGATATGATTGCAGGCTTCTGCACAGAAACCGAAGAAGACCACCAAGAAACCCTTTCCCTACTTGATTATGTAAAATATGATTATGGATATATGTTTTCATATTCCGAAAGGCCAAATACACCAGCCGCTAAAAAATTTACAGACAATGTTCCGGAAGAAATAAAAAGTCGTCGATTGGCTGAAATAATTGCTCGCCAACGTGAACATTCACTCGAAAGAAACCAACTTTGTGTTGGAAAAACCTATAAAGTTTTAGTCGAAGGATTTTCTAAACGATCAAACGAACAACTTTCTGGCAAAAATGACCAAAATAAAATCGTAGTTTTTCCAAAAGAGAATTTTAAACTCGGTGACTATGTAAATGTTTTGATTACCGAATGCTCATCAGGAACTTTGATTGGACATGCAGTATAAATATATGTAGAATTTGGAAATAATAAGTAATAAGTTTTACATTTAATAAACAAGCGAAACGCAACCAAACTGTACGCTGGCCGAAGCCAAAAGCTAAATCGAAATGAGTAACAATATAGAATTACAATCAGTCAAAAATCGCTTCGGCATTATTGGAAATGCTCCTGCTTTGAACCATGCTCTCAGCGTGGCAATTCAGGTAGCTCCAACCGACTTGACTGTGCTAATAAATGGAGAAAGTGGTAGCGGAAAAGAATCTTTTTCAAAGGTAATTCATGCACTTAGCTCTCGCAAACATGGACCTTTTATAGCCATCAACTGCGGAGCAATTCCCGAAGGCACGATTGATTCAGAACTTTTCGGACACGTAAAAGGCTCATTTACAGGAGCAATCGAAGACCGAAAAGGCTATTTTGAAACAACTAGTACAGGAACAATATTCTTGGATGAAATTGCCGAAATGCCTATTGGTACGCAAGCTCGTTTGCTTCGTGTACTTGAAAACGGTGAATTTATTCCCGTTGGCTCATCGAAAGTAAAAAAAACCGATGTGCGAGTAGTGGCTGCCACCAACGTGAATTTATTGGAAGCCATTGAGCGTGGGCGTTTCCGTGAAGACTTATATTATCGACTAAATACTGTGCCGCTTCATGTGCCAGCTCTGCGTGAACGAGGCTACGATATTGAGTTGCTTTTTAGGAGATTTTCTACTGATTTTGCAGAAAAAAACCACATTCGTCCAATAGAATTAACCGAAAGTGCTTCCCAAATGTTGATGAACTTTCGTTTTCCAGGAAATATCCGTCAACTAAAAAACATTGCAGAGCAAATCACGATTCTTGAATTTGAACGCCTTGTTTCTGCCGATATTTTAACTAAATATCTTCCTCGTGAACAAACAAGCCGACTTCCGACTTTATTAAAAGGCTTAAATGGTGGCAATGACAGCAATTATTCTGAGCGAGATTTATTATACAAAGTATTATTTGATATGCGAAAAGATATGACCGATTTAAAAAAATTGGTACTTTCGCTAATGCAAGGAGGCCAAGCTGGAGGTGTTTCAATCAATGCTGATATTATGCAGCAACACCAGGGCTTATTTGAGGACATTCACAAAGAGGATAGCGTAGCTTTGATGCCTCCGACGGTATATAACCCTCCACAACAAACGAACTATCCGAGTTATCAACCAGTTGATAATCAGAACATTATCAAAATTGACAGTATTCAAGGCGATAGAATAGATGTGGAAGACATTTCGCACGAAACCGAAGAAAATTCGTATTCGCTCGAAAAACAAGAAAAAGAAATGATTGTTAGGGCTTTGAAGAAAAACAACTTCAAACGAAAATACGCAGCTTTAGACTTGGGAATTTCAGAACGTACTCTTTACCGAAAAATCAAACAATATGATATTGAAGACGAATAAAAGAACAATTATCAATTACCAATTTTCAATTGCAACGTCACTCTATCTATTATTTAATAAATTTACTAAATTCGTAAATATACGTAGATTTCTTATCTTTGTATTGATAATTATTAATTGTTCATTAATAATTGGTTGTAAAGTTTACTCATTTACGGGTACAACTCTCAAAGATGATTTGAAGACGATTACAATTCAGAATGTCACAATGGGAACTGCTGGTGGCCCAGCTAATTTAACTTTGACTTTTACTGAAAAACTAAAAGAATATTATCAGCGAAACACAAGCCTAAAGTTAAAGCCCAACGATGCTGATTTACTGCTCGAAAGTACAATAGTTGGTTATGAATTAACACCTGTTTCAGCTACATCAAGCGACAAAGCAGCTCTTAACCGACTGACCATCAGAATAGAAGTAAGATTTGTGAATGCTAAATATGAAGAAGAAAGTTTTGAAAAAGAGTTTTCTTTTTACCAAGATTTCCCACAAGAACAAAACCTTTCGCAAGTAGAAAGCAGTTTAGTTCCTAAAATAATAGACCAATTAGTGCTGAATATATTTACTGATACCGCCGCACAGTGGTAATACATCAATTTAGAATGATAAATTAAGAATTGAAGATTTGGCATTTTGACCGCTACTGTAATTCTACATTCTTAATTCTTAATTTCACAAAACATGCTGGATAAAAACAACTTTATAGATTACATGAGTAACCCTCAGGCATTATCGCTTAATGATATTATGACGATGGAAAATGCGACTAAGAAATTCCCGTATTTTCAGCTGGGTTATACGCTAATTGCAAAAGGTATTTATGCAAAAGCACCCGAAATTGCCAAAGATGCAGTTCGGAAAGCCGCCATTTATGCCCTTAGCAGAAACGCCTTGAGAAAAGTAATAGAAAACGATATGGATTGGAATTCAATTCCAGCTATAAGAGTTACGGAAAATCAACTCGAAAATAAGTTTTCGCAAGGAACTATTGATAAAGAATTAAACCGTGAGAAATTAGAAGAAGAATTAATAGAATCAATTGCAAAACCAGCACTAAGAAACATTCAAGACGAACAATTGGCAATTATTGAGCAATTTATCAAGAAAGAACCACGTATTCAACCTACAAGACAAGGTGACCTCATCGTTGAAGTAGAAGATTTAAGCGAACGTAGCACAACTCTAAATGGCCCGTTAGTAACCGAAAGTTATGCCAAAATATTATCTCGCCAAGGACGTTTTGAACAAGCAATAGAAGTTTATAAGAAACTTTTAGTAAAAAATCCCGAAAAAAGTGCTTACTTTGCGGAAAAAATAGCATACTTAGAAAAGAAAATGCTTTAGTTATTAGAGGTACTTTTTTAATAATTTATTCATTTACAGTAATTAAGGCATATTTTTTTCATTTCTTAAAAAAAGAAAATTTTAAAATATTTTTCATAAGTTAATAATTCATTTTAAAAATGTACACTACAGTCTTAGTTTTAATGGTAATTGTCGCCATATTGTTAGTATTAGTGATTATGATCCAAAACCCAAAAGGCGGTGGTCTTTCGAGCGAATTTGGTGGTGCTGGCTCACAAATGTTCGGTGTTCAACGTACAGGTGATATTCTTGAACAACTCACTTGGGGCTTTTTTGCATTCATTATAGTAGGTGCTTTAACAGCAGGTGTTTTTATTAGCAAAACAGGTGCAGCCGCAAATGATGACAATGGCTTGAACGTTGAAAAAGCAACTGCTCGTCCAAATGCTCCAACAGCAATTCCTGCCGCAGGTACGCCTGCTACGGATAGGACTTCTGCACCTGCTACACAACCTAAGAAATAATTTTCCTAAGATAACTAAAAAGAGGATGTCTTAAAATAAAAATTAAGCGAATAATATTTTGAAAGATTTTTTTAGAGATCCTTTTTTTGTCAAATACAGTAAAAGCGAGCCAACAGATTGTTAGCTCGCTTTTACTGTATTTATGATAAGCTAATTTAGTTTTGTGCTGCAGCAGGTTTTTTATTAGCGACAGTATTCTTATTAAAAAACTTTTTCTTCCCTACTGGCTTTCGGTAAGGTTTACGTGCTTGAGTCGATTTATATTCAGGAGCGATTCCCAAACCTAAACTTTCGGTAATATTTTGTTTTTCAACTTCTCTTTCGAGTAACTTTTCAATATTTGCAATGCGATATTGGTCTTTTTCATTGATAAAAGTAAAAGCTGTACCCGTAGTCTCAGCACGTGCAGTTCGTCCGATTCGGTGAATATAATCTTCGGCATCGCGTGGCACATCAATGTTAATTACCAAATTAAGGTTATTTATATCAATGCCTCTCGAAAGAACGTCGGTGGCCACCAAAATCTTGAATTGCTTATTCTTAAAACCTCTCAATGACTCTTCTCGGTCTTCTTGCGTATTATCAGATGAAATCCCTCTTGCTTCAAACTTATTTCGATTCAGCATCCGAACAACTTTTTCAATCATTGATTTTTGCGATGTGAAAATTATGACTGATTCGGCTACCGTATTTTTCATCAAATGAATCAATAATGGGAGTTTTTGTTCATCAGAAGCTAAATAAAATTGTTGGTCAATTCCTACTGCTGGTTTTGATACAGCCAGTCTGATTTCTTCTGGATTTATAAGGATTTTATTGGCAAAATCTCTGATTTTCTTAGGCATTGTGGCCGAAAACATCAAATTTTGGCGATTTTGGGGCAAATATTTTAATACAAAAAGTATATCATCCGAAAATCCCATATCCATCATTTTATCGGCTTCATCTAAAATTAGACATTTTAAATTATCAAATTTTACCTCGCCAGAATTCATGTGTGCCATCAAGCGGCCTGGGGTGGCTATGATAATATCAGCCCCTTTTACTAGAGCTTTGCGTTGTTGGTCCCAATCTTCTCCTTTTCCTCCACCATAAATGGCAAGGCTTGTCGCTTGTATAAAATAACTAAATCCCTCTATTTGCTCATCAATTTGCTTGGCGAGTTCACGGGTGGGAACTAAAATGAGTGCTGAAGTATGGTTGCTCGGCTCTCGACTAATTTTATCTAAAATAGGAATCAAATAAGCAGCGGTTTTGCCTGTGCCAGTTTGAGCCGAAGCTATTAAATCCTTGCCAGCAAGAATAATTGGAATTGCCTTCTCTTGTATTGGAGTGACTTGTAAATAATTCATGGCGTCCACTCCCGTCAGTACGTCATCATGAAGGTTAAGTTCGTTAAATTGCAATTTTTTAATAATTAAATAGGACTTATGAAAGCTTTATTACTTACAAATATAGCATTAAGTAGCTTATTAGCAATATATAAGCCTTGATTGTTTAGTTTCTTAGAAATTTTGAATTTTACTCTAAGCTCTTTAATGTATAACCTTTTTGTTGTAAAAGTTTCAATATGCCTTTTTCTCCTCCCAAATGTCCCGCTCCTACTGCAAAAAATGTTGATTTTTGGTTTATATTCTGTTCCATTACAGGAATCCAGTTTTGGTTTCTTTTGTCCAGCATTTCATCTTGCATTCCTTTCATTCCTACCATTTGCTCTGAAATCATTTTCGTTAAAGCCTCAATATCTTGTTTTTTATACAAATCTATCATTTGATCATAAATTGCATTGCCATTTTCAGTTTCTTTCACCGCATCCATCAACCATCCAACTTGTTGCTCAGTCGTGGCTTTATCCATAACCGCAACTTGGTCTTCAATGGTTTCAAGACCTAAAACTTCTTTTTTCTCGGTTTTTGCTTTTTTCACAAAATACTCTTCATAAGATTTTGGCATCGGGCATTTAGCTGATTTCATCAACGCGAAACTCATATAAACCATTGGTTTTGCTGGACCAAACATTGCTACATCCATTCCAGAAATTTTCTTAAAATACTCGCTAAAAACCTTATAATCAGACTTATTCATAATATCTTTCAACTTTTTTCCATCGGCTGACATCATCAATTTTTGAGTTTTTGTCATCATCAGCGGGTCGTCCATGTCAATTTCTAAAAAAACCTGTTGGGCAATTTTAAATTTTTCTTCTGTGCCTTTCGGAACAAAAAAATTATCGGAACAAATCAAATGAATCGTTCCGAAAATATAAGAAGGTAGCGAAATTCCAGTACCTGAGATTTCCCAAAGTAAACCTTTTTGTGCTTGCTGTGCGAAAGTTTGCGATAGTTGAAAAAATAGTACGATTAAAACGAAAAGTTTGTTTTTCATAGAAAAAATGGAGTAAATAAAACATTTTAAAGATAACAAAAAAGCTCGATGAAGATTCACCGAGCCTTGCACTTTTATTTGATGTTTATGTTTTGCTATTTAGAAAAATGCTTGGTTTTCTTTTCAAGCTCAATCACCATCGGCACAAGTACATGGTCTTCAATAATGGCGTGCTTACGAAGTTCAAGCTCAAATAACTCAACTTGATTCAAGAAAACTTTGAACGGTAATGGAGTAGTTTTGTTGACAGAATATTGTTTAATTATTTCACTCACTTCTTTCAATTCGTCTTCAATTGGCGAATGGCTTGATATAAATTTTTCTATCGAAAATTCAAGGTCAATTTCAAGACTTTCGGCACAGACTGATTTTACTTTTGAGGCAACAATCATTCGTCGAATATACGGAAACAATTGTTTTTCTTCCATAAGAATATGGTCAATAAGCTTGTTTTTATAAATGTTGAAGAAAATCGCCATACTAGCTAAAAGTTGGTGGCTTTTACTGTATTTACTAAAAATGTGCAATAAAGACTGTTCTATTTCTGGTAATTTCTTGTTCAAATAATAATGATGAGTAGTTTGGAGATAATCCAGAATTTCTTCTATCGAAAACCTCTGCATTTTCTTGAAAGGAAAATCTGCATCATCATTATATAAATCCAAAATCAATTCAATCAATTCGGGGTTCATTTCGATGTGCTTGATTGCCTTTGTTTTGGGAGTTATGTCTAATCGTTCCGTAATCATTTGGAGCAATTTTGAACTATTAATGAGGTCATGCATTGTTGCCATATATTTATCTTTCTTGGGATCTGAATAGGCAAAGCTATCAAAGTCAGTTTTAAAAAAATATGACAATTGTCATGAAAACAAAAAAGCATACCCAGATTCGCTCTCGGTATGCTTTTGTAAAAGGCTATAAAGCTAAGAATTAGTTTGCTTTAAACTCACCAGAGGCACGGAGTTCAACTTCTTCAGCTACAACTGCTCCTGGCATTGCACCAACACCAAAATCAGTACGTTTAACAGCACCAGTAACTTTGAAACCTACTAATTTCTTGCCATCACGTGCGGCACCTGTACCAACTAATGTAAGGTCTAAAGTAACTGGTTTAGATACACCTTTTATGGTTAAGGTACCTGCCAATTTATACTTTTTTGGACCAGCAGCTGTGATTCCTGTGCTTTTGAAAGTCAATGTTGGAAACTTTGCGGTATCAAACATATCATCTCTTTGAAGGTGAGCATCACGCATTTCTTGGTTTGTAGTCACTTGTTTCAAATCAGCTGTTAACTCAAAAACTGCATCTGAGAAATCTTCTTTTGAAGAGGTAACTGTTGCATCAAAGTTTTTGAAAACTCCGTCGACTTCTGACATCAATAAGTGAGTAACTGTGAAAGTCATTTTGGCGTGAGCTTTATCAAGTGACCATTTTTGTGCAAAAGATGCTGCAGATGCTAATAACGCAAAAGCAAATATTGTGATTTTTTTCATTTTACTGTGTTTTTTGATTAATACCTATTGATAATCATACTAAATTTCTATTACAAATGTAATGACATATAATGTTTTGTCAAACTATTTTAACATTTTTAACAATCTAAAATCGAAATTTGCTTTGCGTATTTAGGCAATTGTATCTTTAAACAATCGAAGTGTTCGCTCCCAAGCCAATTTAGCTACTTCGGCATTGTATCGGGTTGGAGAAGAATCGTTGTTGAAAGCATGATTTGCTCCTTCATAAACATAAATTTCGTGCTTTATGGTTGCAGCTTTTAGGGCTGTTTCGTAGGCTGAAATTCCAGCATTTACACGCTCATCAAGTCCACCATAATGTAGCATCAAAGATGCTTTGATTTTTGGCACATCGACTGCATCTGCCTGCCGGCCATAATAGGCAACTGCAGCGTTAAGTTGTGGAGAATGTACAGCCAATTGATTAGCCAATCCACCACCCCAACAAAAACCAACACAGGCAGTTTTACCATTAGATTCTTTTAACGAACGTAAGTAATCAAAACCTTTTACGAAATTGTTTATATTTTTCACAGTATCAAGCTTGCCAAATAAGCCACGAGCTTCATCTTCATTGCCGGGAGTACCACCTAAAGGCGAAAGTGCATCAACACCCAACGCGATATAACCTGCTTTGGCTACTCGACGAGTTATATCTTTGATGTGTGGATTTAAACCACGGTTTTCGTGAATTACCAAAACAGCACCTATTTTACCTGAAATTTTCTTTGGTTTCGCCAAATAGGCTTTCATTGTTGAACCATCACCTTCATAGCTAATATCTTCGCTTGTAATATCATCGTCATCTTCGGCAATTGTCATTGCGTTAGCGTAATTTACTTCTAATAAAGGCAAAATAGCTATCGCTGCGGCAGTTCCACCAGCAAGTTTTGCCAAGCGTGTCATAAAATCATTTCTTGTGAGTGGCTTGTGGGTAAACTCATCGAAGAGGTTGATAATTTCTTGATTCATAAGTTTTGATAGAGTTTATAATTTGATAAAAATACTAATTATTGAGAGAAATATATTGATATATAAACAGAATTTTAATAAACTTTTTATTTTGTGCGAAAGAAAATCTATTAACCTTGACTGCTGGCAAAACTAAAAAAGAAGGGGCTTGTCAAATATCACAAGCCTTCTAATTTTTCAACCTAATCAAAATAAAATCTTTATATTTTCTGAATCAATAATAATGGTTTAGAAAAAAAAAATCTAAACCCATTATTATTTACTTCACCAATTACGATTAATTATTATTATCACCACCCGATTTTACATCATCGTTTTTCAATTTAGATTTCTTGGTTTCGGTAAATTTCATTTTACCAATTTTATAACTAAAAGTCAATTTGATATTTTGGTTATAAATATTGTTGACACTAACTTGGTTAAACATTGGAGTTGTAAGGGTGCTTCTCATTTTCATGCCAAAAAAGTTTTCTGTTGCTAAACCAAGGCTACCTTTTTTGTTAGCAAATTCTTTTCTTGCACCAATTGAGTACATACCCATTCCGCCTTGCATACCTTGCAATTGCACACGATTTCCTCTAAAACCTCCGAAGGCTTGAACTGCCCAACCTTTGTTTAGTGAAACTGACGACTGTAAACGTCCTCCAACTACGATACCCGAATTGCTAATTGTTGATGAAAGTCCATTCAAACCAGTTTGCTGACCTTCCAGGTAATTATAATACAAGTCAAGACCACCATTCAATGTCCATTTTGGTGTGATAAAGAAGTTTCCAAAAATGTTTGTGCCGAGAGTTTGTTCCTTACCAATGTTTTGATAAGTTGTTATAATTGCACCCAAAACTGTGTCAGATGGCATAGAAATACGCGTGATTGAGTTGTTTGTTTGGCGACCAAAAACTGATACATTCAAATAAGTTTTCTTGATATTGGTACTCAAACTAAATTCAAGATTATTAGAAATCTCTGGTTTCAAACTTGGATTACCAATCGATATACTCTGCGGATTTGAAGCATTGTAGTTCGGGTTTAATTGTTGTAAACCAGGGCGTTGAATACGGTTGTTGTAAGCAAATTTCAAAGTCGATGCTTTACCTACACTTTTCGAGATATTTACACTTGGTACAAGGTTTCCATAAGCTGGAATTAGGATACCACTTTTTTGGTCATTAGCCGTAATTTTTGTGTATTCATAACGTGTACCAACTTTGAATGTATATTTATTTTTTGTAGAAAAAGTATAAGAAACATAGCCTGCTGAAATATTTTGGCTATAGTTTAGTAAACCTGCTGGGTTACGAGCATCAGATGAGAACGAACCTGTTGGATTAGCAAATAAATACTCATA
Organism: Emticicia agri; assembly: GCA_945860265.1. Classification (GTDB taxonomy): domain Bacteria; phylum Bacteroidota; class Bacteroidia; order Cytophagales; family Spirosomataceae; genus Emticicia; species Emticicia agri_A. The sequence continues at coordinate 31,302 of CAMAQF010000011.1, read as the reverse complement.
ATCACTATTTACTTGACGAATGACGGTTTTCGCTCCGATTTCAAACATCTGATTTGATTTCATAGGTGTCTGATAATCAGTCTGTAATGTAATTTCGTTATTAAAATTAGTATTAAGGTTTTTCTGACGACTTAACAATTCTTTTGAACTACTTAATAAATCGGTAAAGAAATTATTAGTCAATTTGTTTTGACTGAACTGTCCAGAAATTGAAAACTCTTGTGAGGGCTTGAAAATACGAATATAATCAAGATTGATGTCAACTGAGTTTGATAAATCTTTGCTAGTTACATCACGAAACTTAGTAGAATTTAATATACTATTTTTGTATTGGTTAATTATAAAATCCTGTGAGCGGCTGAAATTACGAGTTCCGAAAGCCACCGAAGCAGTAAGCGACTGATTTTTAGCTAAATCATAATCAAATCCTAAATTATATCTTCCGAAAAGTCCATTATCAAAAGCATTAGCCTTTTGATTTGTCAGCGTAGATATACCATTTTGTAAGGTTGTTTGGTCTAAAGATGTAGCCGCTTTATTATAAAATACACGACCATAACCACCAAGCGTTACACCTAATTTTCCTTGACGATAGTTTCCGTTTAAGCTCAAATTAGAGCCACGAATACCAACACCCGAGTCAAGATTTAACGTTAATCCTTGTAGAGTAGATTTTTTCAAGATAATATTAATGATACCGCCCGAACCTTCAGCATCGTATTTGGCTGATGGTGAAGTGATTACCTCAACAGTTTTAATCAAATCGGCAGGAATCATTTTCAAGGCATCGGCAATGCTACTTGCAACGATTGTAGAAGGCTTATTGTTAATCAAAACTTTAAGATTTGAAGTTCCTCGAAGCGAAACATTGCCATCTAAGTCAACCGAAAGCATCGGCACTTTACGTAAAATATCGGCGGCATCTCCACCTTTTGAAGTTAGGTCTTTTTCGGCGTTATAAACCAGTCTATCAACTTTCTCTTCAATCATTGATTTCTCAGCTGTAACGGTTACTTCATCCAATTGTTTTACGCTTTGAGCAAGTTTGATTACACCCAAATCATTGTCTTTACCTTTTTCAACTTTTACTTCAATGGTTTTATCTTTGAAACCTATGAAAGTGATTACTAGATTGTATTCACCTGCCGCCACACGGCTCATTGAGAACTTACCTTTTTCGTCGGCTACTGTTCCGTCAACGACTTTCTTGGTATCTTTTGTATAAAGTGCAACGTTAGCAAACTCAACGGCTGCTGAAACGTTTTCGTCAATGACAAAACCAAAAACTTTTGAATTTCCTTTTGGAGCGTTTCCTTCTAAATTTAATGAAGGTGCTTGTTGCGTATTTTGTGGGCGACCATTGCTATCACCTCTTTGTCCACCACCCATTCCAGTACCAAACTGTGCCGTTGCCATTATAGTGGCCATTATTAAAAGTGTGAGTATTGATGCTAATTTTTTCATTGTAATGCTATTTAAAATTTTAGATTTCTATATTTGAGAATCGCAAAACTTTTGTGTCTCGCTGAATTCTACAGCAAATCAAAGACTAAATCCCTAATCTATTTTTATTATTAGATAAGTGAGACGTTCAACTCGACAACTCGGCTGAAAACTCGACAAAGCCGAAGTGCAGAATAAATAGGTCGAAATGTCGATATATTAGGTTGAAATGTAGAAAATAAGTACAAAAAGTACATAATTTAGTTCGTAGTAGTTGCATTTAATACTCTTTTTGAGCAAACTTTGATACTATTTATAAAGCCGATATACATTTGGCAATCGTTTAATTAGAAAAAAATGCAGCATTTCATTAAAAAAATTATGGGGCCGACCTTCGGGCTACCTACCAACAGAATTTTATTATTACACCTATCATTTTGGTCGTTATATTTTTCATTTTTTTTCTATCAGATTACTTTCAGTCGCCACGGAGAAGAGCCAAATTATGAGCGAGCATTCTATGATGCAGCAACTCAAATAATTTTTATGGCTTTAATCAGCTATATCAATTATTTTATCTGTCTGCCTCGGTTTTTAAAACACAAAAACTTCGGTCAATATTTAATTGAATTTTTGATTCCTTTCTCAATTATCATCACATGCCATATTTTTTTAAAGAGATATATCTATATTGATATCAAAGAAGCCAAGGGTTTTCTATATTCTACTAAGTTTGTAATTCAGCACGTAATTGCTGCGATTTTCATTGCTATTTTTATTGGTATGTTGCGTTTTGCAAAAGATTGGTTTGAGTTAGAGGCAAAGAAAAGTGAAATAGAAAACGAAAAACTTACAGCTGAATTACGTTTTTTAAAAGCCCAAATAAATCCACACTTTTTGTTTAATACGCTCAATAATCTTTATTATTTGGCAATGATCAACTCTCCAAATACGACAGAAGTTATTGAAAAACTCTCGCAAATGATGCGATACATGCTTTATGATTCGAACCACCCGAAGGTGTCGATGACGAAAGAGATTGAATACATGAAAAATTATATTAGTCTCGAAAAACTACGTTTGGACAACCAAGTGCCAATTACTTTTGATATTAAGGGCAATCCTGATGCAGTACAAATTGTACCACTTATTTTCATTACCTTTCTTGAAAATGCTTTTAAACACGGTGTATGCAATAGTATAAACAATGCTTATGTAAATATTTCTATACACATTGAAGGTCAAAATTGTACATATTGCGTAGAAAACAGTAAATTGCCACCAAACCATGAAACCACGAATGAGAAATCAGGAATTGGTTTGCAGAACGTCAATCGTCGTTTAGAGCTTAGTTATCCTAATAATTATGAGTTGACTGTCAACGAAGACGACAAGGATTATATCGTGGTTTTGAAATTGAATTTGGGGTAGTCAATCAATCATTAAACATTTACAATTAATGTTAAGCTGTATAATCATCGAAGACGAACCACTGGCTCGTAACCTAATGGAGGCTTATGTAAAGAAAGTGCCACAACTCAATTTACTCAAGTCATTTTCGAGTACGTTGGCTGCGTTGGATTTTTTACGTGAAAAGACAGCGGCTGGCGTTCCAGTTGATATTTTGTTTTCTGATATCCAAATGCCCGAAATAACGGGTATTACGCTGCTAAAAATCCTACAAAAAAAACCCTTAGTGATACTGACCACTGCCTATTCTGAGTATGCACTCGAAGGCTACGAACTTGAAGTTTTTGATTATTTATTGAAACCAATAAGTTTGGAACGTTTTCTGAAAGCAGTCGAAAAAGCTACCATTCGGCTTACTCAAACAGTTGTACAAGAAAAAATTGTAAAAGAAGTAACAGTAAATTCAGCTGGTAGTCAAGGATTTATTTTTGTAAAAGATGGTACAAAACTGGTAAAAATTCGCCTCAATGAAATTCAGTACATTGAGGGTTTGAAAGATTATGTTTGTATCCATACCAAAGACAAAGACGCTACCCTCAAAAAGATAGTCACCCTCCAAACCATGAAGAGCTTGGAGAATCAATTATCTGAGAGTCAATTTATTAGAGTTCATAATTCCTACATCATCGCATTCGATGCCATTGATGCGATTGACAAAGAAAAAATACAAATCGGCAAAAACTTTATTCCGATAAGTGATACTTACCGCAAAGCTTTTAAGGATTTTATTGAGAAAAAGCAGGTGAGTTAGGTAATGAGATACGAGAGGCGAAATAAAGGATTCGAGATGGTTCGCTACGGCTCGCCGAAGCTACGGGCCGCTGCAACTATAAAACATTGACTATCAACAATTTAATAATTATATTTTTGTCGCTTATTTTATTCTATCTATTTAATAAAACTATTTAAGTAAAAAAGAGAGATATTCATTTGTTTGAATGTCTCTCTTTTTTTTATTTAAACTTAGCACTCAGCGTAATAATATTGGCTACCATGCCATTACTTCGGTTGTAATGTCCATATCGCAATTCGGCTGTATTCCAGTGTTTAATTCCTAAAACACCATCGGGTGGTGCAATTCTGATTCCTGCTCCCCAAAATGCACTTCTAAAGTCAGAAATATCAAAGTCAGAAGTATAATAACTTTCAGTCAATTTATGGCTATTGATTGGGCCAAAATACATAACAGCAGTTTGACTATTAAAACGATAATGAGGCGTAACCGAAACAAACGAGGTAATTTTGATTGGCACTTCAAGGCTTACAGTATGTGCTTTCATACCCCAATTATCTTGGTAATAACGATAGAACGAGCGAATGATAAATCTATCACCCAAGAAATAACTTGCACGCAATCCGACCGGCAATTTTGCACGAGTTCCTGGTAATTTTTCTACTTTTAATAAACCATCAGTGAAATAAACGCGATGGTAAGGCGTACTCAAAAGTCCTTCTTGGTAAGATGGCTCAACAACTGCCATTACTTGCAAGCGTTTATTGATAATCTGCGAAACTCCGATGGATAAATTATAAGAATTTCGGCGTTTGAAATCAATGTTATTATCTCCTTCAGCACCCGAACCATAGCCGTTGGGGCGAAGTTCGTAAGGCAAAATAACCGACCAAGTATCAAAAAACGCCCCTATTTTTACGATTAGTTCGGTATTATTATCTTTTGAGGATTTAGAAAAACTCAGATTTCCACCAAAAGATTGATAATCCCACTCAGTAGAATAGGATAAACTCGCCCCTACTGTTTTGTGTGTTTTATCATCTTTTCTACTCCACGAAAGTGTTGGATAAAAGTGAACATCAGACATCGAAGCCGAAGAAACAGAACGAGGGTCAATTTTGTCAGATGAAGCTGATGAATAATAATCTATGGCTGCTTCGGCTGTAATTGAGTGTTTACGGGCTTTTTTGTCTGAATACGAAAATTTCAAATCCAGTGAATTGGCAATATCAAAAAATTTTTCGGTTCCGATGCCCCCTGTTACCGCTGAGTTATTTCCATCTTGGGCATAATATGACGAAACAATATTTACCTCATCTAATTTCAAAGTACGAAAACTGCTTCCAGCTAAGGTTTTTGAACTCAATTTAAACCATTTGCTTGAAATCGGGAATGATTTTTTATTGGTAGTTTCGCTTTTTTTACTTTTAAATATATATTTTGTTTCATCATTTTGGCCATAAGCAACGCTCAAAAGACCAACGTACAAACCAATCGCTAATGTTATTTTTTTCATAGTGGAAAATTTTTGATAGTCGAGTAGGATTTGATTATAATCGACTATTTCAATGTTTTAGTTCATTATAAGTTATAGAAAACACTATCAAACAACCTATAACTATTTAATTATCAACGAAGTACAACTTCGGTCCACGATTTTAGTTACATCCACAACCGCCGCCACTTTTGCCACCATTTGCACCAGATGCACCTTCTCGGTAGAGATAAAAACTTGTCTCAAACTTCTCGGCTTTCCGTCCAGCAAGTTCCATTTCTGAGTCATTTATTCTATTTTTTTGATACTCTTTCACCGCTACACATGAAGCCATTGTGCTAAGTAAACAGGCTAAAAGAGCAAAGACTTTGATTGATTTCATTTTTATGAAACGTTAATATTATTAGATGTATATATATTATTGTCGTCGTCGATGATGATACAAGCAATTTGCTTCATCTGATTGATTAGCCCAAGACCGGCATCAACTCCTATAACAGTGATAGGCGTGGCCATTGCATCGGCCAATTCGGCATTTGGACAAATAATTGTAACACTTTTGATACCCGAAACAGGAAAACCAGTTTTTGGGTCAATTGTATGTGAATATTTTTTTTCGTCGATAATTACATATTTTTCATAATTTCCCGAAGTAGCCACTGCTATATCACTTATATTGATGTACGAAAAAGCTTTATTTTGAGTATCTGGGTCGGCAATAGCAATAGTCCATGGTGTTCCATTGGGTTGATTCCCCCAAGTTGTCAAATCGCCTGCGGCATTAACAATTCCGCTTTTTACTCCGTTTTTTATCAATAATTGTTTGGCTCGTTCAGCAGCGTAACCTTTTCCGATTCCACCAAAACCAATTCTCATACCTTTTTCTTTCAAGAAAACTGTCAGATTTAGGGTATCTAAAATTAAATTTTGATAATTGATTAATTTGATTGATTCTTTGGCAGCCTCAGCATTAGGAAGCGAAGTCATTTCTTTATCAAAATTCCAAAAACGTTTGTCGATTGAGCCATAACTTATATCAAAAGCACCGTCAGTGAGAGCTGATATTCTGAGCGACCGCTGGATTAAATCAAATACTTCCTTATCAACATTTACTGGTCTAATGCCTGCATTTTTGTTAATTTGGTTGGTTTGGCTCTCATTATTGAAGGTAGTCAGAAGATTTTCGATACGGCTAACTTCGGCAATGGCTTCATTAATCTGTTTTTCTGCCAATTTAGCATCATTATCTACTACGCTGATAGTAAAGCGATTACCCATTAAGCGAAGCGTTTTTTGATGAACTTTATTTGCGAGCATTGATAAGCGACTGTATTTCTTGAATAAAAGCATCGGTTGTGATTCCTGCTGGATAGCCATCCCATTCTTTCAGAATTTTGCCATACGCATCGACCAAGACCGTCAACGGAAATTTCCCTTCTTGATTATACTTCTCAGCAAGGGTTTCGTTAATTCCTGTTTGTTTTTTATCTAATTGATTTTTCTTTAATCTCGGAAAATCGGCTCGAACCAAAGCTAAATTTGTAGTCGCAAAGTTTAAAAACTCAGGAGAATCAAGAATATCTCTTTTAAGCTTGATACACGGTCCGCACCAATCAGAACCTGAGAAATTAATCATAATATATTTATGATTCTGAATAGCATCAGATTTTGCTTTGTCGAAATCGCTACCCCACTGCGGAGAACCTTCAAGCAAGAAAAACGTCAGAAGAATGTTTAAAAATTTCATTTTTATTATTTGAATATTTCTTTTTTAATATTTTAATAAACTACCAAAGTTTTGCCATCGGTGGCAACTTTATACACCGAAAGACCCGCTCTTCCATTGCTATTCAAGCCAGCTCCAGTCAATGAAAACCTTGCTCCATGAGCTGTACAATACCATTCATTATTGTAGTATATCATTTGTTTTTTGGGTTCATGCGAACAAGTTACCGTGGCTGCAATGTAAGTATTTGTTTTAGAAAGAGCAATTACAATATTACTAATAATCATATATCCTCCAGCAATTTGCAAATTAGCATAGGTTTTTGAAGTAAGGTCAATTTTAAGTTTTGTGCTAGTAATTTTGTTTAATTCTTCAGTAGTAATAATACCAGAAACATTTGAAGTGGCCGTAGTAGTACCATTATTTGTGCCAGTAGTAGTTCCTGTTGTGATGCCACTTGTTTTAGTGCCAGTAGTTGAACCATAAGGTGCTACTGTGAGAGCATTTACGTATTTATCATCTTCTCTTACACAAGAAGTAAGCAATGCCATTAAAGCTGCACCACTAAAACCTGCTGATTTCAAAAACTCGTAACGTGTCATGATTATTGATTTTTAAAAAATATTGGTTTATTTTTTTATTACGCAACTACTTAAAAATTGTGGGATAATTTGCATTTTATCTTTATCGACCATTTATTTTACAAACTACTTTTCTAAAAAAAGGTTGGTTGAAATTTCTTTTTACCTTTTTCTAAAAACTACACAAAGTCTTCTACACTTGAATAGCCAATCGCAATAACGAATATTTTACCATTTACATCAACTAAAGCGTAAAATAGCTGTTCATTATTATTGAATCTCGTAATTTTAATATTTATGTTTTTCTCGACTATGGCTATTTTTATTTTTTCATCATAAAGTTAAAAAACAAAGAACTAAATTCAAACTTGATTGTCAACAAATTAACCAAGTAAAAGGGCAATATTTAACGATAAATTCAAAAACTATAACTTGTTAATGGGAGTATTATTTCGCAAATCATGTAAACTGTCTCGCTACTTACTATATTTTTTTGATTATTTTCGTCTCAGTACTTGAATAAATGATTATGTTAAGATAGAAACTTCGGTTTCGTAAATGCACAATCAATGACAGCTTTCAATCTAAAAATGGTTTTACAAACTTCAAATTAAAATTTATTATCGTGTTTTTTTTTATTTGGTTTTCTGTTGATTGCGTAATCAAAAATACCAAGTTTCAATCCAACATTTACCGAAAAACCTTTATAATCAGTATTTAAACCATTATTATCAAAAGCAAAACGATAATTTGCACCAACAAATGCTTTTGCAAAACGATAAAAGTTTGCCTCTGCCACGACTCCAGGTTGAATCAGACGATACATATTGTATGAGAAGTTTTCTCCTCTTCTTGGCTTCATTTCAGGTTTCGGGTCAAAATCATCATCTCTTCCACCTCTAAAATCATCATCTTCGAATTCCTCAAAATGAAAATTATCACCAGCCATTCCAACAACCAAAGGAAACGAAACGTGGATTGCCGCGTTAGGTTTTAAGGTATATTCAAATTTTAAGCCACCAAACATTCCATCCCCACCCCTCGATTGATTTCTAAAACTGCTATAACCAGCCATTCCAATTCCAAATCTTTTATTGAATTGTAACATAAACGAACCTCCAGCCAATGACCTAAATACGCCTCCAACTTGTCCGAACTGATATTCGGGTGAAATATAAACTCCCAAGTAATTCAATTTGCCACCAACTTTGATTTTCTTAAAAACTGTTTGAATCGGTGACTTCGTAGAGTCTTGTCCCAATACAATATCGGAGCTAAAGCTCATCAATAATGCCGAAAAAACTATCAATCTTGCAAAACTTGTCATAGGTATTAATGTTAAATTTTAAAAACGAGTAATTATCTATCATTACGCCATCCCGAATAAAAGCGTGGGGTAAAAAAAGTTTTTTTTGAAAATATATTATTTTTCATTAACTACCCCACCCTTTTTTTTGTGCATACGTATTACCTTTATAAATATAATTTATTAAGCGAAGAATATTAAAGTAGTCATTACTAACATTTAAGCAATCAATACTTTAGTGAATTCGCAAAAGATCTAAATCATTTTCCATTGTTTTTCAAGAAAATTACATTTTCAGAAGATAATCTCGATAGCTTAATAAAAGCCTGCATTAATAATGACAGTCAGGCTCAGAGGACGCTTATAAAGCTACATTTAGGCTTTGCGAAGAGCATTTGTGCGAGATATTCTAGCAATGAGCAAGAAGTGGAAGAAATGATCAATGATGGTTTCTTGAAAATCTTTAATAATCTACCTAAATATGACTCGGCTCAACCGTTCAAGGCGTGGGTTCGGACAATCATGGTCAATACGGCCATCGATTATTACAGAAGTAATAAAAAATACCAACTCCATGTTACAATAAATGAAATAGAACTAACTGATTTTAACGACGACGTGATTAGTCAGCTTTCGGTTGAAGAAATCATGGGGCTTGTAAGTAAGCTTTCGCCCATGTATCGCATGGTTTTTATGCTTTATGTTGTTGAAGGTTATAAACACAAAGAAATTGCCGAGCGTCTCGGAATTCAAGAAGGCACATCGAAATCGAATCTTCAAGATGCTCGTATAAAATTACAGGAAATGATACGCATTCATTTTCCTCATTTATTTGATATTTACGCAGTGAGAAAAAATAAACTCAATGAAAACTGACAAATTTGACGAGGCTTTTCGACGCAAAGTTGAGAACTTTCACCCGCCTTTTAGTGAAGACGAAATCGACCGAGTTCAAGGGTATGTAAATCAACTAATTCCTTTGAGTCTTTGGCAACGCTTTGGGCATATATTCACCTACTCGGTTGGTACGCTCATGATCTTAACTTTACTAACAACAACCATTTTTCAAGCGAATGAGAACAAATCTTTACTAAACAAAATTTCAGAATTAAATAAGCAATTAAAGCAACAACCAACACAAACAGCTGTCAGAAGCACGTCTTTGCCAAATATCGTAGAAAAAATCGACACAGTTTATGTTGTCAAACACATCAAACATGAAATTATTATTGATGACTACGAAGAAGACATAGCGATACAACCAAGAATAAATAGTATCGAAAATGCTTCTCCTGAAAATGGAAGTGATATTTCAAAAAATGTGGTTATTTCTTCCAATAAAAAAACTGAAAAATCTATTTCAAATCTAAATAAAGAAGGAATTGCCAAGGAGGATTTCCGAAATAGCAACAATGAAAATAGAATTAATACCAATATTAAAGGCAGCAATGAAAAGAAACAATCTGAGCCAATAAAACAACAAAATGGTTTTTTGAACAAAAATTCGGGTTCAAACTCCAAAAGTCAATCTGCTTCAGAAAACTTTGCTGAAAAGAAAGAAATTTTCATGACTCAAATTAATGATAATCAAACTATTAACAACATTCAATCCACTTTAAATCAGTTAATTTTAAAGGAAATAAGTTCAAAAATAATAGTGCTGAAAGATTTAAAGAGTAGAGGATATAATCCACTTGGTTTATCTCCCGTTATTAATTTTGCTGACCGTCAGCTTAAAACCGAAAGTTGGGTTAATTCAAGTCCAAAAAAATCTGGTTTCAGAATACCTCAAATTAGTTTGCCATCGCTGAAATATCGAGTAGGTTTAGGGAGCAATATCGACAATGGACAAATAGGCACAAGTATTTTGACTGAAGTTTTGTTTAGCAAACGTTGGAGTATCACAACTGGGATAAATATAAGTTTCTTAGGTTTTGAGCATTTCGGCGATGAAGATGACTTTAAACGTAGGACCGAACAAGACTTCCGTAAGCAGCACGACTTAGATTTGCCGCTAAGTTTGCCAATCAAAGATATTGATGCCCATCAGGTGCTATTCAGAATTCCACTATATCTAAATTATCGCATGCCATTACGAAAAGATTATACTATAATATTCTCAACAGGCACAGATTTCGATGTATGTCTTCGACAATTTACTTCTTTTTCACAGCATGATTACATTAAAGAAAATAAGCAAGAAGGACTCACCGAAAGTGTAAAAGTTATACCGTACAACAACTGGATGCTATCAACTGGTATTGAAAAACGCTGGAAACGTTTTTCGGTTCAGCTAAGTCCGTATGTTTCCTACCAACTCAAGCCGCTTTCCTACCGAAACAACGACTGGATGTTTGGTGTGAAACTTAATGGGTTTTACAGAATAAGTCAATAAAGCATTAATAATGATTTTTGTAAGATTGAAGCAAGGCTTTATGTACTGAGACATGATAATAATATACAGGATTTGAGAAGGCTCGCCGCATAGATAAAAGCTTAATATTCAGTAAATTAAATAATGTATTATTGTCACTTATTCTTTTCTCAACATTTATTTCATTAGCATAATAACAATGATTCTATTATATAAAAAAAAAAACAAAGGCAATAATAATACTGTTTATAACGTACAATGAATTAAATGTGAGAATATTGTAATTCTTTTCAAAGATTTTAAAACACCTATTTTTTTAGTTCTATTTACCTTTGGCATTTCAAAATGTACTTTTCTCAAAACAATATATTTGAGAGATTTCTACAAAACTTTATATTGAATCATCCAAAATAATTTTTTTACAGCTTATCATCAAAACAAAATGCTTACGCAAGAATCAATCACAAGAAAAGACTTTTTAAGGAGTATGGGTTTGGGCGGTTCGGCCTTGTTGGCGGTACTAGCATCATGCAAAAACGCAAGTGATGTAATACTTCCAGTCGGAGGAATTACGGTAGATTTAGCAACTAAATTGCTAACTACAAATAGTTATATTTACAGCAATGGTGTTATCATTGCCCGTACCGCATCAGGCAATACTGCAAGCTCATTTGTAGCAGTAGCTCAAGCTTGTACGCACGCAGGCACAAGTGTGGTTTTTCAGAGTAGCGGCAAATTTCATTGTCCAAATCACGGAGCAGAATTTAATACAAGCGGAGCCGTAACACAAGGCCCAGCTACCAAAAGCTTGACAAAATATACAGTTGCGGTAAGTGGAACAACACTCACTATTTCTTAAATCCATTTATAAAGGGAAGTTTCTTTTAGGAAACTTCCCTCTCTCGATAATTTCAATTTTTTATCATGAAAAATACATATCTCCTCTTTTTGCTTTTTTTGAGTATTACAGCCGTTGCACAAGATGATCCGATGGATGTGCTTGAAAAAAATACTAAACCCACGACGACATTTGCTATTGCTACATTCAAATCAACAAGAGTCATTAATGGCCAATCGGTGGAAACAATAGCCAAACGTCACTTAGATTTTCGAATTGCTCACCGTTTTGGAGCTTTAAATACGGGAGCATATAATTACTTTGGTTTAGACCAAGCCACCATGCGAATGAGCTTTGAATATGGCTTAACCGATAATTTGATGGTAGGAATTGGTAGAAGTACGACCCAGAAAACGTTTGATTATTTTGGAAAATACAAATTACTCAAACAATCGAGTGGAGCCAGAACAATGCCTGTGAGCGTAACGCTTTTTGCCAGTATTGCGGCAGTTTCGTTGAGTACAAATCCCGAAAACTCTTTTTCGTCACCAAGTTTTGCTAACAATATCGAAAGATGGAGCTATTGCAGTCAAATTTTGATTGCAAGAAAAATCACTGATGGTTTTTCATTGCAAATTAGTCCAACTTATCTGCATCGAAACAAGGTTTTCAGAATCAATTCAAGCGATGCCAGCGAGGTGTTTGAACCCAATGATATTTTCGCGATTGGATTTGGTGGTAGATATAAACTCAATAAACGTACCTCTATAAATGCAGAATATTTTTATCGACTTCCTTCATTCAACAACCAGTATGCCCTTAATTCAAATTATCATAACTCGCTTTCGGTAGGTGTGGATATCGAAACAGGTGGACACGTTTTTCAACTTCATTTTACAAACTCATTGGGTATGATTGAAAAACAATTTATCGCAGAAAATACCGAATCGTGGACTAACGGTGGCATCCATTGGGGTTTCAATCTATCAAGAACATTTAGTTTCAATAAAAAGAAAAAGAAAGGCAAGGGGTGATTCTAAGAAGGTTAAATAATTATCAATGTATAAACTAAGCACTGATAAACAAGAATCGAGAAAATATATTCAAGACAAAATATTGATTATCAGCAAATTAACCAATATTTTTTGTTGCTTATTTATATCATAGTACTTATTCGTTGAAACTAATATCTATATTTTATCGTGGCGATATTTGCTTTTTTACTCACATTCATAAACTACGAATTAATGAAAAATATCATCGCAACAATCGTCATTAGCTTATTTTTTGCGGCTAATACCAATGCTCAAAATTACATTTGCCGCAATGGTGAAACAAGTTTCTTCTCAGAAACTCCCCTTGAAAATATTGTTGCACTTAACAAAACTGTGACCTCAGTTCTGAATATTGCAACTAATGAAATAGCCGTTAAAATGGTGATGACCGAGTTCAAGTTTAAAAACCATTTAATGGAAGAACATTTTAACGAGAACTATATGGAATCAACCAAATTTCCAAACGGTATTTTCAAAGGAAAAATCAACGAAGCCATTAATTGGAATAAAGATGATTCATTTGATGTAACTACCAAAGGTTTGCTAACCATGCACGGGGTTTCAAAGGAACGTATTTTGAAAGGAAAATTGACTATTAAAGGCGAAGAAATTAGTTTACTATGTGATTTTAATATACCATTAGTCGACCATAAAATTGATGTACCTAAGCTCGTAATGGTCAAAATTGCCGAAAATATAGCTGTTAAAAACAAATTTGTATTTACTGAAATGAAAAAATAAATTTACAATAATTACGCATCAATAGAATTGATATTTGAATAGATTATATTTATGAATTAAATGCTTTCTCAAAAATGAAAACACTGCTCCACATAACATTTTTTTTAAGTCTTACACTTTCATGTACGTACTATAAAGCTTCACTTGTTTCTCCTTCAAATCCAACTGAAACACCATTAAATACCGACCCAATAGGTGCTGCACCCGAAACGTTACCTCCTTCGCAACTTGCCTGTGCCACAAACATCAGTACAAGTTCAGCACTTTGCTTTGATTCGCAGGTTTTACCAATCATTTACTCAAATTGTGCAGAAAGTGGCTGCCATGATTCAAAAACAAGAGCCGAAGGTTATGACCTTAGCACTTACAACGGAATTATGAAAGGCGTAATTGCGGGAAGTTCGAGTAAAAGCAAGATTTACACCGAAATGTCGAGCGGGAAAATGCCCGAATCTCCACGAAAAATGGCGGGAAGTCAAATTGCCATAATCAAGCAGTGGATTGACGAAGGTTCAAAAAATATAACTTGTGGAGCAAGAGTTATTGATGCAGCTATACCAACTTTTGTAAAATCAATAAAGCCAATTATTGATATTTACTGTGTTGGATGCCACCAAACAAAAGCCGCTAAGGGAGGTGTGATATTGGATAGTTATACTTTCATAAAAAATTATGTAGAAAACCAAAAGCTATGGCATGTTATAAATTATCACGTTGGATATGTTGGAATGCCTCAAAACCAAAAATTGGGTGCTTGTCAGATAGAGGCTATCAAAAAATGGATTGTTGCAGGTGCTGTTAACAACTAAATTGGCAAATTTTTATTATAAAGTAAGATATAAGGCTTGCCAATTCATTTTAATCTTATTTAAAATTATTACTTTTGAAAAGTTTTACTGAAACCCTATTACAAATAAATAACTATGAAGCAAAATCAAGGCATAATTAGAACAGCAACTTTTTTCTTGTTTTATTTGATATTTGCAATTTCTACTGCTAATGCACAATATGGCGGAGGTTACGGTGGTGGATATGGCGGTGGATATGGCGGAGGCGGTTACGGCGGTTATGGTCGAGGCTATAATAGTGCCTTCAATAATCCAAGTTTCGATAATGGCAAACCAAAGCCTCCCCCCGACCCTGACGAAGTTGCTAAAGAAGAAACCCGCGTAATGGTAAAAAAAATGAAGTTAGATGAAGAACAAGAAATCTTGGTTTCATCACTTAATGAAGATTATGCTTACCAACGAAAGGATTTATACGAACTTATCAAGAAAGAGTTTGGTAGCACTCAACCAACTCCTGCTCAAATATCAATTGCCAAAGAGAGAATGGAGGCTTTGGAGACGAAAAAAGACAAAGAACTCGAAAAAATATTCACACCTGAACAGTACAAAACCTATCAGGATCTGAAAAACAAAGCAAAAAAAGGCC
The DNA here is from genome assembly GCA_945860265.1 of Emticicia agri. GTDB lineage: Bacteria > Bacteroidota > Bacteroidia > Cytophagales > Spirosomataceae > Emticicia > Emticicia agri_A. Next base: position 16,106 of record CAMAQF010000011.1, on the reverse strand, counting down.
AAAAGAAGTAATAATTAAAAAAAACTTGGACTAAATTTAAAAAAGCTCTTATTTCGATAGATAAGAGCTTTTTTTCGTAACTCAAAATTGATTATCAGAATATTAAAAATAGCATACTATCACATAAATTGATGCGTTTAAAAGTAAGTCAAAATAGTTATTTGTGAAGAAAATTACAACTGTCATATTTTCCATTTTACAAGCAAACAAAACAACAGTGAGGCTTCTTTGTCTACTAATCTGGATATTTGCATTAAAAGTTACTGCCCAAACCCCATTACCAGATAGTGTCATTACTACCTACCCAGATAGTCTTCGTCCACGGCTGAGCTACGCAATCAGTTGGGATGCTCGAAGCTCAATTATTAAAGAAAAAAGAGTAAACATTTGGGGAGTGAATACTGGTATCATTGTAGGACGCAAGCGAAACCAGATAACATTAGGTTACTATTGGCTAAATTTCAATTCTTACCAACGCTTAATTGATTTAAGAAAATCGGCGGCAAAAAGAGTTAATCTTGACTATTATACCAAAACCGACCTTTATTTTTTTAGTTTGATGTACTGGAAAAACTTTGTCAATAATAAAAGATGGCGAATAAGTGTCCCTTTTGAAATCGGTATAGGAGCTACCAAAAATAAAAATGTTGGACTTATTAACGAGATTCAGATTTGGAAACGCAAGGAGTATTTTATGCCCGTACAAACAGGTTTAAATATAGTTTGGAAAGCAACTCGATGGGTGGGACTTTCTGCACAATGTGGGTATCGTTATGCACCACGAAAAAAAAACATTCCTGAGAATTACAATGGCTTATATTATAGTTTTGGTGCGAGTGTACAACTGGCATTACTTACAGATTTATATAAATGGCTTATTAGGATCGAAAAACCAAAAAATTTAATAAACTAAAAAATCAGTCGGAATAGAATTATGGAACTTTATAAAAATGTTTGTTTCTATTTTCTAAATGAGCGACACAAAATTTAAAAAACTTGATTTTTACTTTTATAATTACATTTTAATTAACAATAAAAATTTACTAAGCGGTAAATACAATAAAAAATACTTTTTTTTATTGTATTTACATAAAATTCTTTTTATGTTTGTCCTATCAAAAGTAAATAAACAAAAAAATACTTGTATCAATATATAATTTTGTTTTATATTTGAAACATAATTAGAGACACAAACATTTTCGCACTTTGGTGCAACCTTTTACAAGAGATTTTAGTATTATATATAGAATTAAATCATTAAAGATAAAAGTTGTGTGGATTTAGTAGCGGGAAAGGCTGGGATTATTTATTCCAGTCCTTTTTTTTGTGTAAAACAAAAAAAATATTTTTGATGAAACTGAATTCAGAAAAACAGAGTATTCATCCAAAAATTCGATATAATTCAATACAGTTTTTAACTATAAAAGTTGTGTGGATTCAATTAAAAAAGCTCTTCGATATGAACCGATATTTTTAGTTAAAAATCTCCATAATTAACTTGTAAACAGGGCAATCCCAGCTCTAATCGCCATAAATCGACAACTTGATTTCGGTCGTCAAGTACAAATTTTACAAAATAATGGCCTTTTACGTAAGCTTCATATAATTCTTTTTTCACTACCGAATCCTTTCGAACATCGCCTGTGCCTCGCATAAAAAATGCAACATAAGGTATTCGATTATAAGCTAACCAATTTGTAGTTGGTCGTCGGGCAGTTTCATCTCGACTCGATATTAGAACAATTTTTACACCCATTGATGCGTAATTTTTTAAGATTTCGGCAATCGGCTCGTTCAACAAATCGGTTTCACAACGCAAAGAATCATATGGGCTTCGGTTATGGATAATTGCCAAAGTTCCGTCAAGGTCGCATAATATTGCAGGCGGTAATGTATCGTCTTGAGGCTGATAATTCGGACCTCTTTTGCTCAAATCTATCTCTTTTTTAGGTACATTAGTTGGTGTTTTTTCTTTAGCAATATGGTCGTTATACATTCGCATAATTACATCTCTACCAACTTTTTTTTCACGTATTTCGTCACGAGCAAGGCATTCTTCGAGCGAGGTTTCCATTATCTTAAATTCAATCTTAATCTGCTCTCTTGTTTCTTTCTCGTATCGTCCAATAACTTGTTGGATACGCTCAACTGGTCTGTTAGATAAATTAGTATCATCAATCACAACGTGTTTGCCTTCTTTCAATGCCTCAACGAGCATAAAATCACGCATACGCTCAACAAATTTTTCGTTGGCCGAAGTATGATGAGAATTATCAAGCATTGCACGTAATTCGTCTTTATTGAGTCGTTTCCATTCACCTTTGTTTTCGTCAATAAAATTACGTGCAAATGTTGATTTTCCGCTAGCTGGTAAGCCTCTTAGAATTAGTACTCTTTTCATTTTTTATTCTATATTCAATATGTGGTTCAAGTAAAGTAACAATATTAATCGACAAATTGAAATGATGTAAATTATTGATTTTAGTATTTTATCGTTGCGGCAAACTGTCTCTCGCCTCGTATATTTTGTCTCATTACTTAAATTTTTTAAATCCTTTCACTCCAACTACGACTTATAATCTGATACCTTATCTCTCTGCTATCTAATACTTTTTTTCAATAGCGAAATTTATATGGTAATTATCCGCTTTAATAGTCTGTTTCCTATTATCAGGCAGCGTTCCGCATAAACAAACCAATACAAAATACCGAATGAGCTGTTCATGATTTCGTAAAACGTAATGAAAATACTTGATTATGGCAGCATTATTTAAATAGAGTTATAGTTGAATTTAAAATTAATAAATGAAATATTGGGTTTTGGTGAAGGAATTAAAGTTTTAACACTAGAAAAACTTAAAAAAAAGGATAATTTATCGGATGATTAGGGCAGAAGTAAGTTACAAACTTCCCGAAAATTCTTAAATTTCGGTAGGTAAAGTATTTATTTTTTTTAATTCAATTTCACAGCCCAAGCACGCTCGAAAACATCGCCTGCGGGCAAGATATTTATTCCCTCTTTTTCGGTTAATTCTTGTGAATGCCTGATCGAATCGGCAATACCGCACCATGGTTCGATACACACAAAATTGGCATCTTTTGCTGCCCAAATACCGAGAAATGGAAATCCAGCAAAATCAAAACGAAGTGAATGTTCGCTTTTTTCGGACTTTAAAGTCACGGTCGAAGAGTTCAATTGCTTGAAAACCAAAGCATCTTGATGGAATAATTCCTTTGTCAATGGTAAAAATTTAGTTTCAATTTCGACCAATTCATTATCAATCAGTGTTTTATCGAAAATTGCTTCAGGTTCTTCCAGAATCAATCCTTGTGAACTTACGGGCCATCGTTTAAGATTTTCTTCCTCTTCAAATTCCAAATAGTAATCTTGGTAGCTTAAACCTTCTTCTATTGGAAGAGCAAAAGCTGGATGTCCACCAACCGAAAAATACATATCGTTTTCACCAAGATTAGTTACATGATAAGTTACGCTTAATAAATTAGCATAAAGCTCATAAACTAAACGAAATTCAAACGCAAATGGGTAAACTTTGAGTGTATCTTCATTGGAGCGAAGCAAAAAACTTATGCCATCGTCCCAATGGTCTTCTATTTCAAAAACCAATTCACGAGCAAAACCGTGACGGGGTAAATTATAGGTTTTACCTTCAAAAATATAGCTATTATCTTTTAAGCCACCAACAATTGGAAATAATACAGGAGACGATTTACCCCAAAATACAGGGTCTGCTCCCCACATATATTCTAAATCGTGGTCTTTGTGATATAAACTTACCAGCTCTGCCCCTTTAGGGTCGATGCCAACTTCTAAATATTTGTTTTTTATATAATACATTTGTGCAATAAGCTTTACGCTATATGCTTTGAGCAGTTGCAAAGATGCAGCTTACTGCTAAGAGCATAAAACAATTTATCCAAACAACTCACTAAAAACCTCCTCCAACTTACTGGCTGCGGAGATTTGGATTTTATATTGATTGGTATCCAATCCTTTAAGGTTATATTTAGAAATAAATATTTTTTTAAAGCCAAGTTTTTCAGCTTCAGAAATACGGTTTTCGATGCGGTTGACGGCACGAACTTCGCCACCAAGACCAACTTCGGCAGCAAAACAACATGAACTCGGCACGCTAATGTCTTCGTAAGATGAAACGATTGACACACAAACTGCCAAATCGATGGCTGGGTCTTCAACTTTTAAGCCACCCGCAATATTCAAAAAAACATCTTGTGTTCCAAGTCTAAAACCGCCTCTTTTTTCGAGAACAGCTAATAACATTTGCGTACGTCGGCTATCGAAACCATTACTTGTCCGTTGCGGAGTTCCATAAGTTGCTACGCTTACGAGCGACTGAATTTCAATCAAAAGTGGACGATTTCCTTCAAGCATTGCCGCAATCGTGATGCCACTCAAATCTTCCTCACGTTGTGATATTAAGATTTCGGAAGGATTACTAACTTGGCGTAGGCCTGTGCCCTGCATTTCGTAAATACCGAGTTCGGAGGTACTTCCGAAACGATTTTTTGTAGTACGCAAGATTCGGTAAGTCATGTGGCGGTCGCCTTCGAACTGCAAAACAGTATCAACCATGTGTTCGAGTACCTTTGGGCCGGCCAAACCCCCATCTTTCGTGATATGCCCAATCATAATCACGGGCGTGTCAGATTCTTTCGAAAATTTCATTAACTCCGCAGTACATTCTTTTACCTGAGAAACACTACCTGCCCCCGATTCAATCAAAGGCGAGGATAATGTTTGAATCGAGTCGATAATTACGATATCAGGCTCTGTAAGTTCAATTTGTCGAAAAATATTGTCGGTCGAAGTTTCATTTAAAATATAACATTTATCATTCACGAATTGCATTCTTTCTGCACGCATTTTTATCTGCTGTTCACTTTCTTCACCCGATACATAAAGAATTGTATAATCTTTGAGGCTCAAAGCAATTTGCAACATGAGCGTAGATTTACCAATTCCAGGTTCGCCACCAATCAAAACCAATGAACCAGGCACTATTCCACCACCTAAAACTCGGTTGAGTTCATCATCTTCAGTTACGATTCTATAACGCTCCTGTGTGGTGATTTCAGTCAGTGTTTTTGGTTTATTTGCAGTACGTGCTGTACCCGACGAAGTAAATTTCCAATTGCCTTTTTCGGGTTCTTCTTTGGTCAGAACTTCCTCCACCATTGTGTTCCATTCTCCACAAGAAGTACATCTACCGAGGTATTTTGGTGAATTAAATCCACAACTTTGGCAGAAATATGCCGTTCTTATTTTTGCCATTTATGTAAGTTTCACAGGGACAAGTCACAGATGCACAAAGGTTGCCCGTGCTTGGCAGAGTATTTGATAGTATTTTAATTAAGTAAAAAAGGGTTTAAGCTGCTACAAATTGTTAATCTTTCGTTAATAAAATACGAATTTGCGAATAATCTTCGTTATTTCCTCGAAACCGCCTGAGATAAAAGTTAATACTCATTAGGAGCAAGATTATTTTTTAGTATAACCCGTTAAAAAACATTAGATTTTATTCAATTATGCACATTTCTCTATTTTTTTCTAAGTTTACTAAAAACTTAACAAAAACTAACACGAAAAAAATCACGGTTTTTACACTTTTCTTATTCCTTGGCATATTTACTAATGCCTTGGCTCAAAAAGGTTTTCAGTTGGGCATCAAAGGTGGTGTTACATTCAACCAAATTTATACCGATGCAGGTTCAATTAATAAAAACATTTCTCAAAGCTACGATACAAAAACTGGCTATGTATTAGGTGTTTGGGGGCGTTTAGGTGATAAATTATATTTACAACCTGAATTACTATTGGCACAAAAGGGAGGTACAATTGATATTCAGAATGTAGGAAAAGTGAAGTTTTCTTACAGTAATCTCGATATACCAGTTTTAGTTGGCTTTCGTTTTTTGAAGATTTTCAGAGTAAATGCTGGCCCAGTTGCTACATTAAAAATTTCAGAAGACCAAAAATTAAAAGACGCCTTTAAAGACCTTACCTCAAATGGTAATGCAATCAAAAATGCTACGTTTGGCTATCAGTTGGGTGTAGGCGTAAAAATCTTGGGCATAAACCTTGATTTGAGAAAAGTTGGAAGTTTATCGGAGATTTCTTCTTTGAATATGAACAATAATCAATTTAAAGACAAAGGCTGGCAGTTTACACTTGGCTTTAAAATTATTTAAAAAATTGAGTTCATTTTTTGATAGTGCAGAATCTCACCGTTGGGGAGATTCTTTTTGTTTATGGCTTGTCAAAAATTGATACATTTGCTTAAAATCTATTCAAATGAAGAAATATTCACTTTTTATTATCTTGTTTTTTGCTGTCATTTATTCAAATGCACAAACGACTATTCTTGAAGAAAAAATAAAAAAACTAAGCCCAAATACATCTTGGCAACAGAAAAAATCTGTTCCGTTACAATTCCCGACTTTCCATCCTCAAGGAATGGTTAAAGTTGGAGAATTCTTATATATGAGTTCGGTTGAAGTAATAAAAGCTCCTAAAAATGGTGAGGCTGGCGAAGGAGTCGGACATCTTTTTAAATTCGATTCGACTGGTATATTGCTTGCACAAATGACTTTGGGCGAAGCAACTATTTATCACCCAGGAGGAATTGATTTCGACGGAAAGTACATTTGGATTCCAGTGGCAGAGTATCGCCCCAATAGTAAATCTATCATTTATAAAGTTGATATTCAAACATTCCAAGCTACCGAAATAATGCGTTTTGATGAACACATTGGTGCAATTGTACATAATATGGATAATAATTCTCTGACGGGAGCAAGTTGGGGTTCGAGAAATTTTTATGAATGGAAATTAAATTCAAAAGGAAAAATAGTTACCACCGCTTCACCTGAGGAATTACACATCAAAAATCCTTCATTTTATATTGATTATCAAGATTGCCATTACATTGGTAATCATAAAATGCTTTGTTCGGGTTTGCAGAAATATACACATCCTAATGGCACAGTTTTTCGCTTGGGAGGTTTTGAGATAATCAACCTTTTGGATAAAAGACCTGCCTTTCAAGCACCTATAAAACTATGGTCATCGAGTGGTTTGCCGATGACACAAAATCCTTTTTGGGTTGAATCTTCCACAATAGGCATAAAGGCATATTTTGTTCCAGACGATGATAAAGCCTCTACGCTTTTCGTCTATGAAGCTGACCTACGGTAATATTTATGTTGGATATTTCTTGAAAAAACTTTTACATTTGTCGCATTCAAAAAGCAAAACCTCTTCAAAAATGACATTACAACAACTTTTTCAGCGTATCGGAGAAAATCCTAATTTCTTGCTTTTCTACTTTCTAATTATCCCGATTGCGGCAATTATTGCAGGCATTTTAGGTAAAGGAGAAGGGCATCTTTCGCCATGGAAATATCTATACGCAAGCTTGATATATTTGGTAAGTATTCCTGGTATTTTTGCGGTTGCACTCAATGTATACTTCTTTTTGTTTCAAAGAGGCGACGTCATGCAAACCGACGTTTATTTACAAGTTTTACCCATTATCATTATGTTCTTAACGATTTACGTAATTCGTAAAAATGTTAATTTATCGCTTATACCTGGTTTTGACAAAATTTCTGATCTTTGGTTCATGCTTTTTGCCACGATGTTTTTGATGTGGTTGCTTGAAAAAATTCGTATAGTAGTTTTCTCTTATTTACCTTTTCAATATTTATTCGGTATTTTCGCTATCCTATTTGCTTTAATTTATTTAGGTTGGAAGAAAATTATAAAGTAAAAAAAACATAAAAAATCCTTGCAGATTTATTATCAGCAAGGATTTTTTATGAGCTAAAATCTAAATTACTTATTCAAGAAATCAATTGAACTTACACCAAACAATGGTTTTCCTTCAGCTTTTGAGTTTTTGAATACAAAATAAAGATTCTGCTGACCACCAGTAGCATTTACACTCACTTTCAAGGGCATCATATTAGAATCAGAAACCTCAGTTTCTGCCAATAAAGCTCCAGTTGGTGAGCCCGTCCGCACTTCAAATTTACCACCTACACTCTGACCTTTCTGCGAAAATGCTCCAATTGAAAGTCCTTTAATTCCAGTTAAATCAATGTTTTTAAATCCAAAGTAAGCACCATCTTCGGTAGCAATCACAATTTCTCCACCCAATGCTTCAACATTGAATTTTGAGGTAGATTTGCTATCATCAAACGAAACCGCTTTCACTTTCGAGCTACGTAATGCAAATGATTCTGAATTTGACAAAGGCCCAATTAGTTTACCACCTTTATCTGTATAAGTTGCCTGAATGATATAAGCTCCATCTTTTTTGCCTTTATGTACAGCAGTCTCGTAAGCTGCTTTAATTGGTTGAGAAGCCTTTTTTGTATCGTTTAACGAAAGAATATAATCAACCATGTCTCGAGCGTCTGAAAGCGAAACTTGCGGGTGAGCAGCCATTGCTTGTTCGCCCCAAACACCTCCACCACCTTTGATTACCTTCTCAGCCAGCTGATTGATTGATGTTTGTCCTCGACGGTATTTTTTAGCTACATCAATATATGCAGGCCCGATAGATTTTTTGTCAATCGCGTGGCAAGCCTTACAATCGCTCAAATCAATCAGACGTTTTCCTGCTGCAAAGTTTATGTTCTCTTTATGTCCTTGCTCAATCATTGTTTTATCATAACCTTCCAGATAATTGATATTTACAACTACATCAGCGGCATCAATACCTTTGGCAGTTGTACCGTCTTCTTTATCTGCTACACTTATCTCATAATCAATTTTTTGGTCATCGAAGAAAAAAGTTTTATTGCTTTTAACAACAATATTTACTTTTGGTTCGGCATTACCGACTTTCACTTTAACTATTTGATTTACTTTGTTTCCTGCTGCGTCAGTTACCGTCAAAACAACATCATATTCACCTGCTTTCGCGAAAGTAATTTTCGGATTTGGTTGAGTACTTGTTTGCATTCCTTTTCCAAAATTCCAAGCATATTTCAAGGCATCCTTATCATAATCCATCGTTCCTTCTGATGAAAAAGCAACTACCAAAGGAGCTGCACCTGCTTTTTTATCAGCTTTTGCAAACACAACTGGCTTACGATTTCCTGAATTGTATTCGATTACTGAAAGAGTTGCGTCTTCGTTTTGCGTAAACCAATTCATGCCATAATCCAAAACAAACAAACGTCCATCTTTCGAGAAAGCCATATCCATCGGGTGAGCAAATTTTGTACTTGGCATAAAACGCTCCATTCCTGTATAATTACCCTCTTTATCCATGCTTACCAAATAAATCCAGTCACGCATCCACTCGTAAGCAAAGAATTTTCCATCAAAATAGCTTGGCAATTTCTTCTGATTTTTTTCATAATCCTCAGAATAATACACAGGTCCAGCCATCGGATTACAACCACCTTTTCCAAACTCTGGATAAAGTTTCGAATCTCCATAACCGTAATAAATCCATGCTTTTTGTGCAGCTGGAAGCTCTCTTAAACCTGTATTATTTGGAGAATCGTTGATTGGTTTCAAAGCATCATATTTATTTCCAGATTCTTTTTTAGCAAAATCATAATGATTATAAGCAAAGTTTGGTCCTGTAAAAATCGGCCAACCAAAGAAGCCTGGATTACGTGCTTGATTAAATTCTACGATACCCTCGGGGCCACGATTTGGGTCAGTTTTGCCTGCATCTGGACCAACATCGCCCCAGTAAAGATAACTTGTACGCTTATCAACCGCAATTCTATAAGGATTACGCATTCCCATTGCATAGATTTCTGGTCGGCTTTTCTCAGTACCTACTGGAAATAAATTTCCTTCTGGAATTTTATATGAACCATCCATTTGAGGTGTAATTCTCAGGACTTTTCCTCGTAAATCATTGGTATTTCCTGAAGAACGAAGAGCATCCCAACCTGAGCGACCTTCTTGAAAATCAATTGGAGCATAACCACTTGAAGCAAATGGATTAGTATCATCGCCAGTTGAAAGGAATAGATTTCCTTTACCATCCCAGTCGATTGAACCACCTGTGTGGCAACATTCGTCACGCTTCACACCGACACGCAAAACCACTTTTTCAGAAGCAAATACAACAGTATCTTTTTGGTCGTCATACACGAATCTTGACAAGAAATTATCTTTCGTTACTTCACGCGTATCATTTGGTGTATAGTATAAATAAATCCAGTTGTTTTTTGCATAATTTGGATCAACGCCGACGCCCATCAAACCGTATTCAAATTTGGTGTAAGCTGGCATTTGAGCCGCAATTTTGACTTTATTCGTCGCAGGATTCCAAACTTTTACTAAACCTTTTCTTTCTGTGAAAATCACTTTACCGTTTGGCAAAACAGCCAATTCGGTTGGTTCATTAAGATTTGTAGCCAAAGTAGTACGTTCAAAACGATTTTCTTCTGGAGCCCTTTGCGTTTTTACTTTTGAATAATCTAGTTTTTCGGCCATTGCCCATTTCAAACCTTGCCAAAAGTGTTCGGTCATTAATGGTTCTGTGAAAGTTTCGGGCGTATGACCATAATTTGAGTAAAAAGATTTTCCACCGTCAAACTCATGGTACCAAGCCATTGGATGAAAATCGCCCATTTTCCCCATTTGGTAGCTTGATTCATCGACTTTTACGATAAATTTCAAGATATCTTTTTTCAAAGATTTGAAATCATAAAATTCGTCAATTTTTTCAAATGTCTCGGGAAAATGTGCTGATGCTGGAAAAGTTTTATCCAAAGTAATCATTTTACCTTTTTGGACATTTGATACTTTCCCGCCTGGATGGCTTGCAAAATATCCACCCATCAAATCGTTGTACCAAGGCCAGTTATATTCAGTATCAGAAGCTGCATGAATGCCCACATAACCGCCACCCGCTTGTATATATCGCTCGAAATCAGCTTGTTGAGCGGGATTTAAAACATCGCCTGTGGTGCTTAACCACACAACAGCATTGTATTTTTTAAGGTTTTCTTCGGTAAATTTGGCGGCATTAGTAGTAGTATCAATCGCAATGCCTTGCTTTTTACCAAGTTCAAGGAAATACTGATTTCCTTCTTTGATTGAATTATGGTGAAAACCTCTGGTAAGAGAAAACACCAAAACTCTTTTTTGGGCATGTGCTCCCAAAACACTCAGCAATAGTGCATAAAATAAAATAATTTTTTTCATTTGAAAAATATAGGTTGGGGTTAAAATTCAAAAACTATTAATCGTAGTTTGGAGAAAGATTTTAGAGAATTTCTTTTCTCAAAAACAAAGATATATAAAAAAGAAGTTTTCAAATGTCGTATAGACATTAAAAAGTATTCTATGGAGATGTAATATGATTATTTGGCGAGAATACTATGCCTCAATCTCACTTAAAATCTCGACCAATTCGGCAATCATCAAAGCAGTTGCTCCCCAAACAATTTGTTCTTGAATCACAAAACAGGGTGTTTCTAGTTTTACACCTCGGGTTTCAACAGTTCTTACCTGCAAAATTGATGGGTCAAGGATTTCGGAGATAGATACTTCAAAAATTCCAGCGACCTCACGTTCGTCCGGATAAAAATCAGGACGTGTAAGCATATATCCAACCACAGGTTGACAAAACATATTTGATGGCGGAATAAACAATTCAGTCATGTTTTTAATAAGCTTTACATCAGTAGCTTTTATACCAATTTCTTCTTGGGCTTCACGTAAGGCAGTTGCTTGAATGTCTTTATCTTTCATTTCTACTCTTCCACCAGGAAATGCCATTTGCCCACCATGCACACCATCATATTGCGGTCGTAAAATTAATGGCAGAAAAATATCATCACCTTTTGGATAGAACATCATTAAAACCGCACTTCTTCGAGTACTTGCATTAGGCTCAATTTTTACTTTAGTTCGATACGGTGACAATTTTTGCATGATAGTTTCATGCCCTGGCAAAGGTTGCTCAGAAAATCGTTTATTGAGGGTATAGACAAAATCGGCAAAATTCACGGTGTGAAGTGTTAGTCAAATGCTAAGAAATTAAATTTCAATTGCAATATAATAAAAATCTAAGGCACAGACAAAGTTGTTTAAGAATAATACAAAAAGACATCCTCTATGCCAATATCCCACTGAATCTATGAGCCATTTTTCACCCATATATTCTAACAAGTTGTTCGGCACAACGTTCGCCGTCCATCGCTGCCGATACAATTCCGCCCGCAAATCCAGCCCCTTCTCCACATGGAAATAATCGTTTTATCTGTAAATGTTCAAATGACTCTTTATCTCGTGGAATACGCACTGGCGAAGACGTTCGACTTTCGATACCTATCAACTGAGCTTCGTTTGTAACATATCCTTTCATTTTTTTTCCAAATTCTTTTATTCCTTCTTGCAACGGTCGAGCAATAATATCGGGTAAAACTTCGGCCATATCCATTGAAATCAAACCTGGTTGATAAGAAGTTGGTAAAAGGTCTTGTGAAATTTTACCATTCAAGAAATCAGTCAATAATTGAGCAGGAACAAACTGAGATTTGGTCAGTTTCTTGGCATTAGCTGCCAATTTCCATGCTTTTTGCTCTACCTCTTTCTGTAATTGCAAACCAGCTAATGGCCCCAAATGCTTATGTCTTTGCCAATCAACTTCATTAATGGCAACCACAACACCCGAATTTGCATATTTTGAATCTCGACGAGAAGGCGACATTCCATTGACTACCAATTCACCTTCAGCGGTAGCGGCAGGAACAATAAAACCACCTGGACACATACAAAAACTAAAAACGCCTCGCTGAATATTTTTATAATACGTCTGAGCAACTAAACTATACGAAGCGGCAGGAAGTAATCCACGCTCTTGGCGGTGATATTGATGCGAATCAATCAAACTTTGTTGATGCTCAATTCTTACACCCATAGCAAAAGGCTTGGCTTCAATCAGAATATCTATTTGGTGCAGTAATTCAAAAATATCACGAGCTGAATGCCCTGTTGCCAAAATAACTCCGAGTCCAATAATTTCTTTTCCATCAGCCGTGATAATACCTTTAATTTCGCCATCCACCAATATAAAATCAACAACTTTTGTATCGAAAAGCACTTCTCCGCCTGCTTTTATGATACTTTCACGCAAATTGGCAACTACACTTGGCAATTTATTTGTACCGATGTGTGGATGGGCATCAAATAAAATTTCGCTCGTTGAACCGTGAGTCACCAGAATTTCCAAAATTCTACGAACATCACCACGCTTTTTTGAACGAGTATAAAGTTTTCCATCAGAATAGGTTCCTGCACCACCTTCGCCAAAACAATAATTCGATTCTGGGTTTACAACGTGGTCTTTATTAATCGCCGCCAAATCTCGTCGTCTGGCACGTACATCTTTTCCTCTTTCGAGCAAAATCGGCTTCATACCTAATTCGATTAAACGCAAAGCTGCAAACATTCCTGCTGGCCCTGCTCCCACAATTATTGCCGGTGGTCGATGACTCACATCTTGATATTCTTTACGAAACTCCATTTCGGGCGGAGGAATTTCTCCCGAATAAATTTCTACACCAAGATTTATTTTTACTTGTCCTTTTCTAGCATCAATCGATTGACGAACTTTCCGAATTAAAAATTCATCATCATTTGTATTTAAATGGTTTTTTTGAATATGTTGACGCAGAACAGCATCATCAAGAGCGATCTCAGGCTCTAAGGTAAGACTCAAGGTTTGGTGCATTGTTTGAAAGGTTTTTATCCTCTAAATTTGGTACAAAGTTAAGCATTTAACCCTAATGTCCTTCAACTAGTTTACCCAAATTAGATTTAAGCATAAACTTTGAAGTGAAATTTATTGTTTATCATACTAAAAAGATAGATTATAATTTCAATTTTGAGCCTATCTTTGTTGGAATAAAATAATTGAGACCCGAAAAACATTGCGAATGTCCACTTATTACAAAAATATCAGTCGAGGATTAAAAACAACAGTCAAAGGTATGAGCCTAACGCTTAGACACTTTTGGCAGGCTCGCAGAAGCCGACAGCCTTTTGCAATGGAAAATTCGAGTTATTTCGATTTGCAAACGGGTATCGTTACGCTTCAATATCCTCACCAAACCTTGCCTGTACCTGACAATGGACGTTATCAACTTGACTGCGAGATTGATGACTGCATTGTATGTGATAAATGTGCGAAAGTATGCCCTGTAGATTGTATTGATATTGAGCCTATCAAATCTTCGGAAGTCATTAGTTATGCATCTGATGGTTCACCTGTGCGACTTTATGCAGCAAAGTTTGATATTAATATGGCAAAATGCTGTTTCTGCGGACTTTGCACAACAGTTTGTCCAACGGAATGTTTGACTATGACCAATAAATATGACTTTAGTGTAGTTGATATTACGCAATTAAACTTTGAATTCTCAAATCTTTCTGTTGAACAAGCGGATGAAAAACGTAAATTATACGAGCAATTTCTTGAAGAGAAAGAGGCTTTGAAGAAAGTCACTGCGGCTGCTGCTCCAAGTGAAAATATTAATGAAGTTCCAAAACCAAAAACATCATTTAAACCTGCATTCAAACCTGCTGCCAAGTCAGTTGTAAAAGAATCAGAAGGACAAAATTTTGAAAATAACAAAATAACTATTGAACCAGAAACACCTGTTTTGGAAGTTACGATGTCAAAGCTTGTTTTCAAGCCAAGTTTGAAATCTGTACCGAAACCAGTTGAAAAAACTAACATTAAAGAAACAAAATCTGAAGAAATAGCTGCAGAAATGCCAAAACCTAAAACTGTTTTTAAACCCAGTTTTAAGCCTGCCACTGAACCAGAAGTAATAATAGAATCGCAGGATGTAAAAAAAGAAGAAGTGGCGGTAGAAAAACCAAAACCTGTTTTTAAACCATCAATGAAAATCACGCCTAAATATAAAGACTAAAATGTTTGACAAATTATTAAAAATCTTGATTCTTGGCTCATGATGCAACTTGCTTTTTTTGTCTTTGCAGCCATAACGGTTGCTGGAGCATTCTATCTTCTTTTCACTAAAAATGTCCTTTATGCGGCATTCAGTTTACTTCTGACTCTTTTGGGGATTTCAGGGCTGTTTGTATTTGCAGGAGCAGATTTTTTGGCAGTTAGCCAGATAATGATTTATGTGGGCGGAATATTGATATTATTGATTTTTGGTATTATGCTCACCAACAACAAAAATTTTCAACGCAACAACCTACAACCAAATAAAATTGAAGTTGAGCATCACAATCGTTATTGGGCTGTTTTGGTAGCTGTCCTAGTATTTTTGTGTTTTCTGAAAATAATTTTTAATGCTAACTTCTACATTATTGGCAAACAAATCCATAAAGGTAGCAGTATTCAGCAAATTGGAATCAATTTAATGACTGATTATATTCTTGCGTTCGAGGTAATTGGCATATTTCTATTGGCTGCTCTAATTGGTGCGGTGTATATTGCAAAAAAAGAAAAAGTATAATTGATGATAGCCATACAAAATTACCTCGTTATAAGTGCCTTATTATTTTCTATAGGTTTGGCGGTAGCTGTTACGAAACGTAATGCAATCTTGATTTTGATGGGCATCGAATTAATGCTCAATGCTGTTAATCTCAATATGGTAGCCTTCAGTCAATATGACCCAAATCGCTTGCAAGGACAAATGTTTGCACTTTTTATAATGGTTATAGCAGCAGCCGAAGTAACTGTAGCACTTTCAATTATTTTGAAAATATATGACTATTTCAAGAACCTTGATTTAGATAAGATAAATTCATTAAAAAAATAATAAAAGACTTGACAAAGGCATTTTTAAGTCGTACTTTTGCAATCTCAAATATGGAAAGTATAAAATAAATGGCTGTGTAGCTCAACTGAATAGAGCGTCTCACTACGGATGAGAAGGTTTGGGGTTTGAATCCCTACACGGTCACAAAGGAGAACGGCAGATGCTGTTCTCCTTTTTTTTATTAAATTTATTGATGAAAAGGTTTGGGGCGGGAAACGTTTTCTTTGAATCACTATACGTTGTGAGTTGCTTTCAAATAATGTAAATTTAGGTTTCTCATAATA
>CAMAQF010000010.1 GCA_945860265.1 Emticicia agri | reverse complement strand
TTTAAGCCCTAACAAAACTTTCGATTGGGTGGTGGTATAACCTATGAAGTTTCAGTGAAGTGTGCCATTTTACAGTGCTTAATACAGGCTATCACTATGTAAACGAAGAATGTTCCATGCCAAATATTAGCTTGATAAAGGAAGAAGATATTCCTATGATGTATTCGTAGGAACATCCAATTTGGACGTTCCCATTAAAGTTCCTCAATTGTATTCAAATAAATTTCAGCTTGTTCTAAAACTTCATTTCGTTGCTGTTGGGGCATTTTATTAAGCATGACGTAAGCCATACCAATACGCGGATTTCGTTGGAGTTTTTCACGATTTCTTTCATAAAAATGCCAATAAAGCGAATTGAACGGGCAAGATTTATGACCAACTTTCTTGTTTTTATCATAAAAGCATGAGCCGCAATAATCACTCATTTTATCAATATAATTGGCTGAGGCAACATAGGGTTTTGAGCCTACAATTCCGCCGTCTGCATATTGGCTCATCCCACGGGTATTCGTAATTTCGACCCACTCAATGGCATCAATATATATGCCTAAATACCACTCGTCAACCTCATCGGGATTTATGCCCGCAAGCAAGCAAAAATTTCCAATAATCATCAAACGCTGAATATGGTGAGCATAAGCCAGATTCAATGATTGCCCAATAGAATGTTTCATACAATTCATTTTGGTGCGACCAGTCCAAAAGAAATCGGGTAGTTTTTCTTGATTTTCAAAAAAGTTAAGGTTTTGAAAATCAGGCATTTTATTCCAATAAATGCCTCGCATATATTCTCGCCAACCAATAATCTGTCTGACAAAACCCTCAATTTGGGCAATTGAAATTTTATCTTGATTTTGTTGCCAATGTTCAACTGCTCGTTTTACTACTTCCAAAGGTGAAAGTAATTTTATATTCATCGAAAACGATAATCGTGAATGATAAATCGACCAATATTGCATAGTCATGGCGTCTTCATACATACCAAAATTCGGCAAACAGTTTTTTACAAAGAACTCCAATAATTGTAAAGATTCCTGCCGAGTAACAGGCCAAAAAAAGTTCTTGGCATTTACGCTGCCGATGGTCTTGATTTCTTGGTTTTGTACAAGTTCATAAATCTCAGAAACATCACGGCAGAAAACCAAAGGTTCAATCGGACGATGGTCTTTTGGGAGTTTTTTGCGGTTATCAGCATCGTAGTTCCACTGACCAGTGAGCGGTTCATTTCCATCCATCAGAATATCGTATTTTTTTCGCATCCTACGGTAGAAACTTTCCATCAAAAATATCTTTTTCCCTTTAAAAAACTCTCCTATTTCTTTTCTTTGGCTCAAAAAATGCTCAGTATCAAAGATTTTTGTAGTAATATTGAGTGCAGCTGAAAAAGCATTTAATTGCTCATCAAGGCGATACTCGTCGGGTAATTGATATTCAAATTGTGTAACTTTATTTTTCTCAATAAGCCACGCAAGATTTTGAGTAAGCGATTGCGTATTTTGCTCATTGTCAAGATGTAAATAAATTACTTTATGCCCTTGATTTTCAAGGTTTTGTGCAAATAAACGCATGGCCGAAAAAAAACCAATTACTTTCTGTATGTGATGTTTCACGTAGTCAGTTTCCTGTCTCATTTCCATCATTACATATAAAGTATTACTGTTTTTTTCCTGAAACCAAGAATGATTATGATTGAGTTGGTCACCTAATATTAGTCGAAGAACCATGAAAGATTTTTTAGTAAGTGTTTCATGGGTTTAACCAATTATAAGCTTATTTGTTTAGATGTCACTATACTAAGCCCTGAGGATTAGGAATAAAATTCAAGAATGAATCGCTGTGTTTCTTGTATTTTTCTATATCAAGTGCATATAAAAAAGCTCCTTTTTTAGAGAAACCTTTTTGTTTTTCTTTTAGCTTAATCAAAAGTCCAGTTGAGAGGATTTTTCTGCTAAAATTTCGTTTATCGAAATTACTACCATAAATCGCTTCGTATAAATTTAATATCTGTGGAATCGTAAATTTTTCGGGCATTAATTCAAAACCAACTGGGTGAAAAGCTGCCTTATAACGCAAACGTTCAATGGTGATTTTTATCATTTCTCGGTGATCAAAGAGCAATTCGGGCAAATCTTGCATCGAAAACCACTGGGCCTGGTGTGTGTCCGAAATTTTTGTTTCATAATCTTTTACATTCACCAAAGCATAATATGCAATTGCAACTGTCCTTTCAACGGGGTCGCGGCTTGGGTCGCCAAAGGCATTGAGTTGTTCTAAAAAAATACCTGTTACACCCGTTAGTTCAAACAAAATTCGCTCGGCTGCTTGGTCGAGGCTTTCATTTGGTTTTAACCAGCCACCCATCAACGACCAAGTATCGTAGTCGGACTGAACGCCACGTTTTACCAATAAAAGCTTTAATTCTTCGCCATCAAAACCAAAAATAATGGAGTCAAGTGCTACCAAACATTTGGTTTGCTGTTTATAAAGTTCTAACATTCAGAGTTTTATAGATTATAATTGTATGTTGGTGTCATGTATTATAAGCAATATAAGGAAGTAGCCATCCATTCACAACAAAAGTAGGTATTTTCTCTAAAAAACTCGTATTTTTACACAAAAAAGCCTAAATGTTATTGCTAAAAATCAATAATTTAAACAAGTCTTTCGTAGAGTTAAAGGCAGTTAATGATATTTCAATTACACTTGAAAAAGGTAAGGTTTTAGCGATTTTGGGCGAAAGTGGTTCAGGGAAAACGACACTTTTACATCTAATTGCAGCACTTTGTGAGCCCGATTCGGGAACCCTAACGCTTGATAATGAACGTATTACGCCTCCTTCTGAAAAACTGATTGCTGGTCACCCAGATATTAAGTTGGTCAAGCAAGATTATGGACTTTTTCCGAATATGTCAATCCGTGCAAATATTGCTTATGAGTTACGTTATTTTGAAGAAAATTATCGAAACCAACGTGTCGATAAACTCCTTGATATCAGTGGCTTAGCTCATGTGCAGCACCACCTTCCTCGACAAGTTTCGGGTGGCGAACAGCAGCGGGCAACTATAGTAAAAGCCATTGCCGAAGAACCAAAACTGTTATTACTCGACGAACCTTTTAGCCATTTAGATGCAGTGAATAAACTTCGGTTAAAAAACGAAGTTTTAGACCTCATCAAAGCCGAAGAAGTAAGCTGTATTTTTGTAACGCACGATGTAGCCGATGCCTACGGAATGGCCGATGAATTATTAATTATGCAAAACGGAAATGCTTTACAATTAGGATCACCCGAAGAAATCTATCAAAATCCAATCAATCAATATGTGGCGGAGATTACAGGAGAGGTTTCAATTAGTTCTGAGTTCAGAGTTGAGAGTTCTGAATTTAAAAAAACACAATTTATTAACAGTAACCACTCCAATAATTTATTTGAATACATCAAATCACTCAGAACTCAGCACCGCACGGCGGACCGTTCAGAATTCGAACCTTTTCTCCGTCCCTCGCAAATACGTGTTTCTGAAAAATCTAAAGTAAGAGCGGTCATACAATCAGTCAAGTTTTTGGGAGCTTACTACGAATTAGTTTTAAAAGTCGAAGATTTCAATCTGAAAATGTATAGTTTTGATAAACTACGAATTGGTGAAGAAATAGGTATTGAAATCAGATAATTTGATTCATTTACTTTGTGTATTAATAGTGACATCAATAGTAAAAAACGATTACTATTTTAAGTTAAAATATCTTGTAAGGTAGTTTTTAATAGATAAAAAATCTATTCTTAAAAACCAAAGCAGATATTTACTGTGAACTTTGAATAAAATTTAGATAAAAATTTATTCTTATTCTTTGGTTTTGTTTGGCTAAATTCCCAACTTTGTATCAGTATCAAGAATTTCAAATTAATTTTAGAAAACCAACCGAGTCGAAACGCTACGGTGGTCAAAAGATGCGGGCTGTCATAAAGTCAAAAATGTTTTTGTTTTTCTCTTCAAAAAGCCTACTTCAATTTCTTGAAAATTACTGAATATTTTCAAATCATTAAAAAACATAGCATTTATGCCTTATTTATTCACTTCTGAATCAGTATCAGAAGGCCACCCAGATAAAGTATCGGATCAAATATCAGATGCCCTCATTGATAATTTCATGGCGTTTGACCCTTCGTCTAAAGTAGCTTGCGAAACTTTGGTAACGACAGGTTTAGTAGTTTTGGCAGGAGAAGTAAAAACACAAACTTATCTTGACGTGCAAGCAATTGCTCGTGAGGTAATCCGCAAAATTGGTTACACCAAGTCGGAGTACATGTTTGAGGCTAATTCTTGCGGAATTATATCAGCAATACATGACCAATCGGCTGACATCAATCAAGGTGTTGATAGAGTTACGGCTGATGATTTCGAATCAAAAGCAAATGCTCAAGGTGCTGGTGATCAGGGTATGATGTTTGGCTATGCCACTCGTGAAACCGACAATTATATGCCATTGGCTTTGGATTTAGCTCACGCTATTTTAAAAGAAATGTCATTTATACGTAATAATGAGCCAAAGTTGATTCCTTATTTACGTCCAGATGCAAAATCTCAGGTAACAATCGAATATACTGACAATAACGTTCCACAAAGAATTGATACAATCGTAGTTTCTACACAGCACGATGATTTTGCTGCTGATGAAGAAATGTTGGCGAAAATCAAGGCTGACGTTATCAATATCGTTATCCCGCGTGTTCAGGCTAACTTGAAAGCCGATTTACAGGCATTATTCAACGACCAAATTACCTACCATATTAACCCAACTGGTAAATTTGTAATCGGTGGACCACATGGAGATACAGGTTTGACAGGCCGTAAAATTATAGTTGATACTTACGGTGGTAAAGGTGCTCACGGTGGTGGTGCTTTCTCAGGAAAAGACCCTTCAAAAGTTGACCGTTCGGCAGCTTATGCCACTCGCCATGTAGCTAAAAACTTAGTAGCAGCTGGTCTTTGTGACGAAGTACTCGTACAAGTTTCTTATGCTATCGGTGTTGCAAAACCATGTGGTTTGTTTATTGATACTTACGGAACTGCCAAAATTGACATGACTGATGGAGAAATCGCTCAAAAAGTAGCTGAAATCTTCGATATGCGTCCGTATGCAATTGAGCAGCGTTTGAAATTACGTAACCCAATCTACTCAGAAACAGCCGCTTATGGCCACATGGGACGAAAAAACGAAATCGTAACAAAAACTTTCAAAGGGCCAGATGGCACAATCGTTACGAAAGAGGTAGAACTTTTTACATGGGAAAAACTTGACTACGTTGAAGCTGTAAAAGCCAAATTCGGTCTATAATTTTTTCGAGTTTAAGATAGAAAAACGGAAGTCGAAAGGCTTCCATTTTTTGTTTATGATAGAACAAGTTTCTAAATGTACTTTTTTATCAAAACATTCCCCAAAACACATTGTTCATTTTAAAAAAGAATGAGTAATTTAGCAGAAAAAATATCAATTTGAATGAAAATCAATAAAAAAAATAAATTTATCATTCTGAGTATTCTTTGTCTGTTATCGCTGTCAACGATGGCTCAGATTGTTAAACCTATAACAGTTCCTCAAACTTCAACTCCTCCACCACTAAAACCAAGTGTTTATTCAATAATCGAGCAAGTACGTAAAAAACATGCTCCTGACAAACGAGTTGTTTTTTTTCAAGCCGAACTCGACTCTAACCGAATAGTGGGAAAAACAAATTTGCTCGCAGCTAAGAAAGATTTGTTAAATCGCTTAAAATTAAATGGTTATACATTGCTTGATGCTATAAAATTATTGCCTGATAACAATCTGCTAGAAAATCGTAATTGTGGCATTGCCAATATTTCGGTGTTGAACTTACGTAGTCAACCCAAAGAATCAGCCGAATTGGCTTCGCAAGCATTACTCGGAACACCGCTCAAGGTGCTTGACCGCGAACGCAATTGGTATTTGATTCAAACACCAGATAATTACATTGGTTGGGCTGATGGCTCGACGTTTGCTCGTATTACTCAATTTCAATTCGACCGCTTTCGAGCCAATAAATTTTTGATATTTACCAAGCCTTATGGTTTTTCTTATGCCAAAGCCGACGAAAACTCTCAGACTATTTCTGACCTTACTTGGGGTAATGTTTTGGCAGTAAAAGATACCTTACAAGATTTTTATGAAGTTATCTATCCCGATGGTCGCAATGCTTTTATCTTGAAAAAGGAAGCCATCGGACACCAAGAATGGAAA
Source organism: Emticicia agri (assembly GCA_945860265.1). Lineage (GTDB taxonomy): Bacteria > Bacteroidota > Bacteroidia > Cytophagales > Spirosomataceae > Emticicia > Emticicia agri_A. The sequence goes on along the minus strand of CAMAQF010000010.1, from coordinate 67,572 downwards.
CAATCGGTCAAGGCTTCCGAACAAAACTTAGTCAGTGTTGCTTTCAGAATGCAAGGTTTGCCCTATTTATGGGGTGGAACTTCATGGAAAGGTGTTGATTGTAGCGGTTTTACTCGAATGATTTATCAATCAAATGGAATTCTATTACCTCGTGATGCTTCACAGCAAGTTTCTTCGGGGGTAGAAGTGGCTTTTGATAGCCTTCAAGTAGGAGATTTATTGTTTTTTGGCGAAAAAGCTACGCCCGAAAAGCCAGAGCGTGTGGTACATGTTGGTATGTGGTTGGGCAATAAAGAATTTATTCACTCTTCGGGCATGGTAAAAATCAGTAGTTTTGATGAGTGTGCGTTACGCTATGATGCCCATAATGCAGGCCGATATTTAAGAGCAAGACACATTTTAGGCACGGAAAAAGGCATAGTTTCTTTCAAAAATTAATTTTGTTAAGCTAACTTTCAGTTCGCCATCGCGATTCTAGTTCGCTCATTAAAGTACAAACAAACTAAAGTTATTTGCCAAACTTACACTTATTGCATAAATTTATACTTTATTTAGAATATTAAACTAATTATATAAAAATGAAAAAATCAATCATTTTTTCAATCTTTACGATATTTGTGGTTTTTGCTTGCAAGCAAACTCAGAAAACACTTTCTGAAGAAAGTTATTCCAAGCTAACCGACGATGAAAAACGTAGAGTAGAACACGCTATTGATGGTATTCAGTTGGCCGACCCAGATTTGGAAATAACGCTTTTTGCGTCAGAGCCAATGATGATGAACCCAACCAATATGGATATTGATGCCAAGGGAAGAGTCTGGATTTGTGAAGGATATAATTATAGAAATAAATTAAATCCGAAGAACCCATATAATAAAAAGGGCGACCGAATCTTGATTATGGAAGATACCAATCAAGATGGGAAAGCCGATAAAAGCACAGTTTTTTATCAAGGAGAAGACATCAATTCTGCCCTCGGAATTTCTGTTTTGGGCAATAAAGTAATTGTTTCTTGTTCACCGAATGTGTTTTTATTTACTGATGAAAATAATGATGGAAAAGCCGATAAAAAAGAAATCATTTTTACTGGTTTAAAGGGTGTTCAGCACGACCACTCCATTCACGCTTTTTCGTTTGGACCTGATGGGAAACTCTATTTTAACGGTGGAAATGAAGTACAAACGCTTAGCGATAAAAACGGTAAAGAATTAACTGATGATTTAGGCCGACCTTTCTCTACTTACAAACAGGGAAAAGTATTCAGATGTGATATTGATGGCTCAAATGTTGAGATTTTAGGACATAATTTCCGCAATAATTATGAAGTGGCTATTGATTCTTATGGACGTATGTGGCAATCAGATAATGACGATGATGGCAATAAAGGCGTGCGTATCAACTACGTAATGGATTATGGAAATTATGGTTATAAAGATGAAATGACTGGTGCTAGCTGGCAGGAACGCCGCACGAATTGGGAGTCTGAAATTCCACAACGTCATTGGCATTTAAACGACCCAGGCGTTGTGCCAAACTTGCTACAAACTGGTGCTGGTTCTCCAACTGGTATGATTGTTTATGAAGGAAAACTTTTACCCGAAAAATACCAAAACCAAGTTATTCACTGTGATGCTGGGCCGAGCATCGTGCGTTCGTATCCTGTTAATAAAAATGGTGCTGGCTTTACGGCAACAATCAATAATATTTTAGATGGCTCCAAGCGTGACCAATGGTTCCGCCCGTCAGACATTACAACTGCTCCCGATGGCTCAATTTTCGTAGCCGATTGGTACGATCCAGGTGTAGGAGGTCACGCAATGGGTGATTCGGTTCGTGGGCGAATTTACAGAATCGCTCCCAAAGGCGAAGCCTATTCTGTACCAAAATTTGATTTTGAAACTGCCGAAGGTTGTGTTGAGGCTTTGCAAAATGCAAACCTTGCCGTTCGTTACTTGGCTTGGACAAAACTTAACTCCCTCCAAGAAAAAGCTGAAGAGGCTTTGACAAAACTTTGGAAATCTGATGATTCAAGAATGCGTGCCAGAGCCTTGTGGTTGTTAGGTAAAATTAAAGGAAAAGAGGCTAAATATATTCAAATAGCCGCCAATGATGCAGACGAAGACATCCGTATCACAGCTATTCGTTTATATCGTGAATTGAGCATCGATAACACAGCATTGCTTCAAAAACTCGCTACCGACCCATCGGCACAAGTGCGACGCGAGGTTGCTTTGGCCATTCATCATACAACTTCGCCAGCCGCTGCTGATATCTGGACAACACTTGCCAATCAATATGACGGCAAGGACCGATGGTATTTAGAAGCACTCGGTATATCGGCTGATAATCAATGGGATACGTTTTTTGCGAATTATTTGGCAAAAGCTGGTGAAAAATGGAAAACTGACGCTGCTGCCAAAGATTTAGTGTGGCGTAGTCGTTCGATAGATAATGTTTTCCGTTTGGCTGAATTAGCAAAATCAAGCGAAGATAATCTACGTTATTTCCGTGCTATTGATTTTCAAACAAATCCAGAAAAAACAAAAATTTTGCTCGGAATGCTTGAAGGTGGAGATGCAACGGGTGACATCATGACGTTGGTTTTCAAGCATTTAGATATGAAAACCGCCAAACAAGACCCACTTTTCAAGAGTCTTTTACCAAAACTTTTAGATAATATAAAAAATCCAACCGATTATCTTGATTTGGTAAAACGCTACGAATTAAAGGACCAAATTAGTCGCTTAACCGAAATGGTGATGAAAGATTCGGTTTTGGGTGTAGAAGCGGCCAAGATTCAAATAAAAATGAATGGTTTAGGTGAATTTCAAAAGCTAACTCAAAATAAAGACGAAGACATTGTGCGTAAAGCGATTGGTGTTTATGGTGGCGTTGATGAAAAACCCATAACCGATTATCTGGAAAGTTTATTCAATAATAAAAACCTCAATAAAGGCGTTCGTAACCAAGCAATGTATGCTATGTACGGATGGAACAGTGAAGAGATTTTGTGGAATTTAGTAAAAGCCAACAAAGTTTCAGAGGAAGTAATGCCTATTGCCAAGAAGATTTTGTTGGGAACATGGCATAGCGATATTCGTGCCGATGCCATGAAAATGTTTGGTGCTGAAATGGATAAAGAGCTGGGCGACATTAACGAACTTACCAAAGGAGTGGGAAATGTTGCTGGTGGACAGAAAGTATTTAAAATGTATTGCACTGCTTGCCATCAAGTTAAAGGTGAGGGCGTGAACTTTGGCCCATCATTGACCGAAATTGGCAGTAAATTGTCTAAAACTGCACTTTATTCGGCTATAATCTACCCAAGTCAAGGTATTAGTTTTGGTTATGAAGGCTATAAACTTAAGCTCAAAGATGGTACAGAAGTAGAAGGAATGATTTTGAGTAAAACCGAAAATGATGTAAATGTCAAACAAATAGGTAGTACAATTCCAACTGCTTTCAAACGTGCGGATATTGTTTCGATGGAAGAAAATGAAGAATCATTAATGCCAAAATTTCCACTAAAAAAACAAGAAATCGTCGATTTAGTTGAGTATTTACGTATTTTGAAGAGGCAGTAAGTAGGTGAATAAATTATGTAATAGTTTATATTTCCAAAGAGTATTTTATAGTGATATGCAAACGAGGCACACTTTTGAAGTGTGCCTCGTTTGTGCTCAATAGCTAACTGAAATTATGAAAAAATACATTGCTTTCTTAAGAGGAATAAACGTAAGGAACATACAAATAAAAATGCCCGATTTGAAAATAGCTTTTCTCGAAATGGGCTTTAAAAATGTCGCAACTTTTTTACAAACTGGAAACGTAGTTTTTGAATCTAATAAAAATATCTCGGAGATAAAGGTAATTCTGGAAAAAAGACTTTCAGAAACCTTTCATTATCAGGCATTTGTGCTACTTTATGACTTTGATATTTTGAAAGAAATCGTTGCGAAATATCCGTTTCAAAAGGACGAAGGTAATCATGCTTATGTAATTTTTGTAGAAAGTGAATCTGTTTTTGAAGAACTGGCAACTATTGCAGAAAGTGTAAACGAGGACATCGCCAAAGGCGATACCGTGCTTTATTGGAAAGTTCCAAAAGGCGAAAGTTTGACTACTCCTTTTTCTAAAATCACTTCTAAAGCAAAATACAAATGCAGTACCACTGTTCGTAATATCAACACACTCGAAAAAATGCTTGATTAAACTGTATTTTGTAGAACAATTTTTCAAATTGTTCACTTCACACAGAACAATTTAGGAAATTGTTCTGCATTTTTGGCACTAAAAAAACTATCTTTGCAACTTGTTTTAACTCACCGATGTAGCAATTGTTGTTTGTGATAATTGCTGATTGATAATTGTTAATTGAAAAAATGTTTGAAAATTTAAGTGATAAGCTAAATAAAGCCATCAAAACCCTTAAAGGGCAAGGCAGAATTTCTGATATTAACGTGGCAGCCACCGTCAAAGAAGTAAGACGTGCTTTGATGGATGCTGACGTAAACTATAAAGTTGCCAAAGACGTAACTGACCGTGTGCGTGAAAAAGCAATCGACCGTAAGGTAATGATTGCCGTTGAGCCTGGACAATTGTTTGTAAAAATTGTACAAGAAGAGTTAATGGATTTGATGGGCGGACAAGCTCAGAGTGTCAATCTAAAAGGTTCACCTGCCGTAGTTTTAATTGCCGGTTTACAAGGTTCGGGTAAAACTACTTTTTCTGGAAAATTTGCTTCATACGTCAAAAAACAAGGTCGCCAGGTATTATTGGTTGCCTGTGATGTGTACCGACCTGCGGCTATCAAGCAATTGCAAGTATTAGGTGAACAAATTGGCGTAGAGGTTTTTGCTGAGCCAGAAAATAAAAATGCCGTTGACATTGCTAAAAATGCCTTGGCTTATGCCAAAGCAAACGGCAAAAGCGTCGTAATCGTCGATACGGCTGGTCGTTTGGCGGTCGATGAGGTGATGATGAAAGAGGTGGAGGAAATCAAAAAAGCCATCACACCGAGTGAAATATTGTTTGTGGTTGACTCAATGACTGGTCAAGATGCCGTAAATACTGCTAAGACCTTTAACGAAAGACTTGATTTTGATGGGGTAGTACTGACCAAACTCGACGGTGATTCTCGTGGTGGTGCGGCTCTTTCAATCAAAGCCGTAGTAAATAAACCAATCAAGTTTGTTTCGACAGGTGAGAAGATGGATGCCCTTGATATTTTCTACCCTGACCGTATGGCGAGTAGAATCTTGGGTATGGGTGACGTGATTTCCTTGGTAGAAAGAGCTCAACTTGCTTTTGACGAAGACGAATCTCGTCGATTGAACAAAAAAATGCGAGAAAATAAGTTTGATTTAACCGACTTTTTGACGCAATTAGAACAAATCAAAAAAATGGGTAATATCAAAGATTTGATGGGAATGATTCCTGGCGTTAGTTCGCAAATCAAAGACATTGATATAAGCAATGATTCGTTTAAGCCAATCGAAGCAATCATTAAGTCAATGACTCCGAAAGAGCGTGAAAAACCAGATATTATTGATGGTAGCCGTAAGAAAAGAATTGCCACAGGTAGCGGAACTGATATTGTGCAAGTAAATAATCTTTTGAAGCAATTTGACCAAATGAGAAGCATGATGAAAAAAGTAAATCAGATGCAATCAACAGGTAAAATGAAGACTTTTAAGTAATAATTTCTTGTAGAAACAAAAAAGGTCAATGAGCGAATATGCTTATCGACCTTTTTTTGTTTTGTTTTATTTCTTGGCAAAATAATACAAATAAGTTGGCTCAGATGTGCCGTCAGGTTTTTCACTTTTTGTAAAATAGCCTTTATTGTCTTTATCAAAGCAAAACCCCTCGCCTTGTGGCTCTTTCATGAATGGAAGTAATTTATCTCGATTGCGTGAAAGTGTTGTAGCTATACTTTCACCACCTTTTCTGTACCAATAATAAATGGCGTCGTAATTTCTTAGTACAATCTCTTTGCCATCGCTCGAAATTCCGCCGCTCGTGATTGCAAAAAATGGAATCGTCTGTACGAATTTCGCTATTTGTATATCAGTAGTTGACTGCGGATAAGGCAACTGATAAATTCTGACATTAAATTCTCGCTTCGTAACAATATAAATATCTTTAGTGGCTGGGTCGAGCAAAATACATTCAGCATCACGGCTGCCATCGGGATATTGAAAAGCAATTCTATCAAACTTTGTTACTTTTTCCGAAAGTGATTGAGGTTCTAAAAAACGATAAACGTAATATTGATTATTATAAGCAGCATTATTATCGCCAATTTCTGCAATATATATGTAGTTTTTGCCACTTTCTGGGCCAATACCGATACTAATATCTTCCCAATCTCGGTTTGGGAAAGGCATCTGAATATTACCTTTATACTCCGCAGAGTGCGAAAACTGGTATAAAAGATTTGGGTTATCGCCATCCTCGTGTATCCAAAGATTGCCTGGCATACTTCTGCTATCAGCTACACCCGATGCTTCGTTGGCAATATTGCTTGATAATAGCGAACTTTTGGGTATTGTTTCAAAATCAGGAATTGTTTCAGTATGTATTGGCGTAGTTATTGGTTTTTTGAACCAATCGCATGAACTGAGCGTAAATGTGATGATTGAACAGAGAATAAATATTCGCATTATATGTTTAAATTTGGGGTTCGGCTACAGATTTATATTTAGATGATGCTTCTCGGGATTTAAAGGGTTTAGTCAAAATCAGAAATCAATCTTTTGGCTACGAAATAATTTCTTTTCACCATCAATTTTTTTTGTTTTCAAGCGTTTTTCTACAATTGCTTTTGGTGTTTTTGATGGAATTCTTTTCTTTTTTTCGTGCAAAGCCTTTTCTAAAATCTTATAAAACTTCTTAATAACCAACTCTTTATTCTGTAATTGACTTCGTTTTTCTTGTCCTGTAATTGCTAAAACTGTATCCTGTACTAACTGACTTTGTAGTTTTTCAAGAAGCCTTGTTTTTTGTTCATCAGTCAGTAGGTTAGAGGTTGTGATGTTGAATCTCAATTCTACTTTTGTTTCTACTTTATTTACATTCTGCCCACCAGGCCCACCACTTCGGGAAGTCTGAAATTCAATTTCTGGCAGAAAATCTATGGTTTTTATGTCTATTTGCATTGTTTTTACTTTTTATTTTACCGAGTGTCGCTCATCACTTAGACACTTAGAACATAGCTTTTATCTAAATATATCCATATATTTTTTAGTGAGCTTAGTGGTGAAGAAACTTTTCAACCTTGCACGACAGTTCCGAGCAAGGCCGCAATCTTTTTTATGACCTCTTTCAATTGCATCATTTTTATCAAAATCTGGTCTTGTTCTTCATAGTTTTGGGCTTCCATAAGTTGGTTCGATAGCTTTTTCATGTCGGCTTCATAACGAGTCTTTTTTAGCCTTAGTACGTTTGTATAAACCAAATCGGCCAATTTATCAGTTTCCAACGGAATATAAACCTCTTTTTTCACCCAATTTTCACTTAATTGGTGCGGTGTTGAAAGCCAATTGATGACTTGCTGCTGAATCTGAACATCTTGATGGCTCGTAAAATGTGAAGTATCTGGAACTTGATGTTTTTCATAAAAATTTCTGAAAACCATCAATATTTTTTGATAAGTTGGTGTCTCAAAAACCATATCTCTGATTTCGTTGAAAACATAATCAGTTAGTGTAAAATCAATATTATCAACCACATTTCGGTCTAAAACATGCGTGCCATAGCAAACCAAAAGCCTAATACATTCTTCTTCTTGATACGAAATTGACGAACGTTGAGCTTCAGTTCTTTCAGCAGGAATATTTTCTGGACGCTCAACCAAAATATCTAAATCACCAATTTGCTGAGGTTTTATTCGATTTTGGCGTTGACGATCTTTTTCAGTATCATTTATTTTTTTGAACGTAATTTTATTTCCTTCAGTTATCAAAATCTGCTCTTCGATTCCCATCAAATTGGCAACTTCTTGATAAAAAACCGAGCGTTTGATAGAATCAGGAATCTTAGATATTGTCTCAACCAGCTCTTTAATTACTTCGGCCCGCTTTATAGGGTCGTGACCTACATCTTTGAGAGAAATTTCTGTTTTGAAACGAATAAAATCCTTCTGAGTTTGCTGAACGTATTCCTTAAATGCTTGACGACCAACTTTCTGAATAAAACTATCGGGGTCATCGCCATCGGGAAAAACCACAGCTTTTACATTTAGCCCTTCTTCTAAAATTATATCAATTCCACGCAAAGACGCTTTTATTCCTGCGGCATCGCCATCGTACAGCACAGTAATATTATTCGTAAAACGCCTAATGAGTTGAATCTGTTCCTTGGTAAGCGAAGTTCCCGACGAAGCCACCACATTCTCGACGCCCGATTGGCTCAACGAAACCACATCGGTATAGCCTTCTACCAAATAACAATTATCTTCAACACGAATCGGATTTTTGGCTTGCAAAATTCCATAAACGATGTAACTTTTGTGGTAAACGGCTGTTTCGGGGGAGTTTAGATATTTGGGAGCATTCGGGTCTTTTTTCAGAATCCTCGCTCCAAAAGCAATTGGTTTTCCGCCTACATTATGAATCGGAAAAATTACTCTTCCTCTAAATCTATCAATTGGGTCTTTGCCTTCTTTTACAATCGAAAGTCCTGCTTTTTCAAGAATATCGACAGAAAAGCCGTTTTTTATGGCGTGTTTCGTGAATGCATCCCATCCATCGGGGCTATAACCTAACTCAAATCGCTGAATGGTGGTATGATTAAAACCACGTTCTTTGAAATAGCTCTGCCCGATACTTTGCCCTTCGGGGCTTTTCCAAAGTTGGTCTTGGTAATATTTATTGGCAAAGTCGAGTACAATGTATAGGCTTTCTTTCTCGTTTTGGGCTTGTTGTTCTTCGTTGGTTACTTCTTTTTCTGCTACTTCAATACCATATTTTTTTGCCAAATGTTTGAGGGCTTCGGGGTAGCCGATTCCTTCAATATCCATCACGAAACGCACCGAGTCGCCCGCTTTGCCACAGCCAAAACACTTATAAATGCCTTTGGCTGGAGAAACATAGAACGAAGGAGTTTTTTCGTTATGAAAAGGGCAACAGGCTATCATGTTTGCTCCCCGTTTTTTGAGAGAAACGTATTCGCCAACGATTTCAGTTACGTCGGCGGCTTGTAAAATCTGTTGTACTGTTTCCTGACTTATCCTCATGTTGTAATTTACTCAGTACTTATTGAGAATGACGCATTTTATGCTAATTTTGTTCCAAAAAACAAAGGTAAGGTGGAATTTTATACTTTTATTAATATTGGCGGAACAATTGCCTTTGCGGCATCGGGTGCTTTGGCTGGTATAAGAAAAAAACTCGATGTGTTTGGGTTAACTGTCATGGCTTTTGTGACATCGGTTGGGGGCGGCACAATCCGTGATATTTTGGTTGGACATTTGCCCGTAAAATGGATTCTCGACTCATCAATTGTGTTGCTCATTGCTGCTGTGACGCTTATCATTGTTTTGTTTAAAAACCGTATCAAGAAATTGGATAAAGCTCTTACTTTCTTCGATTCGCTCGGACTTGGTTTTTTTACCCTAAGAGGCATCCAAGAGGGTATTGCGGTTCACTTGGATATTCCTTCGTGCTTGATTTTGGGTACGATTACGGCTTGTTTTGGTGGCGTGATTCGAGATATTTTACTCAACGAAATTCCAACGCTTTTCCGAAAAGAAATTTACGCTACTGCCTGCATTTTAGGTGGAATTGTCTTCTTTTTACTACAAAAAATGAATATATCTGTCCAAATAATTGAGATTATCACGATTTTAAGTATTTTTGGGATAAGACTTATTTCTGTAAAAATGAATATTTCACTACCGAAAGTTGATTAAAATACTGTTTTGTCTGTGAGGACACAAATGAAGGCTTATAGTAAAATGGCTTCCTAATTCTCTTTTTGTTTATTTTGAAATCGGATATCAGAAGCCTGGCGTTGTCAACGCAGTTGCATTATATTTTATTACCTTTTGTTTTTGGTCGCTTCATACGTGCCAAATAAGCAAATGTAGCAAGCCCTGACATAAGCGTAATGACCGAGAAACCCATCTGCTGCAATGATGGTCTTAGCACCCATACGGCACCGATAAACTGCACAATCAGAATAATATAGAGAAAAGTCGCAATGGCTTTGCGAGGTAATTTACTAATAACAAACGAGCCAAGTGGAGCAAAAAACGCTACGAATGGAATACACGCCAACCACATTTCGAATGCTTCTTGCTGAAAATCGCCGATAACTGCCCCGTGAATGAAAAAACCAAGTAGGGTTTCGAGCGTCATAATGATTACGGAAGATGGCACGGCTACTTTTTCGTTGATTCGGTAATAAATCGTCATCAAACAGAAAGTGAAAATATTGATTCCTGTACCGAAAATTGAAGAAATCATGCCACCGATAAGTCCAAAAAATATAAGTCTGACCATATCTGAACGCATGAAATTCTGAATTTTATCAAAAACTTCGCGTTGAGGTTTCGTGTTTTCGTACCATAAAATTAGTCCAAAGCTCAGCCAAAGTGAGACAAAAAACAGCTTTGCTAATGGCGGAGAAATGAGAGGAACGATATAGTATGTACCAAAAACTAGTCCAAAAGCTCCGCCGAACGTTACGTATTTGATGTAATCCCAATCGACTTTGATTTTTAGACCTAAAATTAGTAGAGAGGCTGAAGTCATGCCGATACTTTGAATCGCGAAGGCAAAATTTCTGGCAACTGCTGGCTCAATTTTAAGTAAAAGTGTAAAAACTGGGTAAGCAATAGCCGCACTTCCCTCGGGACTTGAACCAGCGACGAACGCCCCAAAAATCATTGTCAGAACTGCCGCCCAATGTTTAGCAAAGACATAAAAACTATTTGTCGAAGTCACGTAAAATCCCCAACAACTCAGCACAACCGTAACGAAGCCGATATATAAATAAGGGATTTTGTTTTTATTAGTTTTCTCAACTGACATAGAAAAATGTATTACTTTTGTATTGTTTACAAATTTAGGTGCAAATAATAACATTCTAATGAAAAATATCGAGGAGATTTTGGAAAAGCTATTGGCCGAGCAAGATTTTTTGAAAGAAATGCAGGGGAGGATTGTTGAAAATTATGACATTATGATTCAGAATCAGCAACAAAATGCTGACAACCATGAGGTAGTAATTCATAATCAATCAACGATTATTCGTAATCAAGAAATCATTGTCAATAATCAGATAAATATTGTTAGAAATCAGAAGCAGATTGTGCAAAACCAAGTACAACTAGATTCAATTTTACAAACTCAGAGCTATGTATTAAATTTGGTGAGAAAATTGGCAGGTGAAAATGAAACGTTGGAAGAAACTAGTCAATTTATTGAAAATTTAGTTGAAGTTAAACGAGAAAATCTCAAAACAAAGCCATTTAATGATTTAAGTTCCTTATAATTAGTGATGTTTTTAAGCAGTTTTTGCCAAATGTCGATAGTTGACAACCGCTTTTGGATATGGTTTGGCAATATCAGATGAAAGTACGGGTAAAACTGCAAGAGTTTCTCCGTCGGCATCAAAAATTTCTAAGATATAACCATTTTGAGAGTCATGTTCGACGCACTCAACAACTGTTGCCACATCGCCTTTTTTGAAACCAAATTCAGGTAGATTTCTGGTAAGAATAACGGTTGAATAAAGTACAAAATTCATGAGTTTTACTGTTTTTTGTAATAATTAATTCCATTTCAATTTTAAATTGGAGAATAAATCTTACCCGAGTAGTTTCTCCTCCAAAAGTCTAACCTGAATCTGCAAAGATTTTATTTCCGAATCTTTACTTTCTACTATCTGTTTGACCAATTTTAGCTGAATTTGTAAGCCTTCTATTTGTTGGCTCAATAATTTATTATGAAATTCGAGCTGTCGTTTTTCATTACCAAAATCTTCGCTCAACTCTTTACTAAGCTTTGGCTTATCTTTTGAATGAAGAAAGTTTTTGAGTTGTTGTTCAGTAAATTCCGAAAAGTCGGAATTTTGGAAGTCATCAATATTAATTCCGAAATAATTGCTAATCAAATCGCAGATATCTAAAGGAGGAAAAGTTTTACCGATTTCATAATCAGAAATAGCACTTTTACTAATTTTTAGACTTTCGCCGAGCTTTTCTAAAGTTATCTTTTGTTGCTTTCGTAAAATTCTGAGATTCTTACCAAATCTATTTTCCATTCTGTTAGGAATTGATTCTTATTTATTTCCGTAAATATGGAATTATTTCGAGTTATGTATTATTTTGTCACAGCAATTTAAGAAATTTGGTAGAGATTAAAAAATCAAATCTGTGAGAGTCGGCCAGCAAAAGCCGGTTAAATTGTGTTTTTATGACTTTTTCGATTGGTTGATGTTCATTTAGTGTTTAAATCAATATAGGCATCATACTTCTCGCCATGTGTTTGGCCACATCCGCCACCAATATATATTTGTTTTGTATTTTCAATATCTTCTTCATTAACTGCCTTGCCATCAACGGTGAAAATGATTTTTCCACCTATTGGAACATCAACAGAAAAATGAATAGTTAAGAGGTCTGGCCTCATGACCGAAACTTTTTCGTATTCTTTACCATCGGAATCTTTTAGAACCACTCTTTGTACTCGTTTTTTAGGTGCATCTAATTGTTTTTTTACGTTATCAACAGCTATTCTATATTGTTTTTCATTCCCTAATAGTAATTCTTTGTTTTTGGTAGTGTTTAAAATAATAACACCATCTTCGGCACGTAAGCCGTATTTCTCAATTGCACGCTGACTTCCCTTTGAATATATTTCGGAACCTTTCATACTATATGGATTTATACGATACAAAATACTCGACGGATATTCATCTCCATTAATAAAAACTAATGGATTTTTCCCAAGTTTATTGGCTTCTAAAATTGTGCGTAGGGTGTCTTGATTTTTAGCAACTTTTGAAAATGGGGTAGGTAGTTTTGGTAGTTTTGATTTAAATTGAGCAATAGTATTCCTTTGATTCGCCGTAAAAATTGTCATAGCTTTTATCTTATTGAAAATTGGATATGTGTTTTCTTCTAATTTCGTAAGATTTGGGTATAAGTAATAGCTTCCAGGCCCACCAATGTTGGCTACAACTATTCTAATACCAACTTTCGATTTCTCGTATTTTTGGTCTAAATAGGCGTGTTTTTCTTTAATAATATAATCTTGTCCTTCGATTAATGGTTTATTGTTAGCATAGATAGTAACGCTATCGATTCGGCCAAAATTTAGATTAAAATCTATTTTATGAGTAAAAATATCAGTTGATATGATTTTCTTTTTTGTAGTTGTATCAACTGTTATTACTGACTGCAAATTAGCCTTTTGTTCTTTTTTCAAAATCGACTTTGGAGATTTTTTCCCCTGATAAACCATCTTCACCCTCTCCTCAGCAAATGCCATAACTCCAACTGCGATAATCGGTAATGATAAAAAATACAATAGCTTTTTCATGTTTTTTGTTGGTGTTTTGAATAAAAATTGAAATCGTTCTGATAGCGGTTTTGTACTGAACTGTTTGATAATCATGGCATTTGGAGCAACGCCGAGCTTCAATAATAAATATGCATATTCTCGACCATCATAAGTGGCTGACATGAGGGCATCCACCTCGTATTCGTGGATTTGTTTCAGAGATTTTTGATAGAAATAAACAATAGGATTGAACCAAAATACAGCTTTCAAGACACCTAAAATAAGCAAATCGAGCGTGTGTAAGCGTTGTGCGTGAAAACCCTCGTGGGCAATAATCAATGCTTCTTCGTGTGGATTTAGATTGTCGGGATTTAGGAAAACATAATTAAAAAACGACGAATCACTTTGACTTTTTGTAAGTAAAATCTTCAATTTTCGGTTAATACTACTGTGGCTTCGGCTCCGCTCATCCTCCGTAGAATATGTCAAAGTTACCGAAGTCCATGCTTTTTTAATTGTGTAAAGAATTATAAGAAGATTCTTTGTAAAAACAAAAATCATCACTCCAACGCCTAGTAAATAGATAGCATTTAATATCTGTATCCAATCAATAGTTTTAACAGTAATTCCCTCAATGCCTTTTGTTGGCTGAATTTCAGTTGATTGATTAACAGCACTTTTGTGTATTTCTTCAACTGGAATGTTTACTTCCTCAATCGCTTGAGGCTCAAGCACAACTACTTCTGTCCGCTCATAGCTTAGGAGCGGAATTGTGAGGCTCAATACCAACGAAAAAAGCAAATAAAAGCGATTAAGGGCATGAAAACTCATTCGGCGAAACCCGAAGAAGTACAGTCCATAAAGAGCCGTTAAGCAAATGGTAGATTTGAGAAGATATTCCATGTGGTAAATTATTTAGCGACTGTTTATCAAACTTTTTAGTTTTTCAATCTCCTCTTCTGTCAAATTTTCTTCTTTTGCCATAAAAGAGAGCAGGTTTTCTACCGAATTATCGAAATAATTGGCAAATACTTTTCTGAAACTTCGTTGTCCATATTCTTCTTTTGATATTATAGGAAAATACTCATAGGTTTTTCCGTAAGCCTTATAGCTTAGAAATCCCTTGCTTTCCAACAGCCTCACTACGGACGAAATCGTATTATAGGGTGGCTTTGGGTGATCGGGCATTTTTTCGATGATGTCTCGCACCAAACATCGGTCTAAATCCCAGATAATTTGCATGATGCGTTCCTCGGTTTTTGTTAGTTCTTCCATGATGAAACAAAGTAAAAACTAATTATTCAGTTTTGCAACTGAAATTACAGTTATATTATTTAATTAGCAGTTGATACTTAGATTTAATTGAGAAATTCAGAGAAATGTATTGAGATTATTGTCTGTATTTCCTTTCATTTATTTACTTTAAAGTATTAAATTCTGATATAATGGAAATATAGATGGTATTTAGTATTCAAAAATAGCCCCTTTAAATAATTGAGTTAAATCTTCTAATTATTTAAAATGTGTGAAAATATCGCATTATGATAATTTAAAGACAGAAATTAGTCAGAATTTGAAGTTTATTTAACTTTTAGCATATCAATAAATTAATAAATAGAATATTTTATGGAATTATATTCCATAAAATTGGAAAATAATTTAAAATGTATTTTCTTTGCATTATCTTTTATAAAATTCAATAAAAAATAAAAATTATATTATTATCATTTGTTCACCACAATGTTTAAACTTTACCCTAGAAAAATGAAATCATTAGTTAAGTACGCTTTTATATGCTTGGCGTGCTTAACATCAAGTGTTTATGCTCAAATGCCGCACGATGTTATTTATATGCCTAAAAGAACTGCTTGTATAGCGGCGTCTTACATCAATAGTAGCTGGAAAGAATACTGGGAAAATTCTCTCATGCGTGAAAACCTTAATATCGGTACACATACAACTCAGAGTGTAATGCCAATGGTTGCTGTCGGTATTTCTGATAAGTTAAATGTCATTGTTGGTGTGCCTTATGTAAGCACAAAAGCCAGTGCAGGAAATCTGATGGGGCAGAAGGGTATCCAAGACCTATCAGGCTGGTTGAAGTATCAGTTGGTCAAAAATGATAAAGGGATTTCATTGCATGGAGTAATTGGCGGATCTATTCCTGTTGGCAATTACGTGCCAGATTTTTTGCCAATGTCAATTGGTTTACAAACTAAAACTGCTACTGTCCGATTGATTGCTAACTACACGCACAAATCGGGTGTTTATCTTACTGCACATGAAAGCTATATTTTAAGAAGTAAGATAAAAGTTGACCGTGACGCTTATCAAGCCGACAGCAGAGTCTATAATACCAACGAAGTAAGTGTGCCAAATGCTAACGATGTTGCTGCAAGATTAGGTTATATTAAACATGGTGGTCGAATTCAGGCTGAATTTTTTGCCGAGCATTTTACCTGTGTCGGTGGCGATAACATCCGCCGTAATGATATGCCTTTTCCGACCAATAACATGACTTCTTCGAGCGTAGGTTTCTACGGAAAATATCAACCTCAAAATATTGGTTTTAATGTAAGAGTGGCAAAAGTAGTTGATGGACTAAATGTTGGTCAATCAATGAGCTTTTCGGTGGGTTTATTGTATCAGTTGAATTATTTTAAGAAAGAGGAAAAGAAATAATTTAAAATGCTTTCGCCAATCAAAATATATTTCTCTTTAATGGTAGGGGTTCAAAAACAATGATAAATATACTTAAATATCTCATAATTACCCTCACTTTGGGAATTGGAGGGCTTTTGCTTTCTTGCGACAAGACCGTAACAGAGCCAATAAAAGAAGCTTATATTCCGACTAAATTAGACGAAAATGCTGGTAATTGGAAGCCATTTATTCTGACTTCCTCGAGTGAAGTAGCAGTAGCAGCACCAAAAGCTAGTTCAGATGCCTCTTATTTAAAAGAGTTGGATTCATTAAAAAACAAAATCCTTCCAGTGCTTACTCCTACAAACAAAGATGCCATTGCCTATTGGGGAGCAGGAGCAGTGTATCGTTGGAACGAAATTGCCCGTGAATTGGCAGCACGTTACAATGTTCCGCCAGCATCAAACGCCGAAGGTAAATACCCAGTTCCAGATGCATCTAATCCTCTAGCCGACCCAAGGTTCCCGTTTGCAAATCCACCCTACACTGCCCGTGCTTTGGCTTATTTAAGCGTTGCACAGTACGATGCTCTTGTGAGTACTTGGAACTACAAATTCAAGTACAATCGCAAAGCACCATCTAAAAATGATGCTACAATCTCAGCATTTTTGCCAGTTTCTGATTTACCATCTTATCCATCAGAGGATGCTGTTGTAGCCGCCGCTTCTTATACCATTTTGGTTGCAATGTTTCCGGGAGAAGTGCCATATTTGAATGCTAAATTGGCCGAAGCAAAAAATGCAAGAGTTTGGGCAGGAATAAATGTGCCGAGCGATATTAGTGCTGGTGATGCACTCGGAAAAGCCGTTGGTGCAAAAGTAATGGCGAAGGCAAAAGTAGATGGTATGAGTGCAGCCAATAATCAAACACTCGTAGACGGTCAAATTGAAGCTGCTAAAGGCCGCGGCATAAAAGATGTTTGGGTAAGCCAAGAAGCTCCAGTACGTCCACCAACTTTGCCAAATTACGGAGCAGTTACAACATGGAATTTTGATAAAAAAATGCTTGAAAGTATTCGCCCAAAAATGCCGTATGTGGTAGGTTCTGCCGAATGGCAAAAAGAGTATGAAGAGCTGGAGAAAATCAATAAATCTCAAACCCGTGAGCAAGCACGTATTGCTAATTATTGGGCTGATGGTGCAGGAAGTTATACTCCGCCGGGCCATTGGAGCAGAGAAGCGGCTAATCTGTGCCACGATTATAAGTTTAGTGAAGTTGCTACTGCCCGTGCGATGGCATTGGTAAGTACAGCTTTAATGGACGCAGGTATTGCTTGTTGGGATACGAAATATTACTACTATACACCACGTCCACAACAGTTTGGTTTAAAAACTTCGGTAGGCTTGCCAAACTTCCCTTCTTACACTTCTGGGCACTCTACGTTTTCGGCAGCAGCAGCTACAGTTTTAGGTTCAATTTTTCCATCAAAAGCAACCGAAATGAATTATAAGGCCAAAGAAGCCTCTGATTCAAGGGTTTATGGCTTGATTCATTTCAGAAAAGATTGCGAATTAGGCTTGGTACATGGTACAAAAATCGGCGAATTTGCAATTGCAAGGGGCAAAGCCGATGGTTCAAACCCCTAAACCCAAAGGGAAACTATTAAGAGTATTATTCGAAAACAAATATTAAAAACAATAATCAATTTTACAAATGAAAAAACTTTTACTTTCTCTGGCAATTGTTTCAGCTTCAATAGGGGCTTTTGCTCAAGGTTGTATTGCGGTTCGCTCAATGGCTACCGCCAACGGAAACCCGAGCGGTTCGGCGTTTATGCACGCTGGTGATTTTCAGATTTCAACTAATTTCAGAAAGTTACATTCTTACAAACATTTTGTTGGAAAAGTAGAACAACCTCAGCGTGTTGAGCAAAAAACAGAAGTTATCAATGATTCTTATAATTTTGATTTTGGCCTTACTTATGCCGCTAGCAATCGTTTGAGTTTTACGCTTAATGTGCCACTTTCTTACAATGACCGTTCTTCACTTTATGAGCATTATGGCAATGGTACACCAGCGGGTTCAAATCCTCGTTTCCATACGCAGTCGCAAGGAATGGGCGATATGCGTTTATCAGCATCTTATTGGCTGATAAATCCTAACACAGCACCTAAGGGAAATATTGCTATTGGTGCAGGAATAAAAGCTCCAACGGGCAATGCTAATGTGCAAGATGAATTTCATAAAATTGATAAAGACAAGAAAGAGTATATTCAGGTAAAAGCCGTTGACCAATCAATTCAGTTGGGCGATAGCGGTTGGGGCGAAAGTATAGAAATTCAAGGCTATTTATCAGCGTTTAAAAAAGCGACTGTGTACTTCAATGGATTTTATTTATTTAGCCCGAAAGAATTAAATAAAGCGACCGGTTTTTCAGTACCTGACCAATTTGGTGCAAGAGTCGGAATGACTTATGCAATTTTTCCGAAAAAGAATATTGCTATCAGTTTGGGCGGACGTTTGGAAGGTTTACCAGCCGTTGATGCCATCGGTGGAAGTTTGGGTGGTCGTCGTCCAGGATACATTTTTTCGGTAGAGCCAGGCATTATTTGGAGCGGTCATAAAAGTTCGTTTATGTTGGCTATGCCTTTTGCCTTAGTTAGAGATAGAATACCAACTTGGACAGTAACAGGTTTCAAAGAAGGTGATGCTGCTTTTGCGGATTATTTTTTATCAGCAACGTATGCTTACCGTTTCTAAGTTATAATCAAAAGTTTTTG
This sequence comes from Emticicia agri, assembly GCA_945860265.1. Taxonomy (GTDB): domain Bacteria; phylum Bacteroidota; class Bacteroidia; order Cytophagales; family Spirosomataceae; genus Emticicia; species Emticicia agri_A. The sequence continues at coordinate 48,638 of CAMAQF010000010.1, read as the reverse complement.
ATAAAGAATGTGATAAAAATCATAAATATTCTGTGTTTTTATCGCATTCTTCGTTATAAATCTACAAGACCAATATAATTATATTAGTTTTGTAAAGTAATCTTCGATAAAATTTCTGAAAAAACTGGTCTCTATAGTACTTCTCAGCCTGTTGGTTTGCAATGCACTGAGCTTTACATTCATTTTTTTGTTAAATGAATGGCAGGAAAGTAATGTTGTAAAAGATACAGGTTTTGTAGAGCTTAAAGGCGATAAACTGGTATTTAAAATGCAATTGTCGTTGCCCTATCAATCAGAATGGAAAAACGAACTCATTGATGGCAACAATGCGATTTTTGAAGGTGAATTCTTCAAATCTTACGAGCAAGTTTATCGTGGTGATACGCTCTACACTTACTACAAAAGACTTGATATAAGCCGAGATAACATCATGTCTTTGTTGAACGAAGTTCACGAAAATCTGAATCTTTTCTCAGAAAAACATAAAACGACCAGCCAAAAAGCATTAGAGTTTTCTAAGCATCTTACCAAAGATTATGTCGAATTCCGCTCTAGAATGTTGGTTTGGTATAAGGTTGAAGATTTGCCTTTTCTTAATTATTTCATCAACACTTTCTACTATAATTTTTCTTTAACGGTTGATGCTCCGCCGCCCATTTATTCGATAGCCTAAAACACAGTTTTTAAATTAATTGGCAAGCCTTTTGAAGGTAATTGCTATTTTTTACTATGGAATTCAAAGGGAGAGAATTATGCAAAAATTTAGATATATTATATGGTTTTTATTGCCTTTGGGCTTATTTGCTCAACAAAAAACAGATTCGGTGAAAGTGGTGAATCTGCAAGAAGTACAAGTAAAAGAACAACAATTTAAGTTTAATATTCAAAGTCTTCCTGCCACCAAAGGAACATTTCTTTATGTTGGAAAAAAGACTGAACTTATAAATGTAGCAGGCTTAGATGCCAATATTGCCGAGAAAACTCCTCGACAAATTTTTGCTAAAGTACCAGGCGTTTTTGTTTATGACATGGACGGATCGGGCAATCAGATAAATGTCTCAACTCGTGGACTTGACCCGCACCGTGGTTGGGAATTTAATATCCGTAAAGATGGTGTTGTGACCAATTCTGATATATATGGCTATCCTGCCAGCCACTATTCGATGCCATTAGAAGCCATCCAGAATATAGAATTGGTGCGTGGAACTGGTTCACTACAATACGGCTCACAATTTGGCGGAATGCTCAATTATGTAGCAAAACAAGGTGATTCGACCAAGGTTTTTGACTTTGAAAGTACCAATAGCATAGGTTCATTTGGTTTATTGAGTACCTATAATGCTGTTGGCGGACAAGTCGGTAATATGAATTATTATGCTTATTACTGCAAGCGAGTTTCGGATGGCTACCGTGATAATAGCGGCAGCGATTACGATGCTTTTTCGGCACAAGTTACTTATCGTCCTACCCAAAATCTTTCGATAAAAGCCGATTTGTCTCACTCAAAATACGTTTTTCAGTTAGCAGGTCAGCAAACCGATGCCATGTTTGCTGCAAATCCGAGGGCATCAATTCGTTCGAGAAATTTTTATAGTCCTGATATTTATGTGCCATCGGTTTCTTTTAATTGGTCTGTGGGCAATCGTACGAAACTTTCGTGGGTTACATCGGCCATTTTGGGAAGCCGAAACAGCGTAATGTTTGACAAAAATGCAGATGTTGTTGATAAAATCGATCCCATTACGCTGCAATACACTAACCGCCAAGTGGATATTGATAACTACCACAGTTATACTTCTGAGTTACGTGTTTTACACGAATACCGAGTTGGAAAACTGCCTTCTATTTTAGTAGGAGGTGTGCAACTGATGAACAATAATATGCACCGCCGCCAACAAGGAAAAGGCTCAACGGGTAACGATTTTGATATGCGTATCGTAGGAAGTTGGGGCCGTGATTTGCATTTCAAAACACAGAATATTGCCATTTTTGTAGAAAATCGTATTTATCTCACGCAAAAAATGGCAGTTTCACCGGGTTTTAGAATCGAATCGGGCGAGTCGATTATGTCGGGCATGATTAGTTATTATGATGCTTCAAAATTCCCTCATGCTATCCCGCACCGTTTTCCATTGTTTGGCTTAAATGCTGATTATCAGCTTACTCTTAAGCAAAATTTTTATGCTGGCTTCTCACAAGCATATCGTCCGGTGATTTTTAAAGATATTATTCCTGCGTCTATTTACGAAAAATCTTCTGATAATCTTAAGGATGCCAATGGCTATAATTTTGAGGTCGGATATAAATCAAACTTTGAAAATTTACGCGTTGAAATGACGTATTTTCAATTGCTTTACAAAAACCGCCTTGGGACTTTGGCACAAACCGACGAGAATGGTGCATTTCAAATTTTTCGAACCAACATCGGAGATTCGTTCACAAAAGGACTTGAAATGTTTACCGAATATTATATAAGAATCAATGATATAGCTAATTTTTCAGTTTTCTCCTCAAATTCATTGATGGAGGCCAAATATTTAGAAGCTGAAATTCTTTCTGGCGAAAAAAATGTCAGCATCAAAGGAAATTTTGTAGAAAGCACCCCACAGTTTATTAGTCGCAATGGTCTAACTTTCCGTTATCGAAAATTAAGCGTAACGAGTTTATTTAGTTATACTGCCAAAAGCTATGCCGATGCCCTCAATACCGTGCAAGCATCTATCAATGGGAGTGTTGGACTTGTGCCATCCTACGGAATTTTAGATGTTAATGCTACTTACCGAATTTCGAGCAAAATTTTACTCAAATTCAACCTTAATAATGCCACTAACAAACAGTACTTTACGAAGCGTCCACAGTTCTATCCTGGCCCCGGAATTTGGGCATCTGATGGCCGTGGATTTACCCTCACAATTTCCACTCGTTTTTAAATATTTGTGGCATAAAGATTGCTGTAAAAACATAAAAAATCGGTTAAATTAATTAAGCGATTTCTTAAAAGGGAGATTTATGAATTTTTTTGACAAATGATTGTATTTGTTTGTTATCATTGACTATGTCTCATATTAATAGGAAAATTGATGTTGCATATTTAAATTTTAAATTAATCAATTAATAAATGGAATCTTTAATATAAATGGAATCTTTAATAAGGAATCTGAAGGTGAAATTTCGTCTTTTTAGTTTATCAATTTTTCTTGTTGTTTTGGTTCATTCTTGCAAAGATAAGTCCCTCGAAGAACCAATGCCTTTGGCCTATGCCTAATTTTATTGCACAAAATGCCACTGTAGTCGGCAAAGTATCGCTTGGCGAAGACTCATCTGTCTGGTATTCGGCCGTTATTCGTGCCGATGTCGAAGAAATTATTATTGGGAAACGCACCAACATCCAAGATGGAGCAATTCTTCATGCCGATTTTGGTGAACCAACCATGATTGGTGATGATGTAACGGTTGGTCATGGAGCAATCGTTCATGGAGCAACCATAGGCGATGGTACGCTCATCGGTATGCGTTCTACTATTCTTAATCGAGCAAAAATTGGTAAACATTGTATTATTGGTGCATGTGCTTTAGTAACCGAAGGCATGGAGATTCCCGACTATTCGATGGTTTTGGGAGTACCAGCAAAGGTTGTGAAACAATTGCCTTCTGACTATGCCGAAAAGCTACTATTGAGTGCCGCTCACTACGTAGAAATGGCAAAAAGACATCAATCTGGAGAGTTTAAGCAAATCAATTAAAATACCTTAAAAAAGCTTAATTTAGCTTAGCATGCTTTTTGTTTAAATTACTTTATAGTAGTTTCTGTTTTTTTAAATGACTTATAATTATTCTATTAAAAGGTGTTTCTATTTGTGGAATAACGTTATTTTTGGCAAGATAATTGTTAAAACATTTTATGTTGAGAAATCTAAAGAAATTGACAATTTAATTGTTTTTATGCATGAATGAATGTTCTATATCTATCTTTTACAAGAAACTCTATACATTTTTGAGATTAATGACTTTCGTAGTTTTAGCTGCTGTTTTGTTCACTTCCTGTAAAGACAAATCTACCGAAGAGCCAACTCCAATCATTCTTTCAAAAGCAACAAGCGAATTTAAAGCCAATCTTGCTACTCGATGGACGGATTTGCAACTGCAACTAATTAAATCAACACCTGGTTATGCACTGCCAGTTGTAGCTAGTACTTTAGGTTATACAAGCCTTGCATTGTATGAAAGTTTGGGTTATGGAATGCCTAATAATCAATCATTGGTTGGTCAAGTAAACGGATTAATCTCATTGCCAAAAACTGACCTAACCAAATAGTATAACTGGAGTTTAGTTGACAATGAAACTCTTAATACTTTTATTACCGAAATGTAAAATAGCACAAATTATGCCAATAAACGTGCCATTAATTCGTCGTATCGTAATATTGAAAGTGAAATTTTTATATCTATTGATAATCAATTAGTTACCGACCGTTAAAATACTTTTGGGGCAGAAATTGGCAAAGCTAATTTGGAGTATTCAGAAACAGATGGTGGGCATCAAGGTTGAACTAATAACTTCCCAACTGACTTTAAAGTGCCAGTCGGTATTAGTTTTTGGGAATCAACAAGTGCTAAACAAAAGATACCATTATTGCCATTTTGAGGTAAAAATCGCACCTTTTCTTGATTGAATTTAACAGTTAATCCGACTGCTCCAACTGCTTTTTCATTCAAAGAAACTTCTGAAATGTTTAAACTGGCTAAAGATGTATTTGATATTGGTAAGACATTAACAACTGAACAGAAAGCAATAGTTAACTTTTGGTCTGATGGCGGAAGTACCATTACACGCCCCAGGGCATCATTTTAATATTGCTAATATCGTTTTGAAAAAAGAGAAAGTCAAACTTGAAAGAGTGGCAGAAGTTTATGCAAAAGTAGGAATGGCTTTAAATAATGCATTTGTGGTTTGTTGGAAAGGTAAATACACTTATAATCTGATGCGTCCAATTACTTATATTCGTCAATCTAATAGTCCAACTTGGTTGCCGTTAGTTGCAACTCAACCATTTTCTGAATATACTTCTGGGCATTCATTGGGTTCGGGTGCGGCTTCTGCAACACTCAAAATAATCTTTGGCGATAATTACGCATTTATCGACAAAACGCACACAGGTGTATTTCCAGACAGAACTTTCAAGTCGTTTTATAAAAATGACAACGAGACATCAATTTCTCGCCTTTACGAAAGAAATACATTGCCGACAAGGAAATGAAAATGGCCTAAAAATGGCAAGGAAATTGCTAAGAATATTATGAAGCTTAAATTTACAAAATAGTGCACTTTCAATAGTCTCGAGTCTAAAAAAACGCTTTATCTTTCGACTGAAGACCAACGCCTTTCAGACGTATATAGATTTTTTAAACGATGATTAAATAATTTATTTTTGTTTATGCTCTGCCAATATTCTTGTAAGCGTTTTTATGAGTACTATCGGTGATTATGCTTTAATAGTCAATAATTTTATGTTTTATAAATCAATTCGTAAACTTGATTATGCTTATACAACAAAATATATCAAACATACAAAGAAAAAAAGCCATATTGGTTTTTAGTTTTGTTATGTTTATGATTGAAGCATCCTTCTCACAAAAACTTGTCAAAGAGTACTCAAATGAAATGGCGGTGGCATGGTTTAATCTACAATTAGGATTGATTCCGAAAACCCCTGGTTTTTCGCCCCCGGTAGTTTCAAGAGCATTGGGTTATTCCGGTCTTACACTTTACGAATCGTTGGTCAACGGAATGCCAGAGTATCAATCACTTGTTGGAATTCTTAATGAATTTAAGTCAGTTCCCAGAATCGAAAGTGGAAAAGCCTACCATTGGATTTTGAGTGCCAATGCTGCCCAAGCTGCTATCATCAAGAGCCTTTATGCCAATACAGCAAAAGTCAGTTTTATAAAAATTGACTCGTTAAAAGGTGTTTTTGAACGAAAGTATCAAAATGAGGTCGATAGAGAAACTGTTTTCCGCTCAATAAAATATGGTGAAGCCGTTGCCAAAGCAGTATTTGATTATTCAAAAAATGATGGCGGACACGAAGGATATGAAAAAAATTTTCCTAAAGATTATAAGCCAGTAACTGGAGCGTGTGTTTGGACTCCCACGGGCGAACAACAAATACCTTTGCAGCCTAGTTGGGGTAAGAATCGCACATTTGTTAAAGGAGATGCTGATTTTGAGTTGCCTATTCCACCACGTTGTGATGCTGGTATTTCATCGCTTTTGTATTCCCAAGCCTTAGAAGTTTATAGCATAGGCAAAAACTTATCAGCCGAACAGACTACAATAGCTAAATTTTGGTCAGATGATGCTGGAAAGACTTTTACCCCACCAGGACATGCCGTTTCGATTGCCTCGCAGGTAATGACAATCGAAAAATTAAAATTGGATAAAGCTGCTGAAGCGTACTGTAAAATTGGTATTGCCTCAGCTGATGCTTTTATTTCATGTTGGAAATGCAAATTTATGCACAACATTTTACGTCCTGTTTCTTACATACGCACAACTATCGACCGTGCATGGAGTCCATTGCTCGACACACCTCCTTTTCCTGAATATACTTCAGGCCACGCTTCAGTATCAGGTGCAACTGCACAAGTATTATCTGATTTGTTTGGCTTTAATTATCACTTCACTGATAATTCTCACGCTGCCAAAGGCTTTAAACCTCGCACGTTCGACTCATTTTTTGAGTTTGCCGATGAAGCGGCCAATTCTCGTCTTTATGGTGGTATACACTATAGAAATTCCAACGAACAAGGTTTAAAAAATGGTAAACGTATTGGTAAGAATGTTTGTGAGTTGAAGTTTAAGAGACAACAAACTCCTAAAGGGGCTTAAAACTGAATTCCTTTTACTCGTAAATCGTCAATTTCTTTAAAAAGTCTTACCTTTGTGCTTCAAATCATTCATTGAAAGCATGAAGCTTTTTTTTAGAAAAATTGGCGAAGGCCAGCCGATACTAATTTTACATGGTGTTTTTGGGTCATCAGACAATTGGTTTTCGATTAGTAAAATGTTAGCCGAAAAAGGTAATGCCGTTTATGCCCTTGACGCTCGTAATCATGGTCAATCGCCTCGTAGTGAAGAGTTTAGCTATCAACTTATGGCCGATGATTTAAATGAATTTATCGAAGATAATCAACTCGAAAAGCCAATAATTATAGGTCATTCGATGGGCGGAAAAACTGTCATGCACTTTGCTATGAAATATCCTGATAAATACTCAAAATTGATTATTGTTGATATCGCACCAAAATTTTACCCATCACACCACGGACATATCATACAAGGCTTAAATTCGATTGATTTATCATCGCTCACCAATCGCAATGAGGCTGATGAGCAATTATCAAAATTTGTGGATAATGTAGGCGAAAAACAATTTTTGCTCAAAAATCTTTACCGCAACGAAGACGGAAAATTCAATTGGCGAATAAATCTACCAGTTTTAAGCAGAGAAATTTATCAAATCGGTGGCGATTTTACGGATGCTAAAGAAGTAACTTCAACAACGTTATTCTTGCGTGGAAGCGAATCGGGTTATATTTACGATGAAGATATTCCCGCAATTAGAGATATTTTTCCGAATGCCATCGTCCAAACCATCGAAGGTGCAGGGCATTGGGTGCAAGCCGAAAAACCAGCCGAATTTGTTGAAGCAATTATAGATTTTATAAAATAAAATTTATAATTGCTTTTTTACTGTGGTCAGAAGACTAAAAACTGTGGACTATTTTATCATGTCAGCCACAATTTTGGCCGATGAAAGTGCCAAAGGAATTCCTCCACCAGGGTGAACGCTTCCGCCTACAAAATATAGGTTTTTAATGTCAGAAGAAAAATTGGCGTGCCGTAAAAAAGCCGCAAATTTATTGTTGGAGCTATTGCCATACAAAGCTCCTTGTGCTGATGATGTACGCATTTCTATACTTCGAGGGTCAAGTATTGACTCGTTTTCTATCAAATCTGCCACATTTACACCTAAATTTCTGCTTAATTTATCAATCACATTTTGGCGAGCTTCGGCTATTATTTTATCCCAATCTTGACCTTCGTTAGCAGGAGCATTGAGCAAAATAAACCAGTTTTCACAGCCTTCGGGAGCATCATCTTTTTTATATTTTGATGTAATATTCAGATAAATAGTTGGGTCGTGATAAATAGTTTTTTTCTGAAACTGATACTCAAATTCAGTCTTATAATCATTCGAGAAAAAGATATTATGCAAGCCCAATTCTTGAAATTCTTTCTTGATTCCCCAATAAAAAATCAACCCCGAACCGCTTTTTGCTTGGTTCAAAACTTTATCAGGATGTTTGGCTTTTGGTAGTAATTTTCGGTAGGTTGGAGTTACGTCCATGTTAGAAATGACAATATCAAGCCCTTTGGTCCCCAGAGGGGGAGCTATAATTCCTTCTACTTTAAGTTTCCTACTGTTTGAAAACTTTTTATTATTTTCCCCCTCTAAGGGTAAAGGGGCTGTAACTATTTCCACAACTTTCGCCCCAAAATGAAATTTCACACCTAAATCTTTTGCTAAATTTACTAAACTTTGGGTGATACCAAACATGCCACCTTTCGGGAAAAACGCTCCAACATTATATTCTAAATGAGGAATAATATTGAGTGTAGCGGGTGTTTGATAAGGGTCAGAACCATTATAAGTAGCATAACGATTGAATAATTGAACGGTTTTTGGCTGTTTGAAAAAACTCTCGTTTGCTTTATTCATCGTGCCAAAAATACCTAATTTGTGTAAATTTAGATAACCTTTAAATGCTTTTTTTGAAGTCCAAGTTGAGATTTTATGTAGAGAATCTTCAAGAAATAAGCCACTCAAAATTTCGTATTTAAAAGCTGATTCTTTCAAAAACTGAATTATATTTATGGCAGGTTCACCAAGATTTTTTTCAGCAGCTTGGGCAAACTCATTGATATCAGCCGAAACATTTAGGCTTGTGCCATCATCCCAAAAATATCGGCAAACTTCGGGCAGTTTAATGTACTGAAAATATTCGTCAGGATTTCGACAAGAAAGTTCAAATAACTCAGTCACGAATTGTGGCATCGTAAAAAGTGAAGGTCCAGCGTCGAAGCGATATTCACCTTGTTGAAATTCACTTAGTTTTCCACCAGGGTAGTTATTTGCTTCAAAAACTTCTACTTCATGGCCTTTGTTTGCCAAACGAATGGCCGTTGCAATTCCCCCAATACCTGCTCCAATTATTGCTATTTTCATTCGGTTTGAAATCCATTTTTATTTATACAATATAACACTTATTTCGTTATTTCTGTTAAAAATTTCATAAAAAAGCTTACTTTTCTCATCACTTTTGCCTTACATCTGTTCAAATATAAAATTTATCAACAAATTTGTTATTTTTTTTCGCTATTTTGCGTTGTAATTAGAATTATATATTTAAATCATAAAATCAATTAAACTCTAATAAGAGGATAACCCAAAAATGGCAAAATTATTGATTGTTGATGACGAAAAAAGTATCCGAGATGCCCTCCGTGACATTTTGGAATATGAAGAGTACGAAGTTGATGAAGCAAAAGATGGTGAAGAAGGACTGGAAATGTTACTGAAAACTCAGTATGATGTAGCACTTTGTGACATAAAAATGCCTAAATTAGATGGACTCGAAATGCTGTTAAAAGTCAAAGAAGAAGGAGTAATGACTCAGTTTATTATGATTTCGGCTTTTGGAAATGTAGAAAATGCTGTTGAAGCTACAAAAAGAGGTGCTTATGATTTTATTACAAAGCCACCTGATTTGAATCGTTTGCTCGTAACTGTACGTAATGCGATTGCAAAAAGCAAAGACGCAGAAGTAATAAAGGTTCTAAAACGCAGAGTCTACAAAATCAACGAAATAGTTGGAGAATCACCACTCATACAAAAGGTTAAAGAAACCATAGACCGTGTTGCTCCAACTGAAGCTCGAGTGCTTATCACGGGACCAAATGGTTCGGGTAAAGAAATGGTGGCGAAACAAATTCACGAAAAGAGTAATCGTTGTAATCAATCTTCGGTTGAGGTAAACTGTGCCGCTATTCCTTCTGAATTGATTGAAAGTGAACTTTTCGGTCACGAAAAAGGTGCATTTACTTCGGCTATTAAGCAACGTATCGGTAAATTTGAACAAGCTGATGGTGGCACGCTTTTCTTAGATGAGATTGGCGACATGAGCCTTTCGGCACAAGCGAAAGTTCTTCGTGCATTGCAAGAAAGCAAAATTACACGTGTAGGTGGCGATAAAGAAATAAAAGTAAACGTACGTGTGATTGCGGCTACGAATAAAGATTTACGTAAGGAAATTGCTGAAGGTAATTTCCGTGAAGACTTATTTCACCGTCTGAACGTAATTCCGATTCACGTACCATCTCTGGCCGACCGTAAAAACGATATTCCATTATTGACAGATAAATTTTTGAATGACGTAGCCGAAGAATACGGCGATGCAAGCAAAGAATTTGATCCTGACGCAATGGAATATATGAAAACTTTACCTTGGACAGGTAACGTGCGTGAGCTTCGCAACGTGGTAGAACGCCTCGTGATTATGTGTGGTACAAAAATTACGCTCGATGATGTGAAACTTTATGCAGGAATTGGTTTTTAATTAGTCCATGGAAGACGGTCTATAAACGATAGTTAAAAAAGCGTCATGTTGAGATTCTCAGCATGACTCTGTTGTTTTGCGAATTGTAAGAAAAAACTATTGTCCGTTGACCATCGTCCATGAACTAATATACAAACTCACCAAATTCGCTTTTGATGGTAACTTTCTTGCTTTCGGCAGCTTCAACTCTACCAATAATTTGGGCATCAATACCAAACGATTGCGAGATTTCGATAATGCGTTGAGCGTATTGTTCGTCTAGATAAACCTCCAAACGATGTCCCATATTGAAAACTTTATACATTTCTTGCCATGATGTTCCACTTTGTTCTTGAATCAATTTAAACAATGGCGGAATTGAGAAAAGATTATCTTTGATTACATGCAGATTGCGGTTCGCCGCACCGTCAATAAAATGTAAAACCTTCGTTTGAGCTCCACCGCTGCAATGCACCAGTCCGTGAATCTGTGGACGAAGTTCCGATAAAAAAGCCTTTGCTACAGGAGCAAAAGTACGAGTAGGAGAGAGGATAAGTTTGCCGACATTTACACCCGCAATTTCTTCGGTCAATAATTTTGCTCCGCTATAAACTAAATCTTTATTTATTTCACCATCATAACTTTCTGGGTATTTTTCAGCATAAGTTTTTGCCAAAACATCGTGTCGGGCAGAAGTCAGGCCATTGCTTCCCATACCGCCATTATAAGTTGTTTCGTAGTTTGACTGACCATACGAAGCCAAGCCCACAATTACATCGCCTGCCTTGATATTGTCATTTGAGATAACATCAGAGCGTTTCATACGAGCAATGATTGTGCTATTTACGGCAATCGTACGTACTAAATCGCCAACATCGGCAGTTTCGCCACCTGTACTATAAATCTCTACACCATGGCTGCGAAGCATTTCTAGACATTCCTCTGTTCCGTTGATGATTTCGCCAATTACTTCGCCTGGAATTTTGTTTTTATTTCTATCAATACTCGACGAAATTAGCATCGGTCCGACAGCACCCACACAAATCAAATCGTCGGTATTCATCACGATTGAGTCTTGTGCAATGCCACGCCAGACTGAAATATCGCCTGTTTCTTTCCAATATAAATACGCTAAAGATGTTTTTGTACCAGCACCATCGGCGTGCATGATATTGCAATATTCGGCATCTCCGCCGAGTGTATCGGGCGAAATCTTGCAGAATGCTTTCGGGAAAAGTCCTTTATCAAGTTTTTCGATTGCCTTGTGAACATCTTCTTTGGCGGCCGAAACGCCACGCTGCATATAGCGGTCAGTCATTTTTTGTATCCTTAATTTAGCTATAAAGGTAAGGCTTAATTAAGAATTAAGAATTAAGAATTAAGAATTTTCTCGAAATACGCTTATGATTTATGTTTATTACAGTTTTACAAGAAAACTTGATAAATATGTTATGTTTTAAATATATAAAATAAAACATTAAATAATAATTGTTTTATTTCTATTTGTTTCTACAGTTGTAACGAAACTAAATATAATACAATATGAAAACTACGAAGGTTATTTTTTCACTTATCATGATTTTTATTTTTATCGACTTTATTTCTTATTTGCCAGCTTCTATTAAGCATTTAACAAATGGAGGAAACGATGCTATCAACTGGATTTGCAAAATGTTAGTTATGGTAGCAATGTTTGGAATGGGGCTTGTTTTTTATCAACTTCAAAAGCAATTTTCTAAAATAGGTTATGTTGCTATAAAAAGTGCTTTTTGGTTGAAAATATTAGGGTTTCTATGTCTATTCTTAGCTATTATATCATCTTTACAAAATGCTACGAATATCCTTTTGAGCAATGAAATTGTAGAAAATCAACTCTTTATTTTTACAAGAGCTTTTTTAGCTCATTTCCTTGTCCGAACTCCAATTCAAACTCTTTTCTCACTATTTCTATTTTTATTTTCATCTTTTGTGGAAAAAGCAAGTATCGTAAAACAAGAAAACGAATCATTTATATAGCCATGCCAATAATTGTAAATTTAGATGTAATGATGGCAAAGCGAAAGATGTCATTAAATGAACTTTCGCAAAAAGTTGGACTGACGACAGTTAATTTGTCAATCCTTAAAACTGGCAAAGCTAAAGGTGTTAGATTTGACACATTGGCATCAATTTGTGAAGTACTTGATTGTCAGCCCGCTGATATTTTAGCGTATGTAAAGTGAATATTCTGATTTTTACCATTAAGGCACTAAGAATTTTCTTTATGAAACTTAGTGTTTCTTAGTGCCTTAGTGGTAGTTTTTATTTTATTTTCTTGCGTTTCTTCAAATCATATTTTTCACCCTTTTCGAGCATGATAAATTTCATTTCTTTGGCTTGCTTGGTGATTTCAAAAATCATCACTTGGCTTTCGCCCAAGACTTCAGCATAACGATTTTGCTCTACATACAATGCTGTATTTTCGTCAATACCAATACCAAGTAAAGTAGGGTTTTTGAAAATCAATCCAATCAAACGATTCTGACGTTGACGCTTAATAAAATGTTGGTCAACAATGATTTCGTTCATCAGTCCAAGTCCTTTCTTAGTTTCAACTTTTGAGCCATCAATTACCTTGAAATCTCCTTCGCCCGAAATCATAATTTCCGACATAATGGCCGTGCCTGCACTCGTTCCCGCAAACACTACTTTGTTTTTATAAAGCTCGTGCATGGCCTTGAACAGTTCTTCATCCTTCAGTACATCCATGATTAGGTTTTGGTCGCCACCGCAAAAGAAAATACCTTTTGCTGTTTTGAGCTGAATCAAAAGTGAGGCTTTGGTTTCGGCTGTAAGTGGTGCGAAAGGAGCATTGTTGACCGAAATTTTTGAAAGAGCGGCCACCTCATTTTTAATGTTTGAAGCGGCTATTTCTTGCTCGCCACTTGCCCACGGAATGACCAATATTTTACCGTTTTCATTACCGCTTAACTCTATAAATTTAGTTAGCATATCGGGTGTGCGTTCGCCACCGCCAACCATGATTAATTGTTGTTGTGCAGTAGCAATTTCTGAGATTAAAAACAGAAGGATGAAAATTTTACGGATCATTTTTTGATATTTAGTTTGTAATAAATTACCCATATATTTGGCATCATATATCATTTCAGATAATTTTTTACAAACCTATGAAAAAATACTTTTTAATTATTTCTCTTTTTGCATTTTCTTCGTGCCGAAATAAAATTGAACAAAGTTGGCAACTGATACCGTTTGTAAAAGCCGATGCCGAGAATCCAATATTATTACCCAATGATACCACCACTTTCGACGACCCAATTATGAAAAAATCAATAAATTGGGAAGCCAAAGATGTTTATAATCCTTCGGCGGTGGTGAGAGATGGAAAAGTTTATTTGTTATACAGGGCAGAAGATACTTTGAAGGTTGTCGATGGTACTTCACGTTTGGGGCTAGCCGTTAGTGAAGATGGTATTCATTTCAAGCGTCAGACCAAACCTGTGTTTTATCCTGACAATGATTTTATGAAAAAATACGAATATCCAGGCGGCTGTGAAGACCCTCGTTTGGTTGAAACCGAAGACGGAAAGTATATTTTGACCTACACTGCTTATGATGGAAAAACCGCTCGTCTTTGTGTGGCTTCTTCGGCTGATTTGCAGACTTGGAAAAAAGAAGGTTTAGCTTTTAAAGATCCGAAAAACGAAATGTTATGGTCGAAGTCAGGGGCGATAATAACTAAGCAAGTTGGCGAGCGATTTGTGGCCACGAAAATAAAGGGAAAATATTGGTTGTATTGGGGCGATACTAATCTGTTTTTGGCCAATTCTGATAATCTAAAAGATTGGACTATTTTGGAAAATGAATTAGGAAAACCCAAGCCAATCGTGAAACCTCGTGACGATAATTTTGATAGTTGGTTGGTAGAATCTGGTCCAGCGGCTTTTATTAAAGAAGATGGCATATTACTTATTTATAATAGTGCCAATAAAGGTTTTCAAAATAAAAGCAAAGATACCAAAAATGCTTACCGTGCAGGACAAGTAATATTTGATAAAAACGACCCAACTAAGGTCATTGACCGCTCAAAAACTTTTTTCTTTGAACCAGATAAACCTTATGAGCTAACAGGGCAAGTAAATAATGTAGTATTTGTGGAAGGACTCGTAAATTTCAAGAAGAAATTGTATTTGTATTACGGAACGGCCGATTCTAAAATTGCAGTGGCGGTGTGTGAGAAATAAGGTTACAGATTTTAAGGAAGTCTTCGCTTTGAGCGAAGCCTTCCTTAAGCAAATACTTCCTTTTATTTACTTCCAATTCAACAATTCTTCCAGAGCAGTATCTACTTTTACGAAGTCAAAGCCTCTGATTACGTCTTCCATCATTTTCGTGATTTCGTCGTTACAAAGATTTCCAATACTTCCTTCGAGTGTATGGTTCAACTCTCTTTGAGCTTCGTAGCCACCACCAAAAATTTCCTCTTTCACTTGTAAATACGCATCTCTGAAAGTTAAGCCATGCATTACTAATTCATTCACACGTTCGACCGAGAAAATCGGGTCATATTTTTTGTCTTCCAAAAGATTAGGCTTAATTTTGAGATTCGACATCATAAAGTGGGCAATATCCAAACATTCAATCATTTGGTCGAAAGCAGGCATCAAGATTTCTTTCAAAATCTGCATATCACGGTGATAGCCGCTTGGTAGATTACTTGTCACGAAAGCCAATTCGGTCGGAAGTCCTTTCAGTCTGTTGGTTTTTGCTCTGAGCAATTCAGCCACATCAGGGTTTTTCTTGTGCGGCATAATACTGCTACCCGTTGTGAAATCGTCAGGTAGCGTTACAAATCCAAAGTTTTGTGAGTTATATAAACAAATATCCATTGCCATACGTGAGAGCGTTGTAGCCAAAGAAGTCATTCCCGAAAGTACAACGTATTCACTTTTGCCACGAGTCATTTGGGCATATACTACATTATAATTAAGGTCATCGAAGCCTAAGAGCTTAGTTGTAAGCGTTCGGTTTAATGGAAACGAACTTCCATAACCAGCTCCCGAACCCAATGGATTTTTATTGACTACTTTGTATGCCGCCTGAAGTACTACTGCATCATCAACCAAACTTTCGGCATAAGCACCAAACCAAAGCCCAAATGATGATGGCATCGCAATTTGGAGGTGCGTATAACCTGGCAATAAATCATTTTTATGTTTATTACTTAGTTCGACTAATTTATAGAAAAGTGCTTCTGTGAGGTTTACAATTTGACGTAATTGTTGACGCATAAAAAGTTTGAGGTCAACCAGTACTTGGTCGTTGCGAGAGCGGCCACTATGGATTTTTTTTCCAGCGTCGCCGAGTGCTTGAGTAAGTAACCATTCGACTTGCGAATGTACATCTTCGATATTTTTTTCAATTAAAAATTTACCATCTAGAATATCTATATATATTTTTCGACATTCTTTAAGAATACCTGCCAATTCGTTGGTTTCTAATAAACCAATACTTTCTAGCATGATGGCGTGTGCCATTGAGCCGATTACATCAAACTCTGCTAAATACATGTCCATTTCACGGTCTTGACCAACCGTAAATTTTTCAATTCTGAGCGTTGCCTCCTTAGGATTCGCACCATGATTTTCTAAGTTTTTAATACTTTCTTTTTGCCAAAGTTTCACTAGAATTGAGGGGTTTTATTGCATCACAAATTAACGGTGTTTTTTGTTGTGAATGAAGGGATTTTTTGGTTTTTGGAAATATATATCCTATTACTCATTTTTTTACATGATTATTGCATTTTTAGCAGTAAAAGTAGAGTACACGCAGAGTAAATAAAGTGTACATTTTTTGATGATTTAATGCTTTTTGTTGATTTGTTGCAAAATGTAAATTTTAAACCATCTTTCATGGTTTGGCGTAGATTTTGACAAGAACTTTTTAAAGAGCGTAAATATTAGCCTAAAAAACAACGAACTCATTAAAATTATCTACAAAGTTGTTCTATTTCGGCGTTATTAAGAGTTTCTGCTAGCGATTCTTTAGATTTTTCTTCAGATTTTCATTTGTAAATTAGGTTTACCTCTGTACCAATTGTACGTGAAACTTCGTCAATACTTCGCCTAGATTTAGTCATTTTTAAAAGATCCTCCTTGAATCTTTATCATTACTTGTGTTGTTTTTTATAATACTTTTCTTTTCAATTTGAATACAAAATTAAGAGAGTTTTGTGTGCGGAAAAATTAGACAATCTCATATTTTTGGTGGGTAAAATGGTATATTAAAATTTAAAGAATTACCTAAAGGCATGATTTTTGCTTATATATTCTTAGTATAATTTAGCACTATTTTTCGAGATGCCATTAAAAAGTCTAATATTATTTATTTATCTCTTTACTGCGACTTTTGCTTTGTTTGCCCAAAATACCTCGAAGGCTTTTCAGAAAGCCAATTCACAATTCGAGAACTTGAGTTATGCAAAAGCCATAGAGTTGTATGAGACTGCCCTGAAGAAACCGAAAGGAGCTACAGAGAAAGAAATCGTAAAGGCCAAGCTCAATTTAGCACTCTGCTATAAATTAGTTAAGGATTATATCAATGCTGAAAGGATGTATCGTGAGCTTTTGAGTGCCAATCCAATCTTAAAAGGTGAAGATATTAAAGCCTTGCAACATTTTGCCCAGGTTCTTACAAGCAATCGGAAATTTCCAGAAGCCAGTAAATACTGGCAAAAATTCAATGAGTTACAAGAGCAAGACAAGCGAGGTGTAGAGTTTATCAAACTTAATACAAATAGAGAAGCATTAGAACGCAACGCAGGAAGTTATAGAATAGAATATGTAGGTATCAATTCGAGCAGTGCCGATTTTAGTCCAGTTTACTACAAAAAAGGCTTAGTTTTTGTTTCTGGAAGAAGTGCCAATTCAGGTATTCGACGAGTGTTTAATTGGGATGCTTCTTCTTTTCTCGACTTATTTTATCTTGAAGACATAAATGCCATCGGAAACGAAAACAGTGGAGCATCGGCCATTGGTTCGAGTTCGCAAACCCCCATTCAAAAGACCGCACCACCTTCCAAAAAACTTGGTACAGATTATTATACACCTACAACTGCTAATGATGCAAAAACCATTGGACGAAAAGGTAGTGAATATATTACTGGAAGTAAAGATTTAGATTATGAAGAGAATCCAACCATTCAGATAGAAAAATTTAGTAGAAACCTCAATTCTAAATACCACGAAGGCCCATGTGCATTTTTTCAGGATGTCTCGAAAATTATTTTTACTCGAAATAGCCAAATCGGTGGGGGAGGGATTTTTGGACAGAAAAAAAATGCTGCAATCAATCGCCTAAAACTTTATTCAGCTGAATTTGAAGACAACGTTTGGCGTAAAATAAAGGAAATACCTTTCAATAGTAATGATTATTCGTGTGGACACCCGACCCTAACTATTGACGATAAAATCATGTATTTTGTGTCGGATATGCCTGGCGGTTATGGCGGAACTGATATTTGGATGAGTCGCTATAACAAGGGAGAATGGACAAAACCACAGAATTTGGGTGGAACTGTAAATACGCTAGGTAACGAAATGTTTCCGTTTATTGACGGACGAGGAAATCTTTATTTTTCATCTGATTTTCACCCGGGATTGGGCGATTTAGATATTTTCTTTATTCCGATGAATAATAAAACTGGTCTACCAAGTGGAAAAACTCGTAATTTGGGAGCTCCGATTAATTCAAACAAAGATGATTTTGGCATAATAACTGACAGCGAACGTCAAACTGGTTTTCTCAGTAGCAACCGCAAACGTGGTGGAATAGATGATGATATTTATAAATTTACTCGCCTCGGTTCCCTCTATGGTTGTCGAGAATTGATTGTAAATATCTATGACCACGAAACCAAAAAGCCTTTTGACCGTATCAGATTTGAATACGAAATCAAGGGAAATAAGCTTAGTCGTGAAAGTGCCATTACGAGTAGTTTGGGAGCAATTAAACTATGCCTCGAAGCCGATAATGACTTTAGTTTCATCGTCAAACAAAAAGGTTTCCAAGCCGAAACCATTAGTTTATCAAACAAAGATGCATCTGATTACGAATCTTCAAAATTAGATATTTATCTGAAAAAAGAATTCGTTGTTGTCGATAAAAATAAGAAAAATAAACCTGTCGAAATAAGAAAACAAGCAGAAATCGATATTTTAGTAGCACTTCGAAACGGAAATCCAGTTTCGACAATCTTCAGAGGAATCGTAACGTCTGGAAAAGACAGCACACCAATTGTGGGCGTAAAAATTAAGTTTATCAATCAATGCACAGGCATCGCCCAAGAAATGATTACTGGTTCTGACGGTTCGTATGCATTCACACGTGAACTCAGCTGCGATTATACCTTAGAATCTTTCAAAGAAAATTTCGGTAAATCCTTAGAATTAGTAGCAAGAATTGGAGAAAAACGCAATATTGTCAATATTTTTCGCAAGAAAACTTCGGCACCAAATAGTGGCTCATTATTCGATACAAAGCTCTATAAAGTGGGCGATGTAGTGAAACTCGCCAATATCTATTACGATTCAGAAAGTTATAAAATACGGAAAGATGCCGCTCGAGAACTTGAAAAGCTCGTGCGAACCATGCAGAAAAACCCCAATATTATTATTGAGATTCGTTCGCATACCGATACCCGTGGCAATGCCCTTGATAACCTAAGTTTATCACAGCGAAGAGCCAATGAAGTGGTTGATTTCTTATTTGAAAAAAAAGTAGCCAGTGCTAGAATGCGTGGCGTAGGAAAAGGAGAATACGAACCAGTAAATAGTTGCGGTGACGGAGTTCAGTGTACCGAAACGGAGCATCAACGAAACCGCCGAACCGAATTCAAGATTCTTTCGATTGAACGGAAATGAAGAATATTAGGATATTAATTAAGGAAGCCTTCGCTTTGAGCGAAGCCTTCCTTTTTTGTTTTTAAAGTTTTATTTTGAAATTTAAAAATATATTTAGCTACATACCTATATAATTAATCGATATTCAAATAAACTTTCATAACAAAGGCCGAAATCACCACAAACACTCGCCAATCACGAGTAGATATTACTCCAAAGGTAGATTTGGGTTTTATGCTCATCACGTTTTTGGTCTTTACCACAACATTTATATCAAACCGAATGATGGTCTTTTATATGCCCGAAAACAGAAATGACCCACGTAAGCCTACTAAATTCAAAAATAAATTGATGCATATTTTGGGAAAAGACAACCGAATATTTTATCACAAAAAAGGGCTAAAGATTTTAATATCAGTCTTTTAACAGAAACTATTTGCAGTACGACATGAAGTAAATTAATTCCTTAATAACGAAATAGTGCTATGGAAAAAGGTAATTTTACGACAATTATTCACCCAAAGGATGAATTGAATTACAGAAACGCGGTAGATGTTTTGGACGAAATGAAAATAACTAATCAGCCAATTTATGTATTGACTGATATTTCTCTGAAGTAAGTGGAGGTTTACCAAACGAAAAATTTAACATAAAGCATATTTCTTACAAATAAATGGTAAATACCAAAAGGAAATACCATTTTTGTTGTTCAGAAAAAAACACATGAAAATACTACATACTGCCGATTGGCATTTGGGCAAAAAGCTGCATAAACACGACCTAACGAAAGACCACCAACTATTTTTGGATTGGTTGATAAACTTCATTCACGAGCAAAGCATTGAATTACTGCTCATTTCGGGCGACATTTTTGATCTGGCAAATCCACCTATTGAAGCCCGCACGATGTATTATTGGTTTTTACGCCAAATGATTCAACTCAAATGCAAAATCATTATCACTGGCGGAAACCACGACTCGGCCATGATGCTCGATGCCCCTAAAGAGATTCTTCAATTGCTTGATATTAAAGTAGTTGGTGGATCTACAAGCCCGATTGAAAATGAAATTGTGGTGCTTGAAAATCTCGTAGTTTGTGCAGTTCCGTATCTGCGTGATGCCGATTTACGCCAAGCAATTGAAGGTGAAACTGGTACTTCAAGAATCGAAAATGTACGTTTAGGTATCAAAAAACATTATGATGAATTGGCCGAAATTTGCCAACAAAAATATCCAAATTTGCCTACCATTGCGATGGGGCATTTATACGCCAATGGCTCAATAAGTTCGGAGTCGGAGAGAGAAATTCAAATTGGAAATTTGGCTTCAGTTGATGGCAACGATTTCTCACAAACGTTTGATTATGTGGCTTTGGGCCATATTCATCGCCCGCAAATCATTGGCGGAAATGAGCGAATTCGTTATTCAGGCTCACCGATTCCTTTGAGTTTTAGTGAGAAAAACGACCAAAAAATAGTGCTAATTCTTGAAATTACTCAAAATAAATTTCAAGAAATAAAAACAATCGAAGTGCCAAAATTTAGAGAACTAAAACGCATTTCTGGAACATTCGAAGCCGTGAAAACTACGCTTAATGCCTTTCAGAATGATGCTCCATTAAAATCTTTTTTGGAAGTAGAAGTTATCGAAGAAAGCTTTAATCCATTAATTATTAAGTATTTAAATGATTTGATTGGCGAATTTGATGATGAAAATGCTATCGTGTTGAAACATAAGATAAGTTTTAAAAACGAAGTAACAAGTAGCGAAGAACTTTTCGTTGAAGGACAGAATTTAGAAGATATTTCGGAGAAATCAATGCTACAAAAACGCCTTGAAAAAGAAAATACGCTTTCTGACGAACACCGAGCTTTGATGATGGAAGCCTTCACCAAATTATTACTAATGGTTGAGCAAGACGATGAAAATTAATAAAATATACCTCAAAAATATCAATTCGTTCAAGGATAAACATGAAATTGATTTTACGATTAATCCTTTAGCATCAGCGGGGCTTTTTGCCATCGTTGGGCCAACTGGTGCAGGAAAATCTACGCTTTTAGATGCCATTACGCTCGCACTTTTCAACCAAATTCCGAGATTTGATAAAAAAATATCGAAAGATTTTGTGGCTTCGGCAGGCTCAATTCTGACCAAAGGAGAGCGAGAATGTTTCGTTGAAGTCGAGTATTCGTGCAAATCGGGCAGTTTTGTGTCGAAATGGTGGATTGAAATGAACCGTAATCAAAATCTCAATGATTACGGCATGGAAATAACCGATTTACAAACTGGCCAATTATTACCTCTCAAAAAAAGTGAAATCCCAAAGCGAAACGAAGAGCTAATTGGACTTTCATACGACCAATTTATCAAATCAATTTTACTTTCTCAGGGTGAATTTGCTAAGTTTTTAAAGTCAGGGAAAGATGAACGAGGGAAACTTCTCGAAGACATAACAGGCACTCAAATCTACCGAAAACTCGGCAAAAAAGCCTTTGAAATTGCCAAAGAAAAAGAGCAAGTCCTTAAAGATTTAAGTACTAATATCGATACCGAAAACCGCAAACTTAGCTCACCCGAACAAGAACAAAGTTGGTTGAATCGTAAAATCGAGATTGAAAAAATTTCAAGTGAATTAGAAGCTCAAATACAGATTTTTAAAACCAAAGTCGAACTCAAAAATCAATTATTAAATTTTCAGAAAAGCATTGTTGAAAAAAGTGAAAAACAAGCCAAAGAACAACAAAGTTTAAACGATTTTGAGAGTTATGAAGCAAAAAAACTACAAAATCACGAAAAAGCTGAACCTTTTCAGTCGCTTATTTTGCAACTTGAAAGTCAGCAAAAAGCACTTCAAGTCTTGCAAGAACGTTTGAGGAGTGAAGAGGAAAGTTTGGAAAAAAACATAGGTTTACTCAATAAAATTTTGAATAAAATTGGTGAGTTAACCAAAGAACAAAATACGGTCAATCTGGAAAATGCCCTCAAAATGCTGCAAAATTTTCGAGAAAAATTAACCCAACTCGAAAACAAAAGAAGTTTACAAGAAGTAGCTAAAAAAAATAATGAAACTCAGATTGAAGAATTAATCAATAAAATTTCTGAAAAATCGCTGCGTTTTGACTTTCGACAAATTACCGATGAGATAATTGAAAGCATAAAAAATGTAGGTCTTACCCACAAAAATACGCTTGATGAAACTTTTAAAATTGCACAAATTACGGCTTTAGAAGAAGTTGCGACGAAAAGAGAAAATTTGACCGAAGAACACCGAAATTATAGTGTTTTGAAACAATTCGTTTGGGAGTATGTGAAGATAAATGATGATGCAAAAAAAGAACAAGAGCAAGAAAAACTACAAAATACCTTTATAACTACACAAAAGCCAAAACTTGAAAAAATACATAAGTTGCTTGTAGAAATTAGTCAAAAAATCAAGCAACTAGAAACTGAAAAAGAAACACTCGGTAAATCATATAACTTTGAAAAAGACCGCCAGACTTTACTCAAAAAAGACGAGCCATGCCCGCTTTGCGGCTCGCTCGAGCACCCATTTTTGAGTCATTATGCCAATAATTATGTTGAGATTGATTTAAAACTCAGTGAAGCTAAAAATGAAGAAAAGGCCCTACATGAAAGCTTTCAAGACCTCAATACAAAACTCGCTTCAGCTAATGTTTTATTAGCAAATGCGATTGCTAAAATTGCCACTTTCAATGAGCAAATTTTGGCAATAAAAGAAAAAATTGAAGAGAAAAAACAAGCACTGAAACTTGAAAAAGTAGGAGGGAATACCGACATCATTGATGATCAAATAAAAATAATCGAAACCCAACAAAATGCTTTGAATGGAATCGAAAATAAAGCTGCAAAACTTAAGGATTTACAAAATCTGTATCGCCTATGTTCTTCCACGAAGGTTTTGCAAGGTGAGTATTTTTTACTAATTACCCAACTAAAAGAACTTTATAGTGGTACGAGTTTTGAAAAAGAATACAATGATATTCAGACTGGGTTTGTGAAAACACAAGCCAATATTCAATTTTCTACCAAAATTATCAAAGACATTAAGGAAGAAATTTCACCTAAACAAAAAACGTTTGATACTGAACAAGTAAATCTTGAAAATCAAGTAAAATTAGTCGGTTTTGAAGATCTAAAAACTTGTCAACTGGCGATTTTGAATAGTGAAAATGCAAAGGCATTAAGAGAGAAAAAGCAAGCCCTACTTTTGGTAATTCAGACTTTGGTTGAGCAGATAAAAGACCATCAAAAAGATTTGGATGAAGTCAAACTAAAAGATGATGGTAGCGTAGAGTTAAATACTTTAATTACGCAAGAACATGATACCAAAGCCAAGCAAGAAGAGATTAGAAAAGAGCAAGTAGAAATAGCAGTAAATTTGGTAACTCAAACTCAAACCAAAGCAGCGATTAAACAATTACAGACTCAATTGCAAATCTTAGAAAAAGACAATTTAAAATGGGAACTTTTGGGTAAATATATCGGTAATGCCGATGGTAAAAAGTTTGCCACTTTCGCCCAAGGATTGACACTTTCAAGATTAATGGCTTTGACAAATCGCCGTCTTACCGATTTATCAGATAGATATTTGCTCGATAAACCTGGTGAACAGGAAGAAGATGAATTGATGATTGTAGATTTGTATATGGGCAACGAACGCCGCTCCGTAAAAACCCTTTCGGGTGGAGAAACCTTTATGATAAGCTTGTCGCTGGCACTGGCTTTATCGGATTTGGCATCAAAAAATATCAAACTAGAAAGTCTATTTATTGATGAAGGCTTTGGCACGCTCGACCCAGAAACTCTTGATTTAGCATTGAATACGCTAGAAAAATTGCAGCAAGAAGCTCAAAAGAATATCGGAATTATCTCGCATGTAGAGTCAATAAAAGAGCGAATCACTACCCAGATTCGCCTCGAACGTAATAATCGAGGTTTTAGTCGAATTGTTATTCAGTAAAGAACAGGTTTTTAACCTTTTGTTATCGAGAAAAAACGCTTTCAAACAAAATGAAGCACACCTCTTTTATCGCGGATAGCAGTGTACCACATTTTATCTTTGCTATTTACAAAGCTCTATTTACTGCTCTCACTACTTCAGGAACCGAAATTAGTCCTGTATGACGCCATAATTGTTTACTTTTTTGAAACAAAATTAAGGTAGGTACAGCGTCAATAGCATATTTTTTACGAAGGGCTGGGTTTTTATCAACGTCGATTTTCATAATTGTAATGTTTTCATCGAGCTCCTCAACCAACTGATTTAGCATGGCATCTATTTTTCGGCAAGGTTTGCACCATTCGGCTGTAAAATCTATCAAAACAGGCTCTTCCGAACCTACTAATTCTTCAAAAGTACCAATCATTGCATTAAATTGTTTTACTGAATTTACACTACGTTTTTTCTTAGGTTTTGGTTCTTTGCCTGCATCATATATGATTGATTAAGCCATTTTACTCAAATTTTAAACGAATTTCTACCTACCTTTGAACAAAAATTTAGAGAAAAATAGTAAAAATGAGACAGCAAGATAGGAAATTTAAGCCGAAAACAGACAAACCTACAAGGTCGGTCTCAACTCAGTTCAAAGTTATCGAAGATACCGAACTTTTAGTCTTTTTACTGACAAATATTAAAAAACGAAGCCGAAATGATATAAAGACTTTGTTGCGAGACAAGCAGATTTACGTTGATAATCAGCCAATTACTCAGTTCAATCATACACTCAAACCCGAACAGGTTGTTGAGGTAAAATGGAAAAAAGCCCCCGAAGAACAAAAATACCGTGGACTAAACATTATTTTTGAAGACCAATATCTTATCGTTATCGAAAAACAAGCTGGTGTACTTTCTATTGCAACTGAAAAACAAAAAGATAATACAGCATACAGCACTTTGAGTAGTCATGTAAAAAAACAAGATCCACGAAATAGGATTTTTGTAGTACATCGCCTTGACAGAGAGACTTCAGGTTTGATGATGTTTGCCAAGAGCGAAAAAATCCAAAAACTCCTACAAGAATCATGGAATGCCACAATCGAAGAACGTACTTACTTGGCAGTTGTTGAAGGATATGTTGAGAAAAAACAAGATACAATTACCTCATATTTGGTCGAAAGTAAGGCTTTGGTTGTATATTCAAGTAAAAATCCAGAAGTTGGTCAGCAAGCAATTACGCATTATGAGGTTTTGAGAAGCAATAAAAACTTTTCGTTATTGAAAGTAAACCTCGAAACTGGACGCAAAAACCAGATTAGGGTTCATGCCAAAGACATTGGTCATTCGGTAGTGGGTGACGAAAAATATGGTGCAAAAACCGACCCCATTAAACGTCTCGGATTGCATGCTTGGGTATTGGCGTTTAAGCACCCAATTACGAAAAAAGACCTGCGTTTTGAATCTGAAATGCCTTCAAAATTTACAATTTTATTTAATTAATGTTATCTTTAGACGAATTTTTTGCATTTTTGGTCTGCTAAAAGTACACGCTTGACGTTTTCTTTACATATTAATGTAGCAACTATTAATTCAGTGATTATATTTGTAAAGTACATTATTAAGGAAAAAAAATCTAAGAAACTCCTTTTTAGGCAAAAAATAGATGAAACAAGCATTAATACTTATATTTATGTTGCTCTCGTCTTTGGTATTTGCCCAACAAAAATCTACTGTAAAAGGGCTTATTGTTGATGAGAACAATCAGCCTATACCGTTTGCTACTATCAGCCTGTTATCATCTAAGGATTCTTCCAATATAGCCAATCAACTGACAAAAGAAGACGGAACTTTTGAGTTTTCGGGGCTTTTGATAACTAAGTATCTTTTCAAAATATCGGTTGTTGGTTATTCTAGGACTTTTCACGCAATTTCTGTTATTGAAAATATAACAGATTTAGGAAAATTACAGGTGAATAGTGCCAACAATATCCTGAATGAGGTGGTTGTGAAAGGAAATAAAGAACCAGTTGCCGTAAAGAAAGATACTCTCGAGTTCGATGCGGGCGTGCTGAAACCCCAGCAAAACGATAACCTCGAAGATCTATTGAGAAAAGTGCCGGCTCTTGAAATCGACGAAAATGGGGGTATTAAAACTCAAAATAAGGTAATTAAGAA
The DNA here is from genome assembly GCA_945860265.1 of Emticicia agri. GTDB lineage: Bacteria > Bacteroidota > Bacteroidia > Cytophagales > Spirosomataceae > Emticicia > Emticicia agri_A. The sequence goes on along the minus strand of CAMAQF010000010.1, from coordinate 21,941 downwards.
AATATATATAGACGGCAAGGAGTTTTTTGGAAACGACCCACAACTGGCACTGAAAAATTTACCTGCTGAATCGATAGAAAAGATTCAAGTAGTAGAAAAAAAGACCGAACAAGCTGAGTTTTCGGGTGTTGACGATGGCGAGCGAGAGATGGTGATAAATGTAACGCTTAAAAATACCCACAAAAAAGGTACTATGGGCTTTGCATCGGTAGCAGGAGTTCCGCAAATTGAGAACAATCATGGTTATTATAATGCTAAAACATCAATCAATCGCTTTAGTCCGAGTCAGCAGTTTTCGGTCATCGGTTTGTTCAATAACCTTAATCAACAAGGTTTTACACCACAAGATGCCGCCAACTTTTCGAGTTTAAATTCACAGTCGAATCGTGGCGGTGGGGGAGGTAACGGCTCGGCTAATGTCAATTTGCCAATAGTGGTAGGTAAACGCCCCGGAATAACTGCTACCGAAGGAGCTGGTTTTAATTACAATAATCAATATGCCAAAAAATCTTCCTTGCAGAGTAGCTATTTTTTCAATGCCAGCCATACTGATTTAGTTAGAAACTTATTCAGACAAAGTTTTTTACCCGCAAAAACAATTAATACCGACCAAAATACTAATCAAAATCGGGATAATTTCAACCATCGACTCAATGCAACACTTACTCATCATTTCGATGAACGTAATCTTTTGAAATTTACTACTTCCCTAAACACTGTCTCAGGCGATGCTTTTACGAATAGCATCTCAAAAATCAGCACATTTACAGCGGGCGATACCGTCGAAAATAATTCTAATCGAAATGTTCGGAATCATTCGCAGGGAGTTAGTTTCAATAATAATCTTTTGCTTCGTCATCGCTTTACTTTACCCCGTAGAACCATCAGTTTGAATACTGTTTTTAATTTGAATAATGATAAAAATGATGATTCGACAAATACTTTGAACAGAAATCAAGTAAACGGAGCAATCGTTGAGCGAATTATTAAGCAAGAAAATGACCGCCGAACGACGCAACAAAATCAGAGGATTCAGGTGGCATTTACTGAGCCTTTGGTCAAAAACATGACGTTCGAAGGAAATTATGCTTACCAACAAAATGTAAATCGCTCAAATTTTGATGTTTGGGATATTGTGAATAATAAATTGGTGCAAAATCTTACGTCGAGTAATGCGTATAGCAGCAATTTTAATTTTCAACAGGCTGGTTTTAAGGTTAATAGCGAAACAAAAGAAAAAACTTTTATGGTGGGTGTTTTTTACCAAAAATCGGTTTTGCAAAGTATCGTGAAGCGTACGAGCGATAATATTTTAGAGCGTTCATTTCAAAATGTTTTACCTTCACTGAGATATTCATTCCGAAAAAATGCAACGAAAAATACTGATAAAAATAGTAAAAAAAATAACAAAAATAATGGCATTACGCTCGAATACAACACAGCCATTAATGAGCCATCGGTGCGAGATTTACAGCCAATTACGGTCAATAATAACCCACAAAATATTGTACTCGGAAACCCTGAACTTAAACCCGAATATATTCATCGACTAAATATCAATCAAAACATTTTTAACTCGAAAACCTTTACTAATATTGGCTTATATGGTAACATGAATTATACTCAAAATGCCATTGGCTATGCCCAAACTATCAGCGAAACCCTTGTCAGGACTACTCAGCCCGTAAATTTGCCGTATCGTTGGAATGCCAGTTTAGGGTTTTATTATAATTTTTCGGTGGGTAAACAAAAAAATAAAATACGATTTTCGCTTAACCCAAGATACTTAGTTTCTCAGAGCAATAATATGGTCAATGGTGTGAATAATCTTAATACTCAAAATCAATATCGTGGCGATTTTAAGATTACTTATTTGACCGATAAAATTAATTTTGTTTTCAATACCAATTACCAAAAATCTTTCGTCGAATATTCGGTAAATAAAGAATTTAATCAGACTTTTTCAGTATTTAAAAATACGACCGATTTCCGTTGGAAAATCACCAAAGAATTTACTTTCGCTACTGATTTTGATTATACATATTATCAAAGTTCAAGATTATCAAGCAATCTAAAGCCAATTCCGATTCTCAAAGTGGCAGTCAAACATCTTTTCTTGAAAAACAATCGTGGAGAATTGATGCTTTCTGTACAAGATGTGTTCAAACGGAATATATATCTTTCACAACGTTCGGATGAAAATTTCTTTGAAATCGACCGTTCAAATGCTATAAGTAGATATTTTTTGCTGACGTTTACTTACAGCCTTAAAAATCAAGGAGGGAAGAAAAATTAAATTTTTAAACTTCTTGAAGCAAAGTAGTAAACTCAACGAGTTTTCCTCTGAAAAGCATTTGGTATCTGTCCGAAATTCGTTCACGATGCTGCATTTCAAATTGTATAAAATCTTCCATGTTTTTGAAATGAAGTTGAAATGCGTACGTTCGGTCTTCGTTTTCTTTTTCGTTCAAAAGCCTCATTACCTTAATTTCTTTCAGAAGTTTGGTTTCTAATGCAAGTGGTATAAAATTTGTTTTCATCCATTTTACCCATTGTTCAGAAATTCTACTTTCGACATTAAAGGTGATATTAAATATAAACATGATTCGTTTTTTTGTGGAATTTGTCTTCCAAATTTAAATAAATTAAATTTTCTGTTAAACGTTGACTACCAACTGCGGACTTTACAAGGCAAAGTTCGCAAAGATTTTTGGTCTTGTGTCTTCTTAAATTAATTTTCTTTACGTTCTTTGTAGTTTAGTAGCACAATTCTATGATTTGTGATTCGTAGTTTGAAAACTTAACTTATATTTATCCACATTCTAATAAAACGGTAAGTTTACTCTCGCAATTAATTATTGAAGTATATATGAAAATAGTGTCTTTTTTTGCAGGTGCGGGTGGTCTTGATTTAGGCTTTGAAAAAGCTGGCTTTGATGTAATTTGGGCAAATGAATATGATAGAGAAATTTGGGAAACATATGAGAAAAACCATGATAATACACATTTAGATAGAAGAAGTATTGTTGATATTCCTTCTGATGAAGTACCAGATTGTGACGGTATTATTGGTGGTCCACCATGCCAAAGTTGGTCCGAAGCAGGCTCAAAAAGAGGTATTACTGATAAGAGGGGACAGCTTTTTTATGAATTTATGCGAATTTTAGCAGATAAGAGACCTAAGTTTTTTTTGGCTGAAAATGTATCGGGAATGCTATTGCCTATACATAAAGAAGCACTTGCTAATATAAAGCAGATGTTTACAGACATTGGTTATGATTTATCTTTTCAATTATTAAATGTTTCAGATTTTGGTGTACCACAAGATAGAAAAAGAGTGTTTTTTATTGGTTATAGAAATGATTTAGGATTAAAATTTCAATTTCCAGAACCTATTACTGTAAAAAATAAAGTTATTCTTGAAGAGGCAATTGGGGATTTAAGAGAGAATGTTTTACCTGCAAAAACTGGTAATTACACTAATGGTAAAGATTGTTTGATTCAAAATCATGAGTACATGACTGGTGGTTTCTCTTCAATTTTTATGTCTAGAAACCGAGTACGCTCATGGGATGAAGTTTCATTCACAATTCAAGCTGGTGGTCGGCATGCACCAATTCATCCCCAAGCACCCAAAATGAATTTTATTGAGCAAAATATTAGGGAATTTGTAAGAGGAAAAGAGCATCTATATAGAAGATTGAGTGTCCGTGAATGTGCAAGAATACAGACATTTCCTGATGACTTCGTATTTCATTACAATAGTGTAGTTGCAGGTTACAAAATGATTGGAAACGCTGTGCCTGTGAAGATGGCACAAGTTTTAGGGCAAAAAATATTTTTCGATTTGCAAAATATAAAGAAAGTGAAGGTAAGTTTGTTCAAAAGTTCAGAAATTAAGTACAATGGATTGGTTGTAAAAGAAAAAATGAACGAATTAATTAATAGTTTATCTGAATAATGGCAAAAGTTTCAACCCAAACAATCAATGGTAAAGCATTTGAATTTGCTTTACTTTATGAGTTTTTAGAGCGACTAAAAGAAAAAACCAATGTCCCAGTAGTTGAAAGTGACCCTTTGAAAACCGCTCGAAAGCATTTTCTTAGTTTTAGCGAAAAGGAACAAGGAACTTTTAGGTTGGTTGCGAGTTTTGCGGTCAATTTTTTAATAGATATTGAACCTCGTTTATCAAATGGCATAAATGATAATGATTTACTTCAACTTGAAATTGTTGCAGATAAAGCAGGTCAAACGGGTGATGTACGTGATGTTTTAGCAATTAGGGCACTTCAAAAGTGGGAAATTGGTGTTTCTGCAAAGAACAATCATAGGGCTGTAAAACATTCTCGATTATCTAATGATATAGATTTTGGTCAAAAATGGCTTGGTTTTTCATGTTCTGATGGCTATTTTGAGGAAGTAAAACCAATTTTTGATAACTTAGCACAATTGAGAACTGCAAGTAAAGCAACACAAAAATGGGATACATTAGGCGACTATCATACTTCTATATATGTGCCAATTTTAGATGCTTTTAGAAATGAATTATTAAGATTAGATAAAGAAAATCCTGGTGATGTTGCAGAAAAATTAATACAGTATCTAATTGGAAATCAGGACTTTTACAAAGTAATTAAAGGAAATAATAAAGTTGAAATTCAAGCATATAACTTGCATGGTACATTAAATTTGCTTTTTTTAAGTATTAAACCCAAGTATAAAATTCAAAAATTAAAACTACCAAATAGATTAATTGAAGTTGTTTATCAAGAGAATTCACAAACAACTTTACTTGTAACTTTAAATGAAGGTTGGCAAATATCATTTCGTATTCATAATGCAAGTTCAAGAATAGAACCATCTTTAAAATTCGACATTAACTTGGTATCTGCACCGCATTCGCTTTTCACAAATCAACTTTTTGTTGGATAGCTTTTAAAATTTTCAAAAAGATAAAACTATAAATTCAATGTTTAAAAAATACATTCCTCATCTCATAGCGGTTGTTGGTTTTGTGGTTGTAAGCTTTATGTATGCTTCACCACTTTTGCAGGGTAAAAGATTGGCCATGCACGATACTCAAATGGCAGCCTCATCGGCAAAAGAAATAAATGATTTTCACAAACAAACCGGCGAATGGGCTTGGTGGACAAACTCAATGTTTGGTGGGATGCCGGGTTATATGGTTGCAGGCGACTATGAAAATAGTCTTTCAACCAAAATAGGTTCATTTTATATTAACCTTATTCCATCACCGGCCAATGTGCTGATATTGTTGATGTTAGGCTTTTTTGTGCTGATGCGAGTGCTGAAAGTCAATAATTGGCTTGGCTTTTTTGGCTCGGTTGCCTATGCTCTCAATACCTACAATTTACTTTTTCTTGAAGCAGGACACGTTTCCAAAATCATTGCTATTGCTTTGGCACCAGCAGTTTTGGCTTCGTTTATAGCTGTTTTTAGAGGAAGATATGTGATTGGACTTGCCATGACAACTTTCTTTATGGCCATGGAAATCTACGCCAATCACCCACAAATTACTTATTATTTATTCTTTTTGCTCGGAATCTACGTGCTTTTTGAAAGCTATTTGCACGTAAAAAAAGGTAATTTTTCGGGGCTTCTCAAAGCCTACGCCGTAGTATTAATTGGCTCGGTAATTGGTCTTGGTACGCACAGTATGCACCTTTGGAATAACTTTGTTTATTCGAAAGAATCTACTCGTGGAAAATCGGAACTTACGCTCGGAAATCTCAATCAATCGGCTGATGGTTTGGGTCGTGATTATGCTTTTTCATACAGCCCAGGACAAATAGAAACCTTGACTTTGCTCGCTCCAAATTTTGTTGGCGGCTATTCGTCGGGAAATTTAGGAGAGAGTTCAGAAACATACAAAATGTTGATTAATAAGGGTGTTGATGCTTCTACGGCTGCTCAATTTAGTTCAAATTTGCCGCTTTATTTTGGGCCACAATCTTATGTTTCTGGACCAAATTATTCGGGAATCATCATTTTGTTTTTGTTTATTTTGGGTCTGATACTTATCAAAGATGGACTTCGTTATGTACTGATTTTGACCTCAATTTTATATTTATTTATCTCGTGGGGCAGTAGTTTTAGTGGTTTCAATTTCTTTATGTTTGATTATTTTCCATACTATAATAAATTTCGAGATAGTAAAATGATTGTAACGCTCATGCACTTGTGTTTTGTCTTAGGTGCGATGTTGGGCGTGAATAAAATCATTACGGATAATTTGACTTTCAAAAATCTTAAAAAGCCATTGATATATAGCTTGGGAAGTTTATTGTTAGTGATTTTAATAGGTTATTTCACGCTTGATTTCCGATCTGTTCGTGATGTGGATATGCTCAAAAGTATGGCTGAATCAAACGGACAGGAGTTTGCAAATGCTTTCTCTTCTTCAATAATTGCAGACCGCCAATCAATCGTCACAGGCGACTTATTACGTTCAATATTCTTATTAATCGTTTCGGCGGGTTTGATTTGGGCTTTTACAACTCAGAAAATCAAATCTACAGTTTTTATAGCAATTTTGGGCGTTTTGGCAGTTCTTGACCTTGCTTTGGTTGATAAACGTTATTTCAATAATGATGATTTCCAAACCAAAACACGAGTTGCCGAGAGCTTCAATCCTTCAGCTGCCGATGAGCAAATCATGCAAGACAAAGATCTTGATTTTAGAGTGGTAGATATGGCTACTAATCAAGGTTTTTTTGCTGATGCAAAGGCTTCATATTTTCATAAATCTGTGGGTGGTTATCACGGTGCGAAATTGAAACGAATTCAAGAATTATATGATAATGCCATGACCAAAGATGGCAAGTATAATTTGTCGATTTTCAATATGTTGAATACCAAATATTATATCACATCTGGTCAAGATGGTAATCCTGTAGCTCAACAAAATCCCGATGCTTTGGGCAATGCGTGGTTTGTGGGCGAAGTAATAACCGTAAAAAATGCTGACGAAGAAATTAAGGCTATAGGAAACTTTAATCCACGAGCTACAGCTTTCGTTGATGAGCGTTTTAAACAATATTTCAGTAATACTAAACAAGATTCAACTGGAAGTATCAAACTGACTCAATATAAGCCTAATCATCTGACCTACGAGTCTAATTCACCGACAGGTCAAGTGGCTATTTTCTCAGAAATATATTATCGTGGGAATGAAGATTGGAAATCTTATGTTGATGGTCAAGAAACACCGCATTTCCGTGCGAACTACGTCCTTCGTGCGATGAATGTTCCATCAGGAAAACACAAAATCGAATTCAAGTTTCAGCCAAAATCGGTGGTTGTAGGTGCAAAAATTGACTTAGTAGCATCGATACTGATGGTGTTGATAATTTTTGGTGCTTTGGTAATTGAGTTTAGAAACAAAAAAAATAGCGATATTAAACAAAGCTAAAAGCTAAGTTTTACCACGATATACATAAATTTTAGGCAACACAGACCTCGAGTCTATTGTGTTTCAAAGGTCTATTTTGGTAAAATGGATTGTATAAAATCGGTAAATAGACAGAAAAATGTTATTTGACTATTATATAAAAATTGGTGCTTTTTTCGAGAATTCGCTTCAGTCGTTGGTTTCGGTGGTGAAAGTAATATTATTATCTAAACTCGGAATCCCGAAGTTTTCTAATCAAAAAACTAACGCTTCGATTTTAGGTAATGGTCCATCGCTCAACCAAGCCTTGGCCGATAATCTTAGTTTTCTGAAAGAAACCGATATTTATTGTGTCAATCTTTTTGCTCTTTCAATGGTTTATGCTTCATTGAAGCCGCAAAATTATATTTTTCTCGACCCCGCTTTTTTTATATTTAGCGAACAAAACGATGACCGTAATGACATTAAAAAGACATTTGATGCCATAATTCAGCAAACTGATTGGTCAATGAGGCTGTTTGTTCCTGCTCGCAGCCGAAATTCGTATATAGTAAAAAAACTTAAACAAGAACGCTCAAATATTCAAATTTGCTTTTTCAATTATACAATAGTCAGAGGTTTCCCTGCTTTTAGAAATTGGTTTTTTGAGCATAATTTAGGGATGCCTCAATGCCAAAATATCTTGGCGGCATCAATTTATGTGGCTTTACTGCAAGATTATAAAAATGTCTATCTTTTTGGTGCCGACCACTCGTGGCACGAAGAAATCAGAATTACGGACCAGAATGAATTTGAGATGCGTCAGGTACATTTTTATGATAATGCCAATCATGTGAAACACGAAAAAGTAATTGATGTACGAAATAATTCTCGTCCTAGGCTTCAGGCTCAGTTTTTATCATTACACAAAGTTTTTTATTCTTACGAAATCTTAGGAGCATTTGCCAAATTCCGAAAAATTAATGTCTTAAATGCCAGCAACAAAACCTACATCGACGCTTTTGAGCGTGTGACGGTTTAGTGGATTGTTAAACTGATACTAGGATATTAGTTAATGGATACTAGAGCATTATCTGCAAATTTCTGATAGGAGGAGAGTAAATAAAAAGAGAGATGAAGTTTTTAAACCATCATTAGTTTTTAGAGTGCCATATTTAAAATTGATAAAGTTAATCAGTGAAGACTGCAACCGAGAACCATAAACTGAGAATTTAAAACTGAAAGTTGTGAGTAAAAGACTGCAAACTGAGAATCGCTAATTGAAGACTGGCTAATGAAGACTTTAACATTGATAATTGAAAAAATGACTCCGAAACAACTAGGTTTTTTCTTTCCTGCCGAATGGCATACGCACCGAGCAACATGGTTAAGTTTTCCGCAAAGTTCCGATTCTTGGGACTACGGCGATCGTTTAGAGCGAATTTATCCGGCATATATGGATTTTGTGAAAGCTATTTCTAAAAGTGAAAAAGTATGTATTAATGCCAAAGATGATGCTCATCAAGCACTTATTTGGGGTTTGATTGAAAAATATGAGATTGACAAAAATCAAATCGAAGTTCCGATTCATCCAAACAATGATTCTTGGTGTCGTGACTATGGCCCTGCGTTTTTGATAAACCCTGAAACAAAAGAACGAATGATTGTTGAATGGGGTTACAATGCTTGGGGAGGAAAATATCCACCTTATGATGATGACGACCAAATTCCCGTGCGAATCGCAAATTATTTAAACCTTCCTTACGTAGTGCCAGGAATAATCATGGAAGGCGGTTCGGTAGAATTTAATGGAAAAGGTACGGTTCTTACGAGTAAATCTTGTTTACTGAACCCGAACCGAAACCCGCATCTTTCGAAAGCCGAAATCGAAGATTATCTCAGTAATTATTATGGCGTAGAACAAGTTTTGTGGGTAACAGAAGGAATAGTTGGCGATGATACAGATGGACATATTGACGATACCACTCGTTTCGTGAATGAAGATACTGTACTGACTGTCGTTGAACCTAACGAAAACGATGATAATTATCATCCACTCAAACAAAACCTCGAAGACCTTAAAGCCATGCGTTTGCTAAACGGTAAACCATTAAATATCATTGAGTTACCAATGCCAGATGCCGTTTATGATAGCGGCGTAAGACTGCCCGCATCGTATGCTAATTTCTTAATAACCAATGGCTCAATCATCATTCCAATCTATCGTTGTGATAAGGATTCAGTTGCTTTAGAAATCATTCAAAAATGCTTCCCGAATCATAAAATTGTGGGTATAGATGCCACTGAAATTATATGGGGATTGGGAAGTTTTCACTGCCTTTCGCAACAAGAACCAGTTGTCTAATGTGGAACGAATCGAGTGGCAACCGCCTCCAGGTAGCAGTTTGGCACGCAAGTTCGTAGGAACGTCCAATTTGGACGTTCTTACGGGTAAAAACAACTAGAAATGAGCATAAATTACCACATGAAAACCTTTAAATCAATCGCCAATTCCGACAACGGAGAGGTAGGCGAACAAACAATCTTTCATTACCAACAGCAAGGCAACTTCGTGTGGGCAGAATATAGCGGAGGAGCAATTGTGAAAGGATTTTTGGTGGCAAAGGTCATCGAAAATGATACCTTAGATATGCGTTACGAACACATCAATACAACAGGCGAAATCATGACAGGCTTATGCCTTTCAAGACCCGAAACATTACTCGATGGACGAATCCGATTATACGAAAAATGGCAGTGGACAAGTGGAGATTTATCATCGGGTGAATCAATAATTGAAGAAATTATTCAAGAAAATTTCGTTAAAAGCGGAAATTTCGCTTAATTTTGATTTTTTATCAAACCTCTCGATGTACCAACATCATTTTGCTGAGGTTTTCCATACTCACAAAAACAATATTCATCACAATAAATTTTAACGTTTACAGTTGTTTATTGAGGATGATTCTTTTATGCTTTTATGAAGAGATACAATAAATATATACATATACTAGTAGTTTTTACCCAATTAGCTTGTCAAGTAGCAAAAAAGCCTCAACCAAAAACTAATCAGCAAACAGGTTCTAAACCTACTGAAGATGTTTTTTCGTTGCCAACAACGTCCAATCCGGCAGTCAGTAGCCAATCAGTTTTAGAAACGAAACCCGAACCAGTAGCCATCACGGTAGGAACTAGTGAATTAAAAACCTCCGAATTGAAAATCGCTTTTGAAAACCAAATTACAGAAGACACAGTATATACTGAAACTTTTTTGGAGCAAGTAATCAGCGACCAACTAATCATTGCCGATGCTCAAATAAGAGGTTATGACAAAACAGAGGCTTTCAAAGAAGAAATAGAGGGTTATCGAAGTATTTTGGCCGAATCATATTTTACCGATAGTATAACAATCAAGCAAATATTGAAAGAAACCTATTCGTGGTTGAAAGAGGAAGTTCATGCTGCTCATATTATGTACCAATTGCCAGAGTTTGCAGAGCCTACTGACACATTGGCTATATTTAATAAACTTCTTGAAATTCGTAATAAAGCGTTAGTAGGTGAAGATTTTGCCGTTTTGGCACAACAGTATTCACAAGATAAAAAATCGAATAGCAGTGGCGGTGATTTAGGATGGTTTAGAACAATGCGTTTTCTTTATCCACTTGAAAAAGCCGCTTATACTACTCCAGTTGGACAGATTTCAATGCCAGTTCGTACAAAAGGAGGCTTTCACCTTGTAAAAGTGATTGACCGCCGCCCGTATAGTGGTAGCGTTTTGGTGCAGCATATTCTAAAATCAGTTCTTCCAAATGCTCCTGAATCTGAAAGCCTAAAAGCAAAAGCAACGCTTGATTCCCTCTATATTTTAATTTCCAAAGGAGCTGCGTTCGAAGATGTATGTCGTAGATATTCTGATGACACAAAATACAAAAACTTAGGAGGGTTTTTGCCAGCATTTACTATTGGCAGTCGAGAAGAAGTGGCTTTCGAGCAAGTCGCATTTGCCTTGAAAGAAGGTGAAGTTTCAAAACCAGTTCGTACGACATCGGGTTGGCATTTGATAAAACTTGTAAAGAAAATTCCATTAGAATCATTTGAGGAAGCATCTACAAAACTTAAAGATAAAATTGGTACAGATTCAAGAGGAGATGTTATAAGAGAAAACACAATAAACAAACTTAAAAAACAAATGAAGTATGTGGTAGATGACGAAATAACGAAAAAAGCAATTGCTGCTGCCGATACAAATATTCTTACAAAAAAATGGAATTACGCCATCAATGATGAGTTAGTTGGTAAAACGATTTTCAGCATTGGTTCAAAAAATTACTCAACAAAATCCTTTTTTGACTTTGCCGTTGACCGCCAAACTTTCGAGCGAATTCCCGCTGGCTATACGCCAACGATGATAATGCGTAGTTTTTTCAAGAAATTTGTAGATAATGCTGTAAAATCTTATGCCGAAGCCAATCTCGAAGAACTAAATCCAGAGTTTAAGGCTTTGATAAAGGAGTACAGTAGAAGTTTGTTGAAAATGGAATTGCTAAATGATTTGGTCTATGAAAAATCAACAATGGATACGATAGGGCAACGTCTTTTCTACGAAAAAAACATAGAAAGATACCAAATGCCTGAAAGGGTCTTGGCAACGGTTGTGGCCTCAAAAGATGCAAAGACAGTTTTTCAAGTAAAAGAGGTTTTGCAGAAAGGCAAACCTTATAATTTAAAGCGTTTATATCGCACACCTTTATATTATTTGAAAAACTTAAACGAGCTGACTCCTGAACATAAAAGAATCTTGGTTAGTATTCTTGATATTATGCGTAAAAATAAAGGCTATGTTGTAGAAATAGGCGGATATGCCGACCAGCACGAAGAAGACAATATTTCAGCCGAACGTTTAGAGAAATCGAAAACTTTTTTAGTGGCCAATGGCCTTTCGATTGAGCGAATCATCGAAAACGATTATTCCAAAACTAAACAAGCCGATAAGTTTGATTGGGCAAAAAACCAACGAGTTTCGTTTGCGTTTTATAGTAATAGTCAAAAAGATGTCGAGAAAGTTTTCAATTCAAAAGACCTAAATAACGTTATTATTGAAGATGGCTATTTCAAAAAAGGTGAAAATAAGTTTGTCGATATTGTGAAATGGGAAGTTGGTAAACAATCAGTGGTGAAGGAAGGCCAATTTGCTGATGTAACAATCGAACAATTAGAGCCAGCAAGGTATAAAACTCTTCGAGAATGTAGGGGACAAGTGCTTGTCGAATATCAAAAATACCTTGAAACTCAGTTTAAAGCAGATTTAAAAAATAAATATCCTGTCAAATTAAATACCGAAGAAATTCAGAAGGTAATTGGTATTAAGAAATAATAATGCACTCGTAGAGACTTATGAAAATACGTCTTCGTTGGGTTTAAATTTTGACTATTAAATAAATAAAATGTTAAAGAAATTACTCCTTTTGATTTGCCTTCCGATGTTGGCATTGGCACAAGAAGCCCCCATCAACATTGACCGCATTGTGGCAAAAGTTGATAACTACATCATTCTTCGCTCCGAAGTAGAGCAGCTATACCTCAAAGGCGTGCAGCAACAACAGCCCGTGACTAAATGTCAAGCCTTAGAAAGTATGGTTGTTAACAAACTATTGGTGGCCAAAGCAGAAATAGACTCAGTTTATGTAGAAGACCAGCAAGTTGACGACCAACTTACTGCTCGTATGCAACAAATGATTCAAATATATGGCAATGAGATAAATATCATTGAACAATTCGGTAAATCTCTCGAAACTCTTAAAAGTGAAGTGCGTTCGCAAGTAAAAGAGCAACTAGTTGCTCAGAAAATGCAAGGGAAAATTACCGAAAATCTAAAAATAACGCCTAACGAGGTAAAGAAATTCTTCAATAGAATTCCGAAAGATAGCCTTCCACAAATTCCTACTGAAGTTCAGTTGGCTCATATTGTTCGCTTGGCTAAAGTAACAAAAGCACAAAAAGAAGAGTTATCAGAAAGACTACTTGATTATAAACGTAGAGTTTTGACCGGTGAAAAATTTGAAGATTTAGCCAAAGAATATTCTGAAGACCCGGGTTCACGTCAGTTTGGTGGCGATTTGGGTTGGTCGAAGCGTGGAGCAATGGTTCCCCAATTTGAAGCATCGGCAATGAAGCTAAAGCCAAACGAAATTTCTGATGTAGTAGAATCTGATTTTGGTTTACACTTAATTCAAACCCTTGAGCTTCGTGGTCAAGAGTTTCACGCACGCCATATTTTGTTGCGTCCTGACTATAATCGCTTGGATGTAACCGATGCTACACATTTCTTGGATAGTATTCGTACGGAAATTGTGAAAGATAGTATCAAATTTGAGAAGGCTGCAAAAGAGTTTTCTGATGATAAGCAAACGCAAGATGGAGGTGGGATTTTGATAGACCCACAGTCTGGTTCTAACAGAATGCCATTGGATGAATCGATGGAACCAACCCTCTATTTTATGATAGATAGTATGAAAGTTGGCACGATAACTGCACCCATGCTCTACAGAAGCGAAGACGGAAAAACGGGCGTTAGAATCATTTATTTCAAAGGAAAATATGCTCCTCATAAGGCAAGTTTGAATGATGATTTTGAGAAACTTAAAGACTTTGCCATGATGGAAAAACGAAATGTTGAGATAGAAAAATGGTTCAAAAAGGCAACCGCAGATGTTTATATCAAGATTGATCCTGAGTTTGAATCATGTAATATTTTTGGCAAGGATCGTATAAGTGGAGGAGTTGAATATTAATTACGAATTGGGAGGAAGATCATTAAATCAATAAATCCCATATCTTATAAACCATAACTCATATCTAAAATAGATGAGCAAAGTTACATTTACTTCGGACGTAGAAGCAGCAGATGCTCTAAAAGTGGCGTTTCATCAATTACAAAAAGAAATCGGACAGGTGATTGTCGGTCAAGACGAAACTGTTCGTTTGCTCCTAACAGCTATTTTCTGTCAAGGCCACTGCTTATTGGTTGGTGTACCAGGTTTGGCAAAAACCTTGTTGATTCAGACAATTGCTTCTGCACTTGATTTGGATTTCAATCGTATTCAATTTACGCCCGATTTAATGCCTTCTGATATTTTGGGTTCAGAAACACTTGATAATGAGCGTAATTTCCGCTTTATCAAAGGTCCTGTATTCGCTAACATTGTTTTGGCAGATGAAATTAACCGTACGCCACCTAAAACTCAGTCAGCTTTGCTAGAAGCCATGCAAGAGTTTGCAGTAACAGTAGGTGGAACAAAGCATAGCATTGGTCGCCCGTTCTTTGTATTGGCCACTCAAAACCCAATCGAACAAGAAGGTACATACCCATTGCCCGAAGCACAACTCGACCGATTTATGTTTATGGTTACGCTCGACTATCCTTCATATATACAAGAACTTGATATTGTAAAAAATACAACTTCTGACCGCAAAACTACTGTCAATAAAGTACTTACGGGCGAAGAAATTTTATATTTTCAGCATTTAGTACGCCGTGTGCCAGTGCCAGATAATGTTATAGAATACGCAGTAAGTTTGGTACACAAGACTCGTCCAAATTCTGAAATGTCTTCGGTCGAAACAAATAAATATTTAGAGTGGGGTGCAGGTCCAAGAGCATCACAAAATTTGATTTTGGGTGCAAAGTGTAATGCTCTAATAAATGGTAAATACTCGCCTGATATTGAAGATGTGAAGGCCGTAGCGGTATCAGTTCTTCGCCACCGTTTAGTAAGAAACTTCAAAGCTGAGGCCGAAAACGTTTCAGTAGAAGAAATTATCAAGAACATGTTATAAGTTTATTTAAGTTTTGACGTAAAAAAGCTCAATGATGCAAATCGCTGAGCTTTTTTTGTGCGGTTATTTGATATATCATATGGAGTCTTCTTTAAGGTTTCTCGAACTGTGATAGATTTTAGCAATGAAAACTACATCATCATCAATCATTTCATAGATAATCGTATATTTACTTTCGATTAATTCTCCTATTTTTCCGTTTTTTATTTCGGGTATAATCCTTCCCATTTTCGGGAAGTTTTATAAGTTTTTTTTACGACTACTAATTGTTCTTGTTAAATCAATAGCCTATTTCTTCTAAATCTTCAATGCTAGCGAACTACTATATAACTATTGCCATTTTTGAGCCATTTTGACTATGATAAAAAATCTTACTATTACTGTTCAGCAACTCGCTGAGCAACAAAAACTCATAGCTGAAATAGAATTATAAATAGCTGTCAATCAGTAGATTGTGCAAAAAGTGACCGCACAAAAGCAAGCTTTTGAGAAGAAATATATATAGAAACACGAAATCTTAGCAAAATATTGAAAAGAGAAGAGCGAGAAACTGAAACCACCTTGATTGATACATAATTGTTTTTTTGTTTTTTATATGCTTTTCTCCTATTTTTACATACAAAGTTCAAATAACATGACACATATTGTTTTGGAAATCGACAACGAAAAGGATACTCGTCTATTTTTGGATTTGGCGGAAAGACTTAATATGAGGTTTATATTTGATGATAATGCCATTGACGAAAATCAACGCCAAGAAAAAATGAGAATACTTGGACAGTTTAAAGGCAAACTCAAAGAATATAAGGCTTATGAACCCTCGAAATCTGAGTTTTACGAGCAATGAAAATTTTTATTGATAGCAGTGTCTTGATAGTGTTTGAAAGCGGCAGGAGACAAGAACTTTTAGAGTTACTCAGCACTTCCAATAATGATTTATACATAAATTCTATTGTTTTAAGCGAGTATATTTATCGACTTTTAGTGATTTTGGCTGAAAAATCTCCAATGTCAGTAGCTGAAAGTGGTAAAATTGGTGAAACTCTAAATAAACATGAAACCAAATTGCTACTTTCGCGGTTCGAGTATATAAATATTCCTAAATTGGCAATGCTTCAGAGTATTGACTTTATGAAAAACTATAATCTTTTGCCCAATGATGCTCTCATCCTAGCTACTTGCAAAATTGAGAACATATCTGTTTTAGATTCGTATGACTCTGATTTTACGAAAGCCTGCCTTAAGGAGGGTATTAAATTGATTGCAAAAGTTGAAGATTTTTAAGCAATACTTAGAGTGCAAGCAAAAATTCTAACAATTTTATAAATTTCATTATTCCTCACTCATCAAAGTCTCGTAAACCAGCATCAAAATGCCATCTTTCAAGCCCAAATCTGGTACAATGATTTCGGTAGCATTAGCCCATTTCATAACAGAAATATAAATATCTGAGGCTGGAACAATCACATCAGCACGGTCTGCATTAAGTTGGAGTTTATTCATGCGTTCCTCTAGACTAAATTTTTCAATGTAATTACGCATCTTTTCGAGGTCTTTTAATTTGGCTTTATTCTCTTTTTTCCCTTCAATCATATTAAAAAGTTTCGAGATATTTCCACCTGTTCCTACTGCGATTACACTTTCATTACTCGGAATATTAGTATTGACCCAAGTTTGCATTTTTTTCCAAACATCGGGTGCTTCTTGATGTTCGAGGAGGCGAACCGAACCTATTTTAAACGATTTGGCTGCAATTTTTTGCTGACCTTTATAAATATTTAGTTCTGTACTACCGCCACCTACATCAATATGTAAATAAGTGTGTTCCCCGTCAATCAGAGTTATAATTACATTATTGATTAGTTCTGCCTCTTGTTCGCCCTCAATCAAATGGATTTCCATACCGAGTTCTTTATGGATTCGTTCTACTATGCTTGCACCATTTACTGCTTCACGCATGGCACTTGTGGCACAAATCATGTAAGCATCAACTTCGTGGAGTTCCATCAATAGTTGATAAGCCTGCAATAGTTTTTTGATACGAACTTCGCTTGCAAGCGAAATACTTCCACCATTAAATACATCCATGCCCAAACGAAGAGCAAAACGCACATATTCTACCTTTTTGAAGCTAATTTTATCTTTGTTGGTCAAAACCGACGAAATTTGCATTCGTGCAGCATTTGAGCCAATATCTATTGCGGCAATTTTCATTAAACACCCTTTGATTACCCATACCGCCTACAAAGGCGAATTATTGTTAATGTTTTTAAAGTTAGCAAAAGTAAGCAATTCGCTTCAAAATAAGCTGATAAATATAAAAGGTACCGCAATTTCTAGCAGTACCTTTTCAAAATATTTTATAAATATTATTTTAGCTTGAAATTTTACCAGAAATAAGTGTAGAGTGAAATAATTGTAATGATTACAATGGTTGCTCCAATGGCAAATCCAGTTGTAGTTTTAAACATAGAAGCATCAATTTCGAATCCTTTTTTCTCGTTAGGTAAAACCAAACTTAAAATAAACATAACTACTACGCAAATCACAAATACCCAGCCCATACGGTCAAGGAAAGGTATTGCACTCCAATCATCAAATGGGAATAAATTATTGAATCCTAGAACCTCTAAAGTTTTTGCATCACCATCGAAATTCATCAAAACTGCAATTATTAATCCACCCACTATCGCAAAGAATGCACCTGCTGAGTTTGTTTTTTTCCAGAAAAAGCCCATTATAAAGGCGGCAAAAATACCTGGTGAAAGCAAACCCGTCATTTCTTGAATAAATTGGAAACCACCTTTTTTCTCAATTCCCATAAATGGAGAAATCAAAATAGCCAAAATCATAGCAACTACGATTACGATTCTACCAACCACAACCAATTGTTTTTCGCTCATTTCTTTTGCAAAATATGGGCGGAAAACATCCAGCGTAAAAATCGTAGAAATACTATTGGCTTTACCCGCCAATGATGCCACAACCGCCGCCGTTAGTGCTGCAAACGAAAGTCCTTTCAAGCCCATTGGCAAAAGATTTAATAAAACAGGATAAGCTCTATCTTGATTAAAAGTGCCATCTACACCCAACATTTCTTGTTGAAACATACCTTTTTGATATAAAGCATAAGCCGCAATACCGGGTAAAGTCACGATTACAGGCATTAATAATTTTAAGAATGCTGCAAACAACAAACCATTGCGAGCTGTATTGAGGTCTGCACCTAAAGCACGTTGCGTTATGTATTGATTACAACCCCAATAGTTAAGATTTACAATCCACATTCCACCAAAAAGAACCGTCAAACCTGGAAGCGACATATAATGAGGGTTTCCTTTTGGATAAATCATGTGGAAGTGATCGTCGTGGTTTTGAGTCATTAATTTAAAACCATTTGCCAAACCTTCCAGTCCGTATTTGTCAGAAACCAATGTTACGGCTAAATATGTAGCAGCTAAACCACCGATTACTAAGAAAAATACCTGAATTACATCGGTAAAACCAATTACTTTCATACCACCGATAGTAATAATAATGGCAAAAATTGCCAAGAAAATCATGCAAGTATAGAAATCTAAGCCCGATATACCCGATACCGCTAAAGCTCCTAAATACAAAATAGAAGTAAGGTTTACCATGATATAGAGCAATAACCAAAAGATTGCCATAATCAAACTCACAGTTTTATTGTAGCGTTGGCTCAAAAACTGCGGCATGGTAGAAATATTATTTTTTAAATAAATTGGCATGAAGAAAACTGCTACTATAATTAAGGTAGCAGCAGCCATCCACTCATAAGTCGAAATACCCAAACCCATCGAAAAACCATTTCCCGACATACCAATCATCTGCTCGGCCGAGATATTTGAGGCAATCAACGAGGCTCCAATTGCCCACCATGTAAGCGAGCCTTCTGCCAAGAAAAAGTCTTTGGTAGAGGTTTCTGTAGATCTTTTCTTGTTGTAGATCCAGAAGCCGTAGCCTGCCACGATGACAAAATAAAATAGAAAAACTAAATAGTCGAGTGTTTGTAGTTTTTGCATATTGTTTAGAGTTAATTAATAAGTGTCAAAAGTACATTTTTAAATAATGTTTAAACAAAATAAGGGATAAAATTTGCTTTTTCAAAGAAAAATCATGGTTTTTAGAGGAAATTAATGCCGAAAACAATATCTTCATTCAATAATAATTTTACAAACAATACTTATTTTTTGTTATGAAGTAAGATTTTCCTATTTTTACACAAAAAACTGTCCCGTTTTGAATAGAAATACAATCAGACTCCTGGTTTTACTCGGTACGCTTTCGATTTCGGGAATTATTGCTGTACAAGCCTACTGGGTAAAACGTGCTTTCGACTTAAAAGAACAACAGTTTAGGCAAACCGTTATGATTTCGCTGCGAAATGTAGCGAACAGAATTTCTACGATATATAAACTCTCTAAATTCGATAATCCTGTTACACAGCTTTCATCAGATTATTATGTTTCAAATCTTAGAGTTCCGCTCAATGCCGATATATTGGAGCATTACTTGAAGGAAGAATTCAAGAAACAAAATCTAAACACTCCCTTTGAGTTTGGTATTTATGACTGTGAAAGTGAAAATATTGTGTATGGTGCTTATATTGATGCCGATTTCGAAACAGGCAGTATTTCTTCAAAGCCTTTACCTAAAACCGATAAATATATCAATTATTTTGGGGTGAGGTTTCCGAGTAAGACTAGTTATTTGGCCAGTAGGCTCGATATCTGGTTGATTTCTTCGCTCATTACATTGGTTGTAACTGTATTTTTTGGCTATGCAATGTTTGTGATTTTACGTCAAAAACGTCTTAGCGAGGTACAACGAGATTTCATGAATAATATGACGCACGAGTTTCAAACACCTATTTCAACAATACGTATAGCAACTGATGTTTTGAGTCAACCAAAAATAATTGATCAGCCCGAGCGTTTTAAAAAATATGTTCAGATTATTCGCCAAGAAAATAATCGCTTAAAGACGCAAGTTGAAACTATCTTGAACACAGCTCGTTTGGAAAGAGGGAAAATGGAATTGGAAATTCAACTGCAAGAGCTTCACAGTTTGATAATTGAAGTAACCGAGGGCGTGCAAGTTGAATTGGAAGATTGCTTGATAATTGAGTTAAATGCCACAAAATCGAGTATTTTTGCTGACCGCACGCAATTGGTAAGTTTGATAAGAAACTTGCTAGAAAATGCTATAAAATACTCGCCTAAACCACCAAGTATAACGATTCGTACTGAAAATATAGATGATACGTTGGTGTTTTCGATAGCTGATAAAGGTATTGGTATTCCTAGAGAAAATATAGCCAAAATATTTAATAAATTTTATAGAGTTCCAACGGGTAATTTGCACAATGTGAAGGGTTTTGGCTTGGGTTTGAGTTATGTTAATCAAATCATAAAAGCACACAAATGGCAAATAAATGTGGAGAGCGAAGTAGGGGAAGGAACGACCTTTAGGGTTTTAATGAAGCAAGAGGCTTAGCTAAAGGTTAATTTGGTAACTGGAAAATTGGTTATTCATAAATTTGTTATGGTTATTGTTAAACGGATTACTCGGAAATTGCAGGTCTATCTCATTTGATCTTTTGTATTGCAAATTAAGTACTTAGATAAAAGACATTTGATGTATCGCCGCAGCGATGCAAGACAAAAGACCGTTCGCAGGAGCGATAAAATACTCGCTATTAACATTTATCGAATTTGAATTTTTCGTTTAATATTGTCCTTTTACTTAACTTATATATAAAAGGTTTCTTCATAGTTTCGTTATCGCGTTTCCCAGTAACCAATTAAACAGTTTCCTAATAACTTTAAGTAAATGCCCAAAATATTATATGTTGAAGACGATCCAAACCTCGGGTTTGTGACAAAAGATAATCTCGAACTCGAAGGTTATGAAATTGTACATTTTCAAGATGGAAAAGAAGCTTGGAAGAGTTTCAGCAAAGATAAATACGACTTATGTTTGCTTGATGTGATGCTTCCTGATTTAGATGGCTTTTCGTTGGCCGAGAAAATCAGAAAACAAAATCTACAAATACCAATTATATTTCTTACTGCCAAAACAATGCAAGAAGACCGAATTACTGGCTTGAAAATTGGCGGTGACGATTATGTAACAAAACCTTTCAGCATTGAAGAATTGTGTCTTAGGATAAAGATTTTCCTGAAACGTAAAGAAGTTTCAAAAGAACAAATACAAGGCTCTTTTAATTGGAAAATAGGTATTTATGAGTTTGATTATCAGCAACTTAGTTTGAAATCAAATACAAAAACTGAGCAACTTACGCATCGTGAAGCCGAAGTATTGAAGTTTTTTTGCGAAAGAAAAAATCAAGTTATCAAGCGTGATGAAATCTTGACTGCAATTTGGGGGCGTGATGATTATTTTTTAGGCCGTAGTCTAGATGTTTTTGTAACTCGACTAAGAAAAATGCTCTCCGAAGATGCTGCTATCAAAATTGAAAATGTACACGGAATTGGATTTAGATTTGCATGTTGATTAATATACCCTTTAGAGACAGGGTATAATGTACCCCAAAATTTAGACAGGCAAGATAATTGAATAATCACTGTCTAAACAAACAAAACAATGGGTAAAA
This sequence comes from Emticicia agri, assembly GCA_945860265.1. Lineage (GTDB taxonomy): Bacteria > Bacteroidota > Bacteroidia > Cytophagales > Spirosomataceae > Emticicia > Emticicia agri_A. Next base: position 72 of record CAMAQF010000010.1, on the reverse strand, counting down.
ACAAACGCAGGAATTTTAGTTCGGAGTTCAAAGCAAAGGTAGCCATCGAAGCTATCAAGGAGAAACAAACAC
>CAMAQF010000009.1 GCA_945860265.1 Emticicia agri | reverse complement strand
AGATGCAAAGATGCCATATACAACAATTGGAGAAAAAATCTTTGTTTCGGGCGGCACAGTACACGTTAGAATGAACAAAATGGAGCAAATGGGCATTGTAAAAGGCTCTCAACTTATCGTTGACCCAATTAAACTCGGCTGGGATATTAGTGCATTCTTGGGTATATATCTTGATAAAAGTGAACTGTATGATACCGTAGCAGACCAATTAGAAAATATCCCCGAAGTTGTAAGTATTAATTATACAACAGGGCAATATAGTATTTTTGTAAAAATTGTTTGTCGAGATACACAACATTTACGAGAAGTGCTTCATGATAAAATACAAAAAGTTGTGGGAATAAATCGTACTGAAACTTTTATATCACTTGAAGAACGATTTAATCGACAAATACCATTGGTATAGCTAGGCGTTTCGCCCATGTAAAAAACGCACAAAAGGATTAATTGGACTCTCTCAATCTGAGCTGTGAGAACGGTAAAATTACCAAGAATAAAATATATTGCAAATAGAAGTTACGAAAAAACAAGTATGGCACACCTATTTAGAAAAGGTGTGCCACAATGCAAGATCAGTCGCACAATTTCGAAAATTGTGTAATTATGCATTTACCAAAAGACTGTCAAGTGCCAGCCTTTTGGTTTTTGGTTAATATAAATTTCATTTTAAAATCAACCTACACTACCTTCTAATGAAATTTCGAGTAGCTTTTGTGCTTCAACAGCAAATTCCATTGGTAATTGATTTAAAACCTCCTTCACATAACCATTCACAATTAAGGCAACGGCTTGCTCAGTTGGAATTCCTCTTTGATTGCAATAGAATAATTGGTCTTCACCAATTTTTGAAGTTGTAGCCTCGTGTTCTACTGAGGCAGTAGAGTTTTTAACCTCAATATAAGGAAAGGTATGAGCTCCACATCTATCGCCTAAAAGCAGCGAATCGCATTGAGAGAAATTACGGGAGTTTTCAGCACGTTTTGAAATATCAACCAATCCACGGTAAGAGTTTTGACTTCTTCCCGCAGAAATACCTTTCGATACAATACGACTCTTGGTGTTTTTTCCTAAGTGGATCATTTTTGTACCTGTATCAGCTTGTTGCATATTGTTTGTGACCGCAACCGAATAAAACTCTCCAATTGAATTATCTCCTCTCAAAACTACCGAAGGATATTTCCAAGTGATAGCTGAACCAGTTTCTACCTGTGTCCACGAAATTTTTGAGTTATCGCCAAAACACAATCCACGTTTCGTAACGAAGTTATAGATTCCACCTTTTCCGTCTTTATCGCCAGGATACCAGTTTTGAACTGTCGAATATTTAACTTCGGCTCTTTCATGAGCAAAAATCTCAACAACGGCAGCGTGCAACTGGTTTTCATCACGCATTGGGGCTGTACATCCCTCCAAATAACTTACATACGATCCTTCATCGGCTACAATTAATGTACGCTCAAACTGACCGGTTCCTGCTGCATTAATACGAAAATAAGTTGATAATTCCATTGGGCAACGAACTCCTTTGGGAATATAACAAAACGAACCATCAGAAAAAACTGCCGCATTTAATGCTGCATAATAATTGTCTTTTACTGGCACAACAGAACCCAAATATTTTTTAATAAGATCTGGATGCTCACGAATCGCTTCCGAAATTGAAGAGAAAATAATGCCTCTTTCAGCCAAATCTTTCTTGAAAGTTGTCGCCACAGAAACAGAATCAATGACAGCATCCACAGCCACACCGGATAAACGTTTTTGTTCGTTTAAAGATATGCCCAAACGCTCAAAAGTCCTGCGTAATTCGGGGTCAATTTCATCAAGGCTATCAATAACCTTTTGTTGTTTAGGAGCAGAATAGTATTTGATACTCTGCAAATCAATAGATTTGTATGAAACATTTGGCCAATTCGGCTCGGTCATAGTTTGCCAAATTCTATATGCACTTAATCTGTATTCTAGCATCCACTCAGGCTCCTTTTTCTTTTCGGAAAGTAGTCTGATGACATCTTCATTTAAGCCCGCAGGAATTTCGTCAGCTTCAATATCTGTGTAAAATCCGTATTTATACTCGGATGTGGTTAGTTCTTCTAATAATTCTAAATCTTTGCTCATGCTATGGTTTTGCCTATTTTACAGTATTAATTCAACAAAAATAATGATGTAAATGTTCGCAAATTTAGACTTAATATAAATAAGATTTTAAATATTAATTTAATTTTGCACAAAAGCTTATTTAACAGCTTCAAAAGTTGCAGAAAACGCGTAATTTACATTATTGAGTGCCAGCGTAGTTTTACCAATGAATATTACATCATTTAATTCAACAATATCAAAACTTACATTGTCGAACTTGAAGCCTTGAAAACTAATTTTATCAACTGAGAATTTTGTTTCATCAGCATTAAAGCTCCAATTTGCTTTCAATACTAAATCAGGGTCTGCGGTATTACATTTTGTTGCACCTTCTCTAATTTCATAAGTTTTTGTAGTCGAAAACGTCAATATATTATCTACCACACAAGTTGGCTGCGAGTTTACTAAATCTATAGTAAGACCTCCATTTGTAGCAATTGCTTTTGTGTTTTTCCAAGATTTCGAACCCGTTCCAGCCAAGAATTCAGTTTTTGTTTTAGGCTTAACAACTATTTCGCTCTTTTTGCAAGAAAAAATTGTTATCAACATAATTGTTAAAGCAACTGCAATGTTTTTGAAAGTCATTTTTGTTATTTTTTATTTGATTTTATTTGAAAATTGTAATATTTCTACGATTCTACGTCCAGTTTTTTCAGAAGCCCCTACATGACCGAGACTTTCTTTAACTTCCTTATAATCATTCATTTGTTTATTTCTAAAATCAGTATCATCAAGAATTTTACTCAAGTTAATAAATAAATTATCGATAGTCAATTCATCTTGAATTAATTCTTTCACTACTTCTTTTTGTGCCACTAAATTTACTAACGAAATATAAGGCACTTTTATGACTAACTTGGCAATTTTATAAGATAAACCGCTTGTTTTGTAGCAAACTACCTGAGGAACTCCAAAAAAAGCAGTTTCAAGTGTAGCCGTCCCTGATGTAACCAAAGCAGCCATACTATGCGATAATAAATCATAAGTTTGGTCGATTACAATCTTGATATTTTCGTTCAGAAATGCTTGATAAAATTCCAAAGGCAAATTGCCAACTCCAGCTATAACAAACTGATATTCAACAAATTTACTTTGAATTGCGACCATTAAATTAAGCATTTTCTCCACTTCTTGTTTTCTGCTTCCAGGCAACAACGCTATAATTTTTTTATCTGTTAAGTTATTTCTTTGCAAAAAGTCGGAAGTCGGTTTAGAAATAGCAATAGCATCAAAAAGTGGGTTACCAACAAATTCTACCTCAAAATCGTACTTTTTAAAGAACTCAACTTCAAACGGAAAAATAACGAACAGTCGGTCGAGATTTTTTTTTAGACTCCAAGCACGACTTTGATTCCATGCCCAAACTTTTGGAGAAATATAATAAAACACTTTAAAACCTTTCTTTTTTGCCCATTTTGCAATCCGGATATTGAAACCTGCGTAATCAATCAGAATTAAAGCATCAGGCTGAAATTCTTCAATTGTTTTTTTGCATTCACTAATAAAGCCTAAGATTGTTGGTAAATTTTTTAGCACTTCCAGAAATCCCATAAATGATAAATCTCGGTAGTGTTTGGTGATTTCTGCTCCAGCCTCTTGCATTAAATCTCCACCCCAAGCTTTTATAAACGCTTGGTTATCAGTATTATTGATAGCTTTTACTAAGTTCGAGCCATGTAAATCGCCTGAGCGTTCACCTGCAATGATGAAGTATTTCATTGTACTCAATTATTGAATGAGCGAATGATTGAATGGGTGAATACGTTTTTTATTCTATCTTAATTCAATCATTCAAAATTATTGTCCGTAATATTCCACAAAATGATTAGCAGTTTCTACCAATTTAATACAATGCAATTGTCCTTGACAATAATTAGGTATGATTGGTAGTAAAATCTTCCAAATCTCAACCGCAAAAACTTCTGTACTTGGAAGTTTGTCTTTCAAAAACTCAACATCGGTATTCAAAAAAGTATGGTCAACTTTATTTATAATTTCTTGCTTTACAATTTTGCTAAGGTCTTTCAAATCCATCACAAAGCCCGTTTCTTCAAGAATTTCTCCTTTAATTGTTACGAATAGTTCCCAATTATGTCCATGTATATTTGAACAAAGTCCGAAGACCTCTAAGTTTTTTTCTTTTGACCATTCCGAATTATATAGTTGATGAGCTGCGTTGAAGGTTTCTCTTCTTGTTATAAAAATCATTATTTGCTTAATTTTTTTACAAAATTACCAACAAAAAAACTTATTTGTTTGAAATACTCATAAAACTTAAAATAGTACAATTTAATCAAAGTTTAGTGTATGGATTTGTAAGCTACAATGTTATAATTTTGCAAAGTATTTCAAAAAAATAGCTCATTCAATATGATAATTGTAACAGGTGCGGCTGGTTTTATTGGAAGTTGCTTAATTCAACGATTGAATCAAGATAACTTTAATTTCATTATTGCCGTTGATGATTTTTCTAATGTAGAAAAAATGAAAAATCTGCAAGGTAAGAAAATTCAGGAATTTGTTCATAGAGATAATTTCTTTGAATGGTTAGAAATAAACCAAGCCGAAGTTGAGTTTTGTTTTCATATTGGTGCAAGAACCGATACCACGGAATTTGATACTGAAATTTTCGACCGTCTGAATCTCAATTATTCAAAACGTATTTGGCAAAAATGTTATGAGTTCCAAATTCCTTTAGTATATGCCTCATCAGCAGCTACTTATGGTGCTGGAGAATTGGGCTACGATGATAACGAACTTGTTATTCCGCAATTAAAGCCCTTGAATCCGTATGGCGATTCAAAAAACAACTTCGATAAATGGGCTTTACAACAAAAAAACGCTCCTTTCTTTTGGGCTGGATTGAAATTTTTTAATGTTTATGGCCCTAATGAATTTCACAAAGGACGTATGGCTTCGGTGATTTTTCATTCATTTAATAATATCAACGAAAACGGTAACATCAAACTTTTCAAATCGCACCGCTCAGACTTCAACAATGGTGAACAAATGCGTGATTTTATTTATGTAAAAGATTTGGTTGATGTATGTGTTTTTTTGATGCACTCTAGACGAAACTCCGGTATTTATAATTTAGGTACTGGTATCGCACGCACATTCATTGATCTTGCTAAAGCCACTTTTTCGGCTTTGAATATTGTGCCAAACATTGATTTTATAGATACTCCTGTCGATATTCGAGACAAATATCAATACTATACTCAAGCCAATATGGGCAAATTGCGTATGATTGGTTATAAAAAACCATTCACAAGCATAGAAGAGGCAGTAAAAGACTACGTCACAAATTATTTAGTTGGCCAAAAATATCTTTAAAAATCTGCCTTTTTCTTACTAATTTTGTATCTAATATGATAAGTATCAAACTTTTCTGTTTATAGGTTGTTATTTTTAAATCAAACGGTTAAATAATCCGTACTACATATTTGAATGAAAAATATTCGTAATTTTTGCATCATTGCACACATTGACCACGGTAAAAGTACACTTGCCGACCGTTTATTACAATTTACAGGAACAGTATCGGGAAGAGATATGCAAGCCCAAGTGCTTGACGATATGGATTTGGAGCGTGAGCGTGGAATTACAATCAAAAGTCATGCAATCCAGATGAATTACCAATTTGAAGGTGAAGAATATGTTCTAAACTTGATTGATACTCCTGGTCACGTTGACTTTAGTTATGAAGTTTCTCGTTCGATTGCGGCTTGTGAAGGAGCATTATTGGTTGTTGATGCAGCTCAAGGTATTGAAGCTCAGACAATTAGTAATTTATTTTTGGCTTTAGAACATAACCTTGTAATTATTCCAGTACTGAACAAGATTGATTTACCAGGAGCAATGCCTGAAGAGGTAAAAGACCAAATTGTCGATTTGATTGGTTGTGACCGTGACTCGATAATACCGGCAAGTGCCAAGGAAGGTATTGGTATCGATGAAATTTTATCGGCAATTATACACCGAATTCAAGCCCCATCTGGCGAACCTAAAGCTGAACTTCAAGCCTTGATTTTTGACTCAACATTCAATTCATTTAGAGGAATTGAGGTAATTTTCCGTGTAAAAAATGGTCGAATAAATAAAGGTGATAAAATAAAATTTGTGGCTACAGGCAAAGAATATTTTGCTGATGAAGTTGGTATTTTGAGATTGACCAAAGAACCTCGTGATTATGTAGATTGTGGTGATGTAGGTTATATTATTTCGGGTATTAAAGTTGCAAAGGAAGTAAAAGTTGGAGACACAATTACAAATGCCCTTCACCCAACTAAAGAAATGATCAAGGGTTTCCAAGAAGTAAAACCAATGGTTTTTGCTGGAATTTACCCAGTGGATACTTCAGAGTTTGAAGATTTGCGTGATGCCATGGAAAAACTTCAGCTAAACGATGCGGCATTGATTTGGGAACCAGAAACTTCAGCTGCTTTGGGCTTTGGTTTCCGTTGTGGATTCTTGGGAATGCTTCACATGGAGATTGTTCAGGAACGCCTCGAACGTGAGTTTGATATGACAGTTTTGACCACCGTTCCTTCGGTAAAATTTCACGTTGTTGATAAAAAGAATGAATTATTGGAAGTTTCGGCACCGTCGGAAATGCCTGACCCTAATGTTATCAATTGGATTGAAGAACCATTTATCAATGCACAAATCATTACAGCGGCCGATTATGTTGGGCCAATCATCGGATTGTGTATGGAGAAGCGTGGTTTATTGAAAAACCAAATTTATCTGACCGCCACTCGTGTTGAATTGACCTTTGAATTGCCACTTTCAGAAGTAGTTTTTGACTTTTTTGATAAATTAAAAACCATTTCCCGTGGTTATGCTTCACTTGATTATCATTTGATGGGCTATCGTGAATCGTCACTCGTAAAATTGGATATTCTTTTAAATGGTGAACCAGTGGATGCACTATCGGCTATAGTTCACCGAGATAAAGCGTACGAATGGGGTAAGAAACTATGTGAGAAATTGCGTGAATTATTACCTCGTCAGCAATTTGATATTGCGATTCAAGCGGCGATTGGAGCAAAAGTAATTTCGAGAGAAACAGTGAAGGCTTTGAGAAAAGACGTTACAGCCAAGTGTTACGGTGGAGATATTTCTCGTAAGCGTAAACTCTTAGAAAAACAGAAAAAAGGTAAGAAACGCATGCGTCAGATTGGAACAGTAGAAGTTCCACAAGATGCATTTATGGCTATTTTGAAGATTAATAGTTAATATTAAAAGTACATTTAAGAAGCCGTAGAGAACTAAAAATTTCTACGGCTTTTTATTTTTAAAGAGAATTTTATTTATTGATTTAACTATCTAATAAAATATTCTAACTTTACGTTATTAACCTATAATAAAACCAGATAAAAATGATACCGCATATACTATCAGATACGTTATCTTTGCCAGCGATAGCCGCACCCTTATTTCTCATTTCTGGACCAGATTTAGTAGTAGAGTGTTGTAAAAATGGTGTAGTTGGCACTTTTCCAGCACTCAATCAACGTTCAACCGAAGGATTTGAAGAATGGCTTATCGAAATAAAAAATCGACTTGAAGGTTTTACGCAAACCAATGGCAAACCAGTTGCTCCGTATGGTGTCAATCTAATTGTTCATCGTTCAAATCCACGTCTTTATGCAGATGTTGAAATGATTGTAAAACACAAAGTTCCTATTGTAATTACTTCTCTCGGTGCCGTTTCTTATATAGTTGATGCAGTACATAGTTACGGTGGATTAGTTTTTCATGATGTAATCAATCAACGCCACGCCGAAAAAGCAAACGAAGCAGGTGTAGATGGACTTATTTTAGTTTGTGCAGGTGCTGGCGGTCACGGAGGAACACTTCACCCGATGGCATTTGTCAATGAAATTCGAAGTTTTTTCAATAAAACAATCTTACTATCTGGTTGCATTAGCACTGGTCGAGATATTGCTTCAGCACTTCAAATTGGAGCAGATTTAGCTTATATGGGAACTCGCTTTATAAACACGACCGAAAGCCGAGCGGACATTGAATACCAAGAAATGATAATTGAAAGTGATACTACAGATATCGTTTATACAGCTGCTGTTTCGGGAGTAAATGCTAATTTCTTAAAACCAAGTCTCGAAGCCGCTGGACTTACTCCAGAACTATGGAGCAAAGCAGGCAAAATTGATTTTGGAAAAGAATTAGATGCCGCTCAAGCCGAAGCTAAAGCATGGAAAACCATTTGGTCGGCTGGGCAAGGTGTTACTTCTATTCATGACGTGCAAAGTACTCAGAGCTTAATAGCCAATTTGAAACAAGAATTTCGATCTGCTATTGAAGAACAATATCAACTATTAAAAAAATATTAACCTTATTTAAACCTTGAGGTTGTTTTATCTAATAATGCAAATATTAGCTACAAAAAAATATTGCATATTTTTTTATTAATCAAGCTTTTAGCACGTTTCTTGTGTCTCATTACTTACTACTTTCATGTTTATTGATTATAAATGAAAACAGCCGAAGAATTAGTACAACTCTTGAGCCTTGAAAAAATAGATCAAAATATATTTATAGGAAAAAATTATCAAGCACCATGGAAACGAGTATTTGGTGGACAAGTGCTTGCTCAATCGCTTTATGCTGCTTATCAGACAGTTCCAGAAGACCGAGTTTTGCATTCAATGCACGGCTATTTCATACTGACAGGAGATATTTCAATGCCTATTATCTATGAAGTTGATCGAATTCGTGATGGAGGTAGTTTCACAACTCGACGAGTGAATGCCATTCAAAATGGCAAGGCTATTTTTAGTATGATTAGTTCGTTTCAAAGTTCACAAGAAGGTTTCAATCATCAAATTACGATGCCCAATGTTCCACCACCAAATACATTGGTTTCTGATTTGGTACTAATTGAAGCCTTCAAAGATAAAGCTCCTGATTTTTACAAGAATTTTTCGCATCCTCGACCACTCGAATTTCGACCAGTTGAACGAATAAATCCGCTAAAACCGCAGAAGCAACAACCATTTCGTCACGTTTGGATTAAAGCCATTGGAGATTTACCAAACAACTTGCGATTACATCAAATAATTTTGGCCTATGCTTCCGATTATAATCTTTTAGGAACTGCAACTCTACCCCATTTAGATACAGTTTCGCTCAACGATTTGTTTATGGCAAGTCTTGACCACGCCATGTGGTTTCACGAAGATTTTAGAATCGACCAATGGCTTCTTTATGCACTTGATAGTCCAAGTGCTTCAAATTCAAGAGGTTTTACTCGTGGAAATTTCTTTACAGAAGATGGCAAATTAATCGCATCAGTCGTGCAAGAAGGCTTGATTCGGGTAAAGAAGTAGTTACTGACTATAGAATTGGATTTAAAAATTTAGTAATGGGACAAGAGAAGGTTCGTTGCATCGACAAAATACTAAAATCAATCACTTGCATCATTTAAATTTGTCAATTACTGTTGTCTAAGTACTCATTTCACCACAAATACTCTGCTCCATTCGATATTTTACACGTTCAGGCTCAGTTTCTTGGCCTAATAAAAACATCAATTTAGTAATTGAAGCCTCGGTCGTAATATCTGAGCCACTAATAATGCCGATTGATTTCAATTCACTACTCGTCTGATAATGACCTTGTAAAACACGCCCACCATCGCACTGTGAAACATTCACAATCACAATTCCTCGTTTGGTAGCTTGATCCAATTCCTCCAAAAACCATTCTTCCGATGGAGCATTTCCTGCACCGTAAGTTTCCAAAACAACACCTCTCAATCCTTCTGTACTCAATAAATTGTGTACCATCTTTTGATTGATTCCCGGAAAAAGCTTCAAAATCATTACTTGCTCTTCGAGTTTTTGATGCACAACCAAAGGTAAATCTGGGCGAAATGGCATGATAAAAGGAAAATTAAAATCAATCGTCACACCAACTTCGGCCAATACTGGATAATTTTCTGAACGAAAAGCATTAAACTGACTACTCTCTTTTTTCTTTGCTCTATTTCCTCGCAATAGATAAGAATTAAAATACACCGCGATTTCTGGTACAACTGGACGGCCGTTGATTTCGGCCGAAGCAATTTCTAAAGCTGTAATCAGATTTTCACGGGCATCGGTGCGAGCAATTCCAATTGGTAATTGGGCTCCAGTTAAAATTACTGGTTTAGATAAATTTTCCAATAAAAAACTTAAAGCCGATGCCGTGTAAGCCATAGTATCGGTACCGTGAAGAATCACGAAAGCATCATATTGTTCAAAATTATCTCTTATAATTGCCGCCAACTCAATCCAAGTTTCGGGCTTAATGTTCGACGAATCAATCGGTTTTGGTAAAGTCAGAATCGTTAACTCAAATTCGAGTCTTTTTAGTTCAGGTACATTTACCAATATTTGGTCAAAATCAAATGGTACTAATGATTTCGATTTTGTATCGTAAACCATGCCCAAAGTACCGCCAGTATAAATCATAAGGACTGAAGCCGAACGTTTTTTTTTATCTGATGAAGTTAAAATTTTAGAACTTTTATAGGTCATTATATTTTTTTTACGAGAAAAAATGAAGTGTAATTTTAGGCGTTTTTACGAAAAACAATATTTTTTTTATAAAAACAGGTGAAAACGAAGTTTGATTTTCGATAATCATGCATTATTTAAGTACAAATACACAAAAACAAAACCAAATTTTCTATTTTTACAATTTTTATAATTATACTATTCCAAGATTTAATTATATTTTATTGAACAAATTTTATATTTTTTCGTTATATTTGGTATAGAAACAAAATATTATTCGGAAAAATAAAAATTATAAGAGTTATGAATATCCAGCCAACCTTACACATAGTTAGTGATGATGTAGCGATAATTGATTGCTTAGTTGACCACGGTGAAATGTTTAAATTATATGACACCAACAAAACTACAACTTTCTTAGTTGATGAAGACCTACATATAGTATTCTATTTCGCAGAGTCTAAACTCGAAAACCGTTTCATGATGTATATCGTTGATAACTTCACCGAAAATCAAGATTGCATGGAGTTAGTTCTCAATCATTTAACAGAACAAATCAAAAATGACAAACATATTTATATTATGAAACAAGCAAAAAGTAAAGTCTTGGATATGCTTTATATGACCAATACTTTCAGAGCATTGTTTGGTAAAAATAAAGAAGAAAAAACCAACGAAATGTACTATTAAATAGACCTCGGTCAATGATCGACAGACCTAATCATTTTCTTTTAATATCGACTGTGGACCACCGACTAATTTTATTCCATTTCATCAAGAAACATTTGGTAAGCCCGTTTAAGCTCATCAAAAGCCTTAATAGATTGCTGCTGATGAGCTTTCTCTATACCTAACTGGTAAATACTCTCAGCATTTGTAAAATCTTCCAAATCAACATAAACTACCGCGGCATGATAATAAGTAGGCACATAATCTGGATGTTCGGTCAATAATCTATCAAGATAAAACTTAGCTTTCTGAACATCATTATTAATGTACTCCATCGCAATAGCATAAATATTAAAAGGTTCATTTGGTTCTTCTTCTAAATACTGAAATAAAATTTTTAGTCGTTCTTCTTGCATAGAATATATCTTTAATTTAGATTTGCATAATGTTATGCACGCATACTATTATTAACTTTTTCAATTAATAATACTGACTTTCTTATTATATTAATTTTTAGACAAATTCTTAAAATATGCTTTTCAGCTAACCCCTAAAGGCATACAATAAATAAAATCTCCCTCTGGGGGTTGGGAGTCCAATATTATGAAAATATTAGTTTGTATTTCGAGTGTACCCGATACAACTTCAAAAATCTCCTTCACTGACGGAGATACAAAACTAAACAAAGCTGGCGTAACTTACATCATTGGCCCTTATGATGATTATGCTTTGGCTCGTGCAGTTGAACTAAAAGAACAATCTGGAGCAACAATTACTGTATTGAATGTGGGTGGTGCTGATGCAGAACCACAAATCAGAAAAGCATTGGCGATTGGTGCAGATGATGCCATAAGAGTGGATGTTGAACCAACGGATTCGTACTTTGTAGCTGAGCAAATTGCGGCTGTTGCTAAAAATGGAAATTATGATTTGATATTAATGGGTCGTGAAACGAGTGATTATAACTCGGGCGTTGTTCATGGAATTGTAGGCGAAATGCTAGGAATTTCATCATTTTCGCCAGTAATGCAGTTAGATATAAATGGAAACGAAGCAAGTATAACTCGTGAAATTGAAGGTGGAAAAGAAAAGTTAACTGCTTCACTCCCACTCGTTTTGGGTTGTCAAGAACCAATTGCTGAATGGAAAATCCCAAATATGCGTGGAATTATGACTGCTCGCACAAAACCATTGAAGGTTATTCCAGCAGCAGGTTCAGCTCTTACAATAACAGAAAAATATAGCCTGCCAGCTCCAAAAGGTGCTTGTAAAATGATTCCTGCCGAAGAAGCGGAAAAACTTATCGAATTATTAAAAACAGAAGCGAAAGTGCTATAAATTAGTTCTGAATTCTGAGTTTTGAGTGCTGAGTGTTAGCTCGTACTTGACTCAGAACTCAGCACTCAAAACTCAGAACTATAATGATACTTATATTCACAGAGATTGCCGATGGTGCAATCAAAAAATCATCTCTCGAAGCTATCTATTACGGCTCTAAAGTAGCCGAAATGATGGACACAACTGTAACAGCACTCGCAATTGGTAATGCAGATGCAGCAGAATTGGAAAAAGCAGGAAACTTTGGTGCTACTAATATTTTGCACGCCAATGACACAAAACTTACAAGTCCAAATAGCATGGCATATGCAAGTGTTTTGGCAGAAACTGTAAAAAATACAGGGGCAAAAGTTATTATTACGGCAAAATCATCATTTGCTGATGCAGTAATAGCTCGTGCTGCTGGAGCTTTAAAAGCCGCAGTTGTTGGAAATGTAACTGAATTACCAAATATGAGCAACGGTTTCCAAGTAAAAGTAAGTATTTTCACAGGAAAAGCATTTGCTGATGTAAAGGTAAACGGAGATGTAAAAATATTAGCAATTAAGAAAAATGCGGTTGCTCCAATTGAAAACAACAATAGTGCAGCTGTAGAAAATATCTCACCGTCTCTATATGAAAATCTTTTTTCGGCAAAGGTGACTGAAACAATCAAAGCAACAGGAATGATTTCTTTACCAGAAGCAGATTTAGTTGTTTCAGGTGGACGAGGCATGAAAGGCCCAGAAAATTGGCAGCCTTTACTTGATTTAGCTGATGCTTTAGGTGCAGCAACAGCTTGTTCAAAACCAGTATCAGACTTAGATTGGAGACCTCATCACGAACACGTTGGACAGACGGGTGTAAAAGTTTCCCCGAATCTTTATATAGCTTGTGGAATATCGGGAGCGATTCAACATTTGGCAGGTGTAAACTCTTCAAAAGTATTGGTGGTAATCAATAAAGACCCCGAAGCACCCTTCTTCAAAGCCGCTGATTATGGCATTGTTGGCGATGTATTTGAGATTTTACCAAAATTGACAAAGGCTATTTTAGCAAACAAATAATCTTCAGTATAATATTATTGAAACTAATTAGCCCAGATTTGGTTTATAAAACTAGGTCTGGGCTAATTGTTTTAATAGCCATCAAACGAAAAACACAAATTTTTAGAATGAATAAAACACAAGTTTTATTTATATTTGCATCGTGAAAAAAATAAAACTCGAAATATTAGGACTATCGCCAAGTCAATCTCAGACTGGTTCTTTTGCATTGGTGCTATCGGAAGAAGGTGGAAGTCGCCGCTTACCAATAATAATAGGTATGTTTGAAGCTCAAGCGATTGCAATTGAGATGGAACACATAACACCCAATCGGCCAATGACGCACGACTTATTTAAGTCTTTTGCTCGTGCATTCGATTTTACAGTCGAAGAAATTGTCATTTCAGACCTGAGAGAAGGCATTTTCTTTGCAAAAATTATTTGTACAGATGGGATTCGTCAGAAAACTGTGGATGCTCGCCCATCAGATGCTATTGCTATTGGACTACGCTTTCAAGTACCAATTTATACAACAGAACAAATTTTGAATGATGCTGGCATTACAACCAACGAAGTCGACAAAGCTGATGAGACCGAAGAATTGGTTGATCCAGCTACTACTCGTCCACAAATAACTCAAAAAGAAGCTTTGAAAGATTATAGTTTTGATGAACTAACAAAGATGCTTTCGCAGGCATTAGCTGAAGAAGAATACGAAAGAGCAGCCAAAATCAGAGACGAAATTGATAAACGAAACTAAAACTTATTTCGTTAGAAAATATTTAAGCGTTGATTTTATTTAAAAATCAACGCTTTACTTTTGAAAACTACTTCAAGCGAATCTTTTTCAGTATTGATTTTTGATAAATGTCAAATAATTACTATCTTTCAATTATAAATACCCAAACCTGTAAAAATAGACCTTAGTTTTGAGAATGATTAGAATTATTAAAAATTTTCTTCCAATTCCAAACAATGATCCAAATCCTTTCTTCAGATATGTGTCATACATAGACATATTTGGCATTTTTGAACGTGACCCATTCGGAAATTGGATGATTCTAAAACGTCTTATCATTATATTTGCAGGAATACCGTCATATTGGCGTTTGGCTGTTGCTAATCAATTGAAAGTTGAAGGTGCCGAGTATTTAGAAAAACTACCCAATCAGAACGTCTATTTTATTTCGAATCATCAGACCTATTTTGCCGATGTAATTGCTTTTTACCATATTTTTTGTTCAGTAAAATGGGGTTTCCGAAACCGGGTATTGCCAATTGCATTATTAGCTCCTCGTGCAAGAACTTTCTATGTTGCGGCTAGCGAAACCATGAAGGAAGGCTTAATTCCAAAAATGTTGAGTTTAGCCGGGGCTATTTTGGTCGAACGCTCATGGAGAGCCAAGGGTGAAAATGTAAAGCGTTCGCTTGATACGTCTGCTGGAGATAATGTAGCCATGGGCTTAAAGTATGGTTGGGTAGTAAGTTTTCCTCAAGGCACAACAAGCCCCTACGCCCCTATTCGCAAAGGCACAGCCCACATAATCAAAGACAACAACCCTATTGTTGTGCCTGTGGTAATAGATGGTTTTAGGCGTGCTTTTAATAAATCAGGACTTAACTACAAAAAACGTAATACTGAGATAAAAGTAAAATTTAAAGAACCTATTTATTTCTCGCCAGATGCGACGGTTGAAGAAATAACGGAAGTTGTAAAAAATATTATAGAACAAAATATGCCTGAAAGAATTGCTCGTTGGAAAAACGAAGCAGTCTAATATTTGTCATTCTTCTGTTAAAAATCATTAAAATCTGCGTATTATATACAACATCCTTTATATTTGTATCCGATTGATTTTTGAGCTAAACAAAATGCAGAAAAAAAACAGAAAATTAGGTAGTTATCCGAGTATGCTCATCATTTTAAGCTTAACTTCAGCTTTATTTTTGGTGGCATTCAGTGGATGGATAGCCCTAACTTCAAAGGAGCTGGTTTTAAATATCAAACAAAACATTGAAGTGCAGGTATATTTAGATAAATCACTTACACAAATTCAAAAAGATTCGGTCAGAAATTTAATTGCAAAAAAAAATTACGTTTCTTGTTCTAATAATATTCCACAAATAATATTTATTTCTAAAGAAAGTACTGCTGAAAAAGTTTTAAAAGATGTAAAAGAAGATTTTCATTCGATTTTGGGTGAAAACCCATACCGTGATGCTTTCAGTCTAAAGATTAAAGAAGAATACTTTCAAGAGGCAGAATTGGTCAAAATTAAAGCCGATTTAGAAGGTGTGCCAGGAATTTTTGAAGCTGATTATGCTAAAGATTTTGTGGATAGTATCAACAAAATTGCGAATAAAGCCTATTTAATTATTGTTTCAATAGTTATTTTGTTATTGATTGCGATTATTTTGCTAATTAATAATACTATTAGATTGGCACTTTATTCGCAGAGATTTATCATCAGAAGCATGCAATTGGTTGGAGCAACAGATTGGTTTATTCAGAAACCATTTTTAATTAGGGGAATTTTACAAGGATTTTTTTCGGGATTAACAGCCTCTAGTTTACTTATAGTTGTGGAACAGATTGCCATTCGGGAAATAGAAAACTTAGACATTTTGCAAGACTTTACAAAACTTTCAATCTTGTACGTTTTAGTTATTTTAATCGGTGTTTTAATTGGGGCAATGAGTACTTTCCAATCAATCTACCGTTATTTGAGAACTGATTTAGAAGATTTATATTGAAAATATTAACATAAAATTAAATGAAAAATAAAACAAACAACACTACGAACGAACAAACAGGCAAACAAGAAGCTCTTCCTTTCAGTAAAAGTAATTTTACATTGATGATTGCAGGAATCGTCCTTATTTTTTCTGGTTTCTTTGTAATGACACTTGATAAAGAAGAATTTGGCTTTGGATTTTTGGGCTTAACCCTCGGACCAGCTATCGCATTTATTGGTTTCATTTTTCAGTTTTATACTATATTCAAAAAAAAATAAATTTTCCTCGAATATAATATTTATAAAAAACTGATAGGCAAATAGTTACATTGCATTAGTCTATTGACTTTTGCAAAATAACTGCTTACTATCAGTTTTCTTATTTATTTAATCTCAATAAATTTTAACACTCCATGAATTTTATTTACGCAATTATACTTGCTATCATCGAAGGTATCACCGAGTATTTACCAATAAGCTCAACTGGACACATGATTATTGGCTCGTCCTTGATGGGCATTAGCAAAGACCCTTTTACGAAAATTTTTGAGGTAAATATTCAATTTGGAGCAATTCTTTCAGTGGTAGTTTTATATTGGAAACGTTTCTTTCAATCCTTTGAATTCTACAAAAAACTATTGGCCGCCTTTATTCCTGCAGCAATTATTGGTTTTATTTTAAATGATTTTATTGACCAATTACTCGAAAGCGTAGCCGTGGTGGCAATAATGCTAGTTTTGGGAGGAATTATCTTGGTTTTTATTGATAAATATTTTGAAAATAAAGCTACTAAGGAAGACATAACTTATACTGATGCTATAAAAGTCGGTCTTTTTCAATGTATTGCCCTGATTCCTGGTGTTTCTCGTTCGGCAGCAAGTATTATTGGTGGGATGCTTCAAGGTCTTCCCCGCAAAGATGCCGCAGAATTTTCATTTTTCTTAGCTGTTCCTACAATGTTTGCCGCATCGGCATACAAACTTCTGAAAGGTTTTAAAGCTGGTTCTTTGACATTCTCAACTGACCAATTGCTATTTTTAGCTGTCGGAAATATCGTTGCATTTATCGTAGCAATGGCTGCTATCAAGTTTTTTATTGGATACTTACAAAAATACGGTTTCAAGGTTTTTGGCTACTACCGCATAGTAGTTGGATTGGTTATTTTAGGACTTTTGGCCGGTGGTTATGAATTAAGAGTTATTTAGTTTAAGGTCAAACAAACGACTGACGACAATAATTTCCGATAATTTTATATTTAATTTTGGTTTCGATGGACGAAAGAAATGAAGTTTTATTGATTGATAAACCTTTAAAATGGACATCCTTTGATGTCGTAAATAAGGTTCGTTGGGCAGGAAAATACAAAAAAGTAGGTCACGCTGGAACGCTAGACCCATTGGCAACAGGTTTATTGATTCTTTGTACTGGAAAAATGACTAAACAAATTGACACTTTTCAGGCACAAGAAAAAGAATACACTGGAACTTTAGAATTGGGAAAAACTACGCCTTCAGTAGATTTAGAAACAGAGTTTGATGCTGAATATCCAACTAAACATATTACACAAGAAGCTATCAATCAGGTAGTTAGTCAACTTTCTGGTTTGATTGAGCAAATTCCTCCTGCTCATTCAGCTATCAGAATTAATGGCAAACGAGCGTATGAATCGGCTCGGAAAGGTGAAGAAGTAATTATCAAACCTCGGCAAGTGGACGTAAAGAAATTTGAGATTGATAGTAGCAATTTCCCGCAAATTTCTTTTAGAATTGTTTGTTCGAAAGGTACTTATATAAGAAGTATAGTAAGAGATTTTGGTAAATTACTGAATTCGGGAGCATATATGAGTTCTTTGCGTAGAACACGCATTGGAGAATTTAAAATTGAAGAATCTTTAAAAATTGAACAGTTTTTAGAAACAATCGCCGAAAGATTTAGTATGAATGAAAATTTGAATAATCAACAGTGAAAGTATATTATAATTTAGCAGACTTCAAGGCACTAAAAAACGCCGTTGTTACAAGTGGAACGTTTGATGGAGTTCATTTGGGTCATCAAAAAATCCTTCAAATTTTAAGAGAAACTGCCCAGAAAACAAACGGAGAATCGGTAGTACTCACATTCTGGCCACATCCAAGAGTTGTAGTATCAAAAGACAGTCAAGATCTAAAACTCCTTTCAACTATTGATGAAAAAATAGAACTGCTTGCAGGCGACAAATCGAAAAATCAAGGAGTTGACCATTTATTGATACTGCCGTTTACTCGTGAATTTTCAGAATTGAGTTCTGAAGAATATGTAAGTAATATTCTAATCGACAAAATAGGTACAAAAAAATTAGTAATTGGCTACGACCACCGATTTGGACGAAACCGTGAAGGTAGTTTTGATTACTTAAATCAAAATTCCGAAGTTTTTGGTATCGAAATCGAAGAAATTCCAAGACAAGAAATTGAGCACTTAACGATAAGTTCAACTAAAATTCGACAATCATTACTAAGAGGAGAAGTTAGTTCTGCAAATGAATTACTGGGAAGAAAATACAGTTTTACGGGAATTGTAGTTAAAGGTCGTCAGTTAGGACGAACAATCGGTTTTCCAACGGCAAATGTGCAGGTTACTCAATTTTATAAATTGATTCCTGTTAATGGTGTTTATGCAGTCAAAACTTTCTTCCGTAATCAGTGGCATGATGGAATGATGAACATAGGCACTCGCCCGACTGTCGATGGGGTTGGACGCACACAAGAGGTAAATATATTTGATTTTGATGATAATATTTACGGTGAAACTATTAAAGTCGAAATCGTAGATTATATCAGACCAGAGCAAAAATTTGATAGTTTGGATAAGTTAAAGGAACAAATCCAATCTGATAAAGAAAAAACAAAAGATATTTTAACCTTTGATAAACAATTTATAAGAAATTAAAAAAATGGATTTATTGATAGAAATAGTTGGCTGGATTGGTTCGATACTCATCGTAGGATCTTACTATTTAAATATACAAGGTAAGTTAGACTCAAAAGATAGCAAATATATTTGGGCAAATTTGCTAGGCGGAATCTGCTTTATAATCAATACTTATGCACACCGTGCCTATCCTTCGGTTGCAGTTAATATTGTTTGGGTAATTATTGCACTTTTCGCGATTTTCAGGAAGAAATAAAACAAAAAAATGAGCATTTGCCCATCTTTTCTTAACAATTATATCAGTTAGTAGTTATGAATGTAGAAATATGAATACCGAGTTTTTTTATCATAAATGACTTCAAAAAGTAAAAAAACTTGAAACATTTGCGATAGGTCATTCGGCTCAGAACTCATAATTCGTAACTCTTTTAAGCGTTTCTGACGTAACTTCCTAACCACTTGATTGCGTTTTTATATTTCTTGAAAACCTTCTCCATGTTATCGTCTTGAAAAAAACCTTCTAATTCGATAAAAAACCAAAAATTAAAATCTTCATCTCCTTTATACGGTCTGCTTTCGATTTTTGTTAAGTTAATGCCTGCCTTTTTGAAATCTTGTAAGAAAGCCGCTAAAATACCTGGTTTATCGGTATCTGGAAGTCGAGCAATAATGGTAGTTTTGTCGTTTTCACTTTTGGCATTTATAAAATACTTAGCCAAAATAAAGAAGCGAGTACGGTTCTGACTATTATCTTCAATGTTATTGAATAGGGTTGGCAAACCAAATAATTTTGCAGCGATTTCCGAACATATAGCTGCACTTTCTGGGTCTTCGGCAGCGAGTTTGGCCGCTTTAGAAGTTGACTCAACCTGAATTTCTTCGGGGTGTGTTTGCTCAAAATATTTATTCAAAAAACCTCTACATTGACGAAAAGCAATGTCTTTTGAATAAATACGCTTGATTTTAGAAGGATTTTCGGATTCTGTTGCTAATGAAAAATGTACAGGGATTTTTAATTCTGCCGCAATATTCACATTCATGGCATTCAATAAATCGACAGTTTCGTAAACGATACCTTCTTGATTATTTTCGATGGGAATAACTCCAAATTTAGCTCTACCAGTATCGACAGCTTCAAAAACCGACTTGATGGTTGGCAAAGTCATATACTCGCTCATAGCACCAAAACGGCTCTCGGCCGCTTGGTGGGTGAAACTTCCTTCTGGGCCGAGATACGCAACTCTTTCGGGCAATTCGATGTTTCGAGCAGCCGCAAAAATCTCCAAATAAATGGCTTCGATTGCTTCTTTGTTAAGTGGTCCAGCATTTTGAGCATTCATACGGTCGAGAATTTGCTTTTCTCGTTCGGGGCGATAAATAATTGCTTTGGTCGAACGCTTGATTTCTCCTACTTTATGTACGAGCTTCATTCGTTGATTGAGAAGCACGAGCAATTGGTCGTCAATGGTATCAATATCTTTTCTTACGTCGTCGAGAGTCACTTTTATAAGAGGTTGTTTTGTTTATTAATAAATTTCTTTAATTTTTATAATGTATTATATTTTCAAAGAGCAAAACTTGCAGTTGGGACTTTTACCAAAAAAATAGGCACCACAAATTTTGCAATTACAAATTTTTGCTTTCGTTTAATTTACTTGATTGGTTAACATTACGCCAATGTAAACAGTCGAAATGCGGTCATTGAGCCTAATCGAAATGCTATGCTTTTAGATCCAAAATCTCAGCCAAAACCTCATCAATTACATCTTTATCAACTCTTAGATTATCAATGATAAATTTCTGACGTTCGGGCGTATTTTTACCCATATAATAACTTAAAATCTTCGGAATTGAAGATTCTTTCTCCAAAATTACTGGTTCGAGGCGAATGTCTTCACCAATAAAATTCTCAAATTCGTGTGGAGAAATCTCACCTAGACCTTTAAAACGAGTAATTTCTGGTTTTGGAGAAAGTTTGGCAATAGCTCTTTGTCTTTCTTCGTCCGAATAGCAATAAATCGTCTCCTTTTTATTTCTTACTCGAAACAAAGGCGTTTCGAGAATATACAAATGCCCTTCACGAACCAAATCGGGGAAAAATTGTAAGAAAAATGTCAGTAATAACAAACGAATGTGCATACCATCAACATCTGCATCGGTCGCTACGATTATTTTATTATAGCGTAAATCTTCTAATCCATTTTCGATATTTAGGGCATGTTGAAGTAGATTAAACTCTTCGTTTTCGTAAACAATTTTCTTATTAAGTCCGAAACTATTCAATGGTTTACCACGCAAACTAAATACGGCTTGAAGTTCAGGATTACGAGCTTTGGTAATCGAACCGCTGGCAGAATCTCCTTCGGTGATAAACATCACGCTATCAAAACGCTTTTCGTTTTTCTCATCATCAAAGTGAAAACGGCAATCTCTCAACTTTTTATTATGTAAATTAGCCTTTTTGGCTCTTTCATTGGCCAACTTTCTTACACCTGCCAATTCTTTGCGTTCACGCTCTGACTGCTCAATTCTTTTCTTTATCGCCTCTTTAACTGGCAAATTCATGTGCAAGAAATTGTCCAGTTTTTCTTTCAAAAAATCACTGATAAAAGTCCTAACAGTTGTAGAATTTGGTTCAGGTGAAATCGTGGCCGAACCTAGTTTAGTTTTTGTCTGTGATTCAAAAACAGGCTCTTGAACACGAATCGAAATAGCGGCAATTACAGATTGACGAATATCTTCGGGAGCATAGTCTTTGCCAAAATGCTCTCTAATCGTGCGAACGAGAGCTTCTTTAAAACCCGAAAGGTGAGTTCCGCCTTGCGTGGTATTTTGTCCGTTTACAAACGAATAATATTCTTCGCCATATTGGTTTCCATGAGAAAGTGCTAATTCAATATCTTCACCTTTCAAGTGAATAATTGGGTAACGCAATAAATCTTCATCGGTTTTTCTTCTCAATAAATCTAAAAGTCCATTTTGCGAAATATACTTTTGCTTATTGAACAAAATCGTCATTCCCGCATTGAGGTAACAATAATTCCAAATCATCGCCTCAACATATTGCGGAATATAATGGTAGTTTTTAAAAACCGTGTTATCAGGTTCAAAAATCACATGAGTTCCATTTTTTTGGTCAGAATCTAAAATTTCAGATTCATTGGTAAGTTCGCCTTTACTAAATTCGGCCCATTTTGCTTTTCCTTCACGGAAAGCTATAACTTTGAAATAAGAAGAAAGAGCATTGACAGCCTTCGTTCCTACCCCATTCAAACCAACCGCTTTCTGAAAAGCCTTGCTATCATATTTTGCACCAGTATTTATTTTTGAAACTACATCAACAACTTTTCCGAGTGGAATTCCACGGCCATAATCACGCACCTCCACCTTGCCTTCATCTAGTTTTATTTCAACTGATTTTCCGTAGCCCATTGCATATTCATCAATGCAATTATCCATAACTTCTTTAAGCAACACATAAATTCCATCATCAGCTGCAGAGCCATCGCCCAATTTTCCAATATACATTCCGGGGCGTAATCGGATATGTTCTTTCCAATCAAGTGAGCGAATACTGTCTTCGTTGTAAGTTGCTTCTTTAATGTCAGCCATTTTTTTAGACTTTTTTTTGTAGTTTGGGGTTTTATTATTTACTTTGCGTTTCAAAGTTCTTTTTAATACATACTTAATATGAAACAGCAAAAAAATAAAAAATCTTGTGTTACTTTGCATAACATTTGTGTTAGACAAAAGAACAAAAGAGAAATGTATTTGACAAATAACGTTAATGATATGAAATTAAACAAGATTAGTTTTTCACAATTTTTTTTCAAATTTACGCTTTTTATACTGATTTTCAGCAAAACATTTGGACAAAATCCAGTAGCTACACCCACTGGACCAACAGCTATTCCAGCCAATCTTCCAACAAATATCCCAACTGTTGTCCCTGTAAATAATGGGAATGCAAATCAAGGAGCGGCAAATATGCCACTTCCTGCTAAAAACAGGGTTTTAAATAATAATGACCCTAATGCTGTAAGAAATGTTCAAGGAGCACCTAATGATCAAAGATTAATCAATAAAGAAGATTCATTACGAATTATTCGTGAAGAGGAAGCTAATCAGGATGCTGCAAAAGTAACTTTGAGAAGAAGAATTTTTGGTTACAACCTTTTTAATACAGTAAAATTTGACCCAACTCCGGCAAGTAATATTGCTACACCTAGCAACTATGTTTTGGGCCCTAATGACCAGTTACTTATTGATGTATATGGATATTCGCAGACATTTTTTAAACCAATAATTTCTGCTGATGGATATATTAACCTAGAGAAAGTTGGTTTAGTATATTTAGCAGGTTCGACAATAGAACAGGCTAGAGAAAAAATAAAAAGAAGTTTGTCAAAGATTTATATTGGTTTAAACTCTTTTTCTGGTTTTCCTGCCACTACTTTTATGAATGTATCGTTGGGAAACATAAGAAGCATTAAAGTTACTGTTACCGGTGAGGTTATCGCTCCTGGAACCTATACACTTTCCTCATTATCTTCAATACAAAATGCTTTGTATGCCTGTGGCGGGCCGAATGAAGTTGGAACATACAGAAAAATTAACATTATTAGAAATAATAGAATAGTATCAACATTTGATATTTATGACTTGCTGATGAATGGTTTTACAAAGAATAACATTATTTTACAAGATCAAGATATTATTCAAGTATTACCTTATTCTTCCAGAGTTGCAGTAAAAGGAAATACAAAAAGAGAAGGTTTATTTGAACTTTTAGAAGACGAAAAACTCAATAAAGTCATTGAATATGCGGGGGGATTTTCACCTTATGCTTATCATCATCGCTTAAAAGTATATCGTAATACGGCTCGAGAAAGAAAACTTTTGGATGTGATGGAAGCTGATTTCGCAACATTTAAAATGCAATCTGGCGACTCGATAGTGATTGAGCGTGTTTTAGAACGTTTTGAAAATATGGTTGCCATAAATGGTGCAATTTTCCGTCCTGGTGAATATTCATTAGAAACGAGTCCAACACTTACACAACTTATCAAATCTGCCGAAGGTCTCAAAGGTGAAGCATTGATTGGTAGAATATCAATCATCAGAACTCGTGAAAATATGATTGTTGAGAATATTGCTGTTAACTACGAAGATATCATTAGCGGAAAAGCTGCTGATGTAGTTTTAAAACGTGAAGATTTGATTACAATTCCATCAATATTCGACTTAACAGAACCTGCTTACATAAGAATCCAAGGTGCAGTAAATAACCCTGCAGGTGTTGATGGAATCGAAATTCCGTTTTTAAGAAATATGACTATTGAAGATGTATTAGTAAAAATTGGTGGTTTGTCTGAGTCGGCATCATTGTCGAGAGTAGAAGTTGTCCGTCGCAAAAGAAATGTTGACCCAACTGCTACAAACGCTCAAATTTCTGATACATACACATTTAGTATAAATTCAGACCTTAAAGTTGATTTAACAGCAAATAAGTTTGTTTTGTATCCTTTCGACGAAATCTTTATTCGTCGTTCACCTAATTATATTGAGCAAACTTTTGTTGAAATTCAAGGAGAAGTTATTTTTCCAGCAACTTATGGTATAAAAAGTAAAACCGAAAAGATTTCTGATTTAATTGAGCGTTCTGGAGGTTTAAGTCCACAGGCTTATTTAGAAGGAGCAACATTGGTTAGACAAATTCAGTTAAGCGAAATTGAGCTTACACAACGAAGAAAAGCGATAACCGAAATTTCGAATAGTATCAAGGATAATCAGGCGGTTGAAGTAGAGGATATAAACGCGACAACAATTTCTTCAATTGGGATAAATCTGACTAAAATCATGCAAAATCCGGGCTCAGATGAGGATATGATTTTGCAAGATGGGGACATTATTAGAATACCTAAAAGACTAGAAACCGTACGTGTACAAGGCGAAGTACTTTATCCGACAACGATAAAATATTTAAATGAAAAAAGCTTCATTAATTACATATCAAATGCCGGTGGATTTACAAAAAGATCATTGAAAAACAAATCATATATTTTATATGCAAACGGCTCGGTAGATAGAACTCGTAGAGTTTTATTTGTAAATATTTATCCAACGGTCGCTCCAGGTTCTGAGATAATTATTCCACAAAAAACAGTTACAGCTCAACAACAAATTGCTCAAGTACAAGGTTTATTTGCAACTATTGCAGGTACAATGACAGCGTTTTTGAGTGTACTAGCCATTTTTCAATTAAGTAAATAATTGAAAGTTTTAGTAATTTAAAATTTTAAAAAATCCAAATGGCAGATTATCAAACCATACAAGAAGAGCAAATAAACACCAAAGATTTTATCAAGAAAGTTATTGGTGTATTCAAACTAATTAGCAACCAATGGAGACTACTTTTAATAAGTATTTCCCTTGGTACGCTCATTAGTATCCTACTTGATGTTAAGGAATTAAAAGACACAGATTACAGTGGTGAAATTCAGTTTAATTTAGAAGCTGGTGGTAGCCAACAAATGCCAATGGGAGGCTTTGGTGGTCTTGCAGGAGCTTTTGGTATAGGTATGGGTACTACTTCTAATGATTTGTTTAGTGGAGGAAACTTGGGTCTATTTATTTCTTCAAAAGCACTTTATGAAAAAGCTTTAATGCAAGAAGTTTTGATAGGTGGCAAGAAAACTCTTTTTATAAATTTTTATAAAGACAGCAGTGATATTGCGAAAAAAGAATGGGGAGGAGATTGGCTAAATGAACCTAATTATAAAGCAATTAAATACCAATTTCAGTCTAAAAAACAAGTCAATAATTTTACGAAAAAGGAAAATATTTTTTTGACAACCATTTATAAAAAACTTGAAGCCCAAACAGCACTTCAACCTTTAGACAAAATGGGTTCAATAATGGTACTATCAGCAACTACGAACAGTGAATATTTGACTCAAGTTTGGTTAGAAACTCTTTTAAAAACTTTAAAAGAGTTTTACATAGAAGTTCGAACTCAAAAAACACGAGAAATTTACGACATACAGATGCGTCGTCTGCGTGAATTAGAAGCAAAACTAAGTTCAACAGACCGCCAATTGGCCAATACTCAGTTCCAGAATCAGAATGCAATTGACCCGACTGCTCCAATGAGAACTATGCAGTTAAACCGAAGTAATAATTACGTTTCAAATCAATATTTTCAGCAGTTAGCAGCCGTTGAACAGTTAAAAATGCAATTAATCAATGTGACGCCACTTTTTACAGTATTACAGCCTGTACGACTTCCTCTCTTGCAACGAACTTATACTGTTGGTGGAAATACGCAAACAGGAGCTTTTATAGGTTTCTTTATTTGTTTAATTTTTATTATTTTAAGGAAGTCTTATCAAGAATTGATGAGTTAAGTAGTTAGACAATATTTATTTACATAATGAAACAACGTAACTTATTAATAGCTCGCATTTTATCTTTTGGCCCGAATCTCGTGTCTTTTGCCTTAGTATTTAAGTTGGTTGGATAGAATTTAAAACAAATTTTTTTCCTTCTATTTGGAAGGTTTTAAATAAATGGAAAGAAACGAAGTAGTAATCAAAGCAGGAAAATCTGCATTGAATTATTGGAGAGAAGTTTGGCGACAAAGAGAATTATTTTGGATTATCGGAAAAAGAGATGTGATGGTTCGTTACAAACAAACTGTTTTGGGTGTAGCATGGGGGGTTATTAGACCATTAATGACAGCATTGGTAATGGTTTTTGCATTTGGCAAAATCGCAAAACTGGATCAGGATTCAAGTATACCTTATATGCTTGTTGTTATCCCAGGAGTAATCATTTGGCTGTTTTTCTCACAATCACTTTCTCAGATCAGTAATAGTATTGTTGGAAATGGAAACTTGGTTTCAAAGGTTTACTTCCCACGAATCATCATTCCTTTTAGTTCACTTTTAGTGGGTTTACTTGATGCAATAATCGCTTTTTTAATCTTCTTTGTCTTTTGTATATACTATCAATTTTTTCCTAGTTGGCAAATTTTACTTGCACCAATCTTTTTGATTTTGGCTTATTTAGCCGCATTTGGTTCGGGACTTTTTGCGTCAGTTTTAAACGTTAAGTACAGAGATATTGCTCAAATTATCCCATTTGTGGTTCAATTTGGATATTTTATTTCACCAGTTGCCTACTCAAGCGAAAGAGTTAAAAACGAATGGTGGTATCCAATTTATAACCTCAACCCAGTAGCTGGTGCAATTGATGGCATGCGATGGTGTTTGCTGGGAGATTTCGCCAAATTTAACTGGCCCAGTTTTATTTCATTGCTCATTTTTGTAATAATATCGGTGCTATTTTCAATATGGTTTTTTCGTAAAAATGAAAATTCATTCGTTGACCACCTCTAAATTAGCTTTTAGCATTCAGCTGTTAGCTGTTATTCTTAGATTTTCATGCTAATAGCGAAATGCTATTGGCTTTTTAAAAAATAATGAAAGCAATTTCGATTGAAAATATTTCAAAAAAGTATATTCTGAATCATAAAAAGAAGAAATTCCAAAATTTAAAAGAAAGTATTTCTGGATTTTTGGGTGAACTTTTTACTTCAAAAGACGAAGAAGAAATAAAAGAAGTTTTTTGGGCTTTACAAAATGTAAGTTTCGATATAGAACAAGGCGACCGTATCGGAATCGTTGGCTCAAATGGTGCTGGAAAATCAACTTTGCTTAAAATTTTAAGTAGAATTACTGAACCAACAAATGGACAAGTGAAAGTAAACGGTCGAATGGCAAGTTTACTCGAAGTTGGAACTGGTTTTCACCCCGACCTTACAGGTCGAGAAAACATTTTTTTGAATGGTGCGATTTTGGGAATGAAGCAACAAGAAATTAAACGCCAATTCGACGAAATAGTAAGTTTTGCAGGTATTGAAAAGTTTTTGGACACACCTGTAAAACGCTACTCATCAGGAATGTATGTTCGTTTGGGATTCGCTATTGCAGCTCATCTCGAACCTGAAATCTTAATCGTAGATGAAGTTCTGGCCGTTGGTGATTCTGAATTTCAGAAAAAATGCCTCGGCAAAATGAAAGACGTTTCGAGTAGCGGACGAACAATTTTATTTGTCAGTCACAATTCAACTGCCATTCAAGGCCTTTGCAATAAAGCAGCATTTTTGCAAAAAGGGAATTTAGTAAAATATGGCGAAGTTGGCGAAGTACTACACGATTACATGACAAGTATTTCAAAATTTCAACTGCAACAAAACTGGGAAACCCCCGACAATGCTCCAGGCAACGACCAAGTTAGAATTAAAAATATTGAAGTTATACCCGAATTTGTAAATGGTAGTAAAAATATTGATGTTCGAACACCAATGAAAATAAATATTGAGTTTTGGAATATGCTAGAATCAGCACATCTTAACTTGAGTATATTTTTATATAATATGACGGGAGAATGTGTTTTTAATGTTGGTAGTCAAGCCAAAACTTTTTCGAAAGGATTAATTACTGGAATACTCGAAATTCCTGCAAACTTCTTGAATGATGGTTCATATTATATTTCGGCAATGATTGTAAAAGATACTGCCGACCCCATTTATTTTATGGAGGACGCCATAAGTTTCGATGTAGCCGACTGGCGAGAAGGCACAAACTGGTACGGAAAATGGCCAGGAGCGGTACGTCCAATCAATATTTCAGTGAAAACTTGGAAAGTAGATGGACTGATTTAGTATTGTAGAAATATTAAATGTTATACATCTTAAAGGATTCCTGCACCATTGTAATATTTTTTTATAAAAAACAAAGTGGCCATAAACGTAACAAAATCTTTTTTACCTCCAATTGAAGAATACCAGGAAATTATCAAGGGTATTTGGGAAAACACGTGGCTTACTAATAATGGGCCTTTGGTTAGAAAACTTGAAGGACAGTTAAAAGATTATTTAAACGTTGATAATTTACTTTTTGTAGGAAATGGAACAATTGCCATACAAATTGCACTCAAAGCACTAGATCTAACCGGTGAAATCATTACTACACCATTCTCCTACTGTGCCACAACTACTTCTATTTTGTGGGAAAACCTTCAACCAGTTTTTGTAGATATTGAAGCAGAAACCTATAATATCAACGCCGAATTAATTGAAGCTGCAATCACTGAAAAAACATCGGCAATAATGGCTACACACGTGTATGGTCGCCCATGTAATATTGAAAAAATTGAATCAATTGCTAAAAAATATAAGCTAAAAGTTATTTACGATGGAGCTCACGGATTTGGAGCTACTTATAAAGGTAAATCGGTGCTTTCATTTGGTGATATTACAACCTGTAGTTTTCATGCCACCAAAGTTTTTCATAGTATCGAAGGCGGTTGTATTATTTCTAATGATAATGATTTGAATAAAAAACTTGAACTTTATCGTAGTTTTGGTCATAAAAATGATGACTATTTCACGATGGGGATCAACGGAAAAAACTCTGAATTTCATGCAGCAATGGGGCTTTGTAATTTGCCAAAAGTAGCCGATATTATAAATAATCGTAGAATAATTACAGAAAAATATGATGCTTTATTGAATTGGGGAAAATTATGTCGCCCAACTAATGATATTAAAGGATTTGAGTATAATTACGCCTATTATCCAGTGCTTTTATCATCAGAAGCCAAACTTTTACAAGTTACTGAGGCCCTGAAAAAACAAGAAATTACTCCAAGAAGATATTTTTATCCATCGCTCAACAAATTACCATACTTAGATTTTTATAATCCTTGCCCAATTTCGGAAAACATTGCTCAAAGAGCATTATCTTTGCCACTTTATTATGATTTGGCATTGGAGGATGTCGAGCGTATTGTGAATATCATAAACAAAAATCTTTGAGTAACACTTTTAATCTAAGTATAATTTGGTAACTGTTTCTATTATAATTGTCAATTATCGTACGCCCGAATTGATTGTTGAGTGTATCAATACAATCAAAGAATTTACTACACAAGTAAGCTACGAAGTAATTGTAGTTGATAATGCCTCAAAAGCAGATGACAAAGCTTATATAAAGTCATTTTTCCCAGAAACTATCTGGTTATCAATGCAGTATAACGCGGGTTTTGCTCGTGCCAATAATGCTGGAATGCGTATTGCAAAAGGAAAGTATCTCCTACTTTTAAATTCAGACACCAAATTATATGAGCCCGTAATTGACTCATGTGTTATAAAACTCGAGGCTCGCCTTGATGCGATTGCGGGCGGAGCTTATCAAGTTTTCCCCGATTTAAGTCCTCGAAAATTTTATCATACATTTACTTTTCGTCGTGATTTTTGGATTGTACCTCCAAAATTTCGTAATTTCCTAAATTATATTATACGTCAAACCCAATACCAAGATCCTGACCAAGTAGATTATATTGCGGCGGCATTTTTAATGGTCAGAAGAGAAGGTTTTGAAAAAACGGGCGGACTTGATGAAGAATTTTTCTTGTACGGTGAAGATACAGAATGGGGATATAGACTCGGAAAACTCGGAAAATTATTAGTTTTCAAAGATTGTAATATCATTCATGAAGAATGGGGAAGTAAGCCCGAACGCTATGATGAAGCTCAAAACTACACTTATTTTAATCGTTTTGACCATCAAATTCAACTTTCAAATTTAGTATGGATTCGTAAACAATTCGGAGCTTTGTATTATTTCTTATTAATGTTTCATTATTGGCTTTGGATTCCTACTTTTTTCATGATGAAAATTATTTCAAATTTAGTAAATTTAAAAAAGCCATTGTCCGAACTTGAAAACCAAAAGAAATTTGCCAACATGATAGGAGTATTCTCTAAATATTTTTGGAATATTTTATTCAAAAAACCAACTTTTTATAAGATTAATTAATTGTTAAAGATTATAGGTAAAAGGGACTAACAAAAGAATCAGCAAGCAGTTTCCCAAAAATATATTTTCCAATAAACAGCAAGCATTTTCCTAATAAAAAATAACAAAGTCAATAAATGAGTAAAAAATTAGTTCTTTTTATCACTCCAACTGGCGGACGAACGGGTTCGGAAATGCTGTTATGGTATTTGCTCAAACATCTTTCGGGAAAGATAAAAACGGCAATTTATAGTCTCAAAAATGGTGAACTTTTTGCTAAATACTCAACAGCTGACCAAACTTTTATGAATACTTCCAAACATGGATTTATCGATAAAATCTACGAAGGAGTGTATCATAAGATTTTCAAAATTACGCCCAAAGAAAAGAGATTAATCAATATTCAGAAACAAATTAAAGCTGACCGTTGGTATCTAAATACCCTCACGATGCCTCAATTTGCTCGATTGGCCGTAAAGTTAAACGTTCCCTACGATTTGCACGTACATGAATTGATAAGTATTTATGACGAAATCCGTTACGATGAGTTTAAGTTTCAGTTTGATAATGCCGATAGAATTATTTGTTGCTCGTCAATCGTTGAGAAACGTGTGCAAGAAATGGGTTATAAGAATACACTCCTTCTCCATTCATTCATTGATAATCAGACAATTACGTTAAAAATCCCTGCTGAAACTATCCGTAAAAAACTCAATATACCTGCTGATGCATTTATTTGGATGATGTCTGGTTCTATGAATCTTCGTAAAGGTTATGATACTGTTTGTGATTTATTTGAGTTTTTACCTTCAAATACATATATCGCATGGCTTGGAAGTGTAAAACAAACAGGAGTTTTGCATTATATTCGCCAAAGGACTAAGCTCGAAAATCTAAATTTTATCGAAATTGGTGAAAAATCTGATGAATATTACGATTATCTTAACATTGCCGATGGTTTCGTGTTAACTGCTAAAGAAGATCCATTTCCTTTAGTAATGATAGAGGCTGCTTATCTCGAAAAACCAATTGTTGGGTATAATTCAGGAGGTATTTCAGAATTTGTACAAGAAGGTATTGGAAAATGTGTCAATAGTTTTAATCCAAAAGATTTGGCAGAAGTAATGATTCAAGTACAATACAAAACATTGATTATTGATAAAGAAAAACTAAAAAATAGAGCACTGACCTTTGATATTAAAAATCAAATTAGAAAATGGGACTCAATTTTTGAATAAATAAAATGGAAAATTACAACGAAATATTGGCCGAACTTCAAGAAGCCCAAAAAGTGCTAAATGAATTTATGAGTTCGGAAGAAAACATAAAGAACATTGAAAAAGTCGCTGATTTAATGGCTGAGGCCATTAAAAATGGTAAAAAAATTATCTCATGCGGAAATGGTGGCTCGCACTGTGACGCCATGCACTTTGCTGAGGAACTTTCTGGACGCTACCGTGAAAACCGTAAATCATTGGCAGCAATTGCAATTTCTGACCCAAGTCATATTTCTTGTGTTGGCAATGATTATGGTTTCGACTATATTTTTTCAAGATTTATCGAGGGATTAGGAAATACTGGCGATATTCTTTTAGGAATTAGTACAAGCGGAAACTCAAAAAATATTATTAATGCTACCAAAGCAGCCCGTGAAAAAAAAATGAAAGTAGTTGTTTTTTCGGGAAGAGATGGCGGAAAATTAGCAGGATTAGCAGATATAGAAATCAGAGTGCCACACTTCGGCTACGCAGACCGAATCCAAGAAATTCATATTAAGGTTATTCATATCTTGATAATGCTTATTGAGAAAAAAGTTTTAAATCCCGCTGTTTAATGAAAATCCTCTTTATAAGTCATGACGCAAATCGGGCGGGAGCTCAACTTTTTTTGTTGAGTGTAATGAAATATTTGAAGCAAAAAGGTATAGAAATGCAACTTTTATTGCTCGGTGGAGGAGTTTTAGAAAATGATTTCTCAGAAATATGTCCAAATAATTTTTGGCAAAGTGCCAATTCTCAGCAAAAAGGATTAAAAAAGGCAATATCAAAACTCGTAAAAAGTCAAAACGAAACTAATGCAACTCAGCAGCTTTTGGAAAGCCTTAAAAAGGCTAATTTCGATTATATTTATGCAAATACGATTGCTTCAGCTCATGTATTACATAAATTAACAGAATTTGTAAACGCACCATTATTTGCACATATCCACGAATTAGAATTTTCAATTAGACTTTATTCGCAAAAAAACGACCGAGATTTTTTGTTTAAATACGCAACAAAAATTATTGCATGCTCAAAAGCCGTTGCCGAAAATATCATCGAAAATCATGGAGTTTCTAAACAAAAAATAGAAGTAATTCATTCATTTGTTGATAACGAAAGTATCTTAAACAGAATTGAAACAACAGATAAACAAACCATTAAAAAAAAATATAATCTTCCCGAAACAGGATTTTTAATTGGTGGCTGCGGTAATGCCGAATGGAGAAAAGGTATTGATGTCTTCTTGCAAGTAATCAATCAAATAATGAACACAAGCAACGAAAATTGTCATTTTGTGTGGATTGGTGTAAAAAAAGAAGGCAATTATTACGAACAAATTTTGTTTGATATTGCAAAAATGGGAAATGGTGATAAAATTACCTTTATCGAACAAACACCCGATGCCATAGAATTGATAAATTGCCTTGATATTTTTACGATTGTGTCGAGAGAAGACCCTTTTCCACTCGTGATGCTTGAGGCAGCTTTGGCACAAAAAACAATGATTGGTTTTGACAAAACTGGTGGTTGCAGCGAATTTATTGAAGAAGATGCGGGAATCATAGTGCCATATTTGAATACATTTTCGATGGCTTCAAGTATCACTAAATTATTCTTAAATCAATCTTTTGCCAAACAACTCGGGCAGAAAGCAAAAGATAAAGTTTTGAATAAATATAGTTTTGAAAATTCGGTTTTGAAGATTGAAGCTTTATTGGGGTCTGCTCCTAAGGTCTGACCAAAAAAACTTTTATATTTTTATCTTTTTCTCGGCGAACAGAATGTTCGCTCCACATTTTATGACACTTGTTTTTACACTTTGTTCGGTCAATTATTTAGCCCAAGCACATACACTTGGAGATTCTTTGCGTGAGCAAAATCCTGACTTTGAATACGTAATTGGCTTGGTCGATAAACTCGAAACTAAAGAAATTGATAAATCAAAACTGCCTGATTATCAATTACTTGAAATCGATAAAATCAATATTTCGGATTTCGCAGGAATGTGTGAGAGATATAATATTACCGAATTAAATACAGCCGTAAAACCATATTACTTTGATTACTTTCTAAAAAATCGCCCCGATATTACGAATATTATTTATTTCGACCCAGATATTATTATTTTTGATAAATTGACGCATTTGATCGAAAATTTAACGGAAAATAATATTGTTGTTACGCCTCACATGACTACGCCATACAACGATGATAAATGGCAAAGAGAAGAAGATATTATCAATACGGGTATTTTTAATTTTGGCTTTGTGGCAATTAAACGCTCGACCGAAGCACAAAAAATGATAATTTGGTGGTGCGATAAACTTAAAAATGAATGTATTATCGACCTGTGTAATGGCCTTTTTGTTGACCAACATTGGGCAGAATTCTTTCCGGTTTACTTCGATAAAGTATTCATTGACAAACACTTAGGAAACAATGTTGCTTATTGGAATTTACATGAAAGACTGTGTTCGTTTGTAAATAATCGTTGGGTGATTAATGGAAATATTCCTTTACATTTTTTCCATTATAGTGGTTATCTAATTGCTAAACCTAACGAAGTTTCTAAATACCAAAATAGAATAAACTTTGAAGAGCGTGCTGATATTGTACCACTTTTTGAGCTTTATCGCAATCAGCTTTTGGCCAAAAATGAACTTTACTGGAAAAACTTTAGGTGCGATTATATCAAACCCAAAAAAGCTCAACGTTTGGTTCGAGTGCGAAAATATACCAAATTGCCTCTTGAAAAATTAGCCTCTTTTATTGAAAAACTATGAAAATTGCAATTTGGCATAATCTCCCGAGTGGAGGCGGTAGCAGAGCATTGAACTATCATTTGAATGGGCTTCATCAAAAAGGACATCAAATTGAGATTTGGAGTAATTCGCCTGATGCAGATGGTTTTATGCAGATTCCAGATGGTGTAAAAATTCATAAAATTACCTATAATCGGACAAAAGAAACTTCATTAAAAGATAAATTTAAATCCTTTTTTTTTGAAAAAGACAAAAATATGATTGAAATGGAGTTACACTGTAAGCGATGTGCCGACGAAATCAATGCAGGTGATTTCGACGTACTTTTTGCCAATAGTTGTTTCTTTTATGCTGTTCCTTTTATCGCCCAATATGTCAAGATTCCAAAAATTTTATATTTAGGAGAACCATTCAGGTTTTTTTATGAATCACTTCCACGACTTGTTTGGGAAGCTTTACCTGGTGCTGCGGTAAAGATTTTACGCAGAAGCTATTGGCTACCATTTATACAAGATTTATGGGTCGAACGCCGAAATCGAATACAATTACGTGAAGAACGACGCAATTACGAAGCATTCAATAAGGTTTTGGTCAATTCTATATATTCGGCCGAAAGTTGTTTAAAAGCATACGGATCACCAGCCGAAGTTTGTTATTTGGGTATTGACACTGAGATTTTTAAAGCAACTCAAATCGAAAAATCTGATTACGTGATTGGTCTGGGCAATTTTTACGTCAATAAAAACCCACGTTTGGCCGTTGAAGCGATGGCTCAAATGAAAAATAAAGGCATAAAACTCATGTGGATAGCCAATATGGTAAGCCAAAGCTATGCCGAAGAAATGCGAACTCTCGCTAAACAAACGGGTGTTGATTTTGAGATAAAAACAATGGTTTCGGATGCCGAACTTGTGGTTTTGCTTTCAAATGCACTTTGTATGATTTATACGTCTCAACTCGAACCATTTGGTTTTGCTCCGCTCGAAGCCAATGCCTGTGGTACTCCAGTCATTGCTTTACAAGAAGGCGGTGTAAAAGAGACAATTATTCCGAATAAAAATGGTTTTTTGTGCGATAGAAATCCGCAAAAACTTGCAGAATATTTGGATAAACTCACCGAAAATTCAGATTTAAGAAAAGAAATGGGTATTTTTGCAGCCAAATATGTCCGTACCGAGTGGACTTTACAAAAATGCACAGATAATATTGAAAATGCTCTAAAAAGTGTTTTGTAAATATTTATAGGACAGGTTTCTAACCTGTCAGTTTCAATATTTTGATAGGTTAAAAACCTGTCCTACTAATCACTATTAATAAATAATAAGTTGGCATCTCCAATCATATTTACAGTTTGTTCAATCAATCAACTGGCCAATGCCATAGTTTTGGGCGATTCGCTGAAAATACAAAATTCTGACTATCATTTTCAAATTGGTTTAGTTGACAAACAATCAAATATTCCGACAAATATACAATCACCCTACCCGATTATAGAGGTCAATTTGTTGAATATCAAAGGTTTTGGAGAAATGTCTGAGCGTTATACGCATGAGGAACTTGTAGCAAATTGTAAACCTTTTTTTACGGAATATTTCTTACAAAAAACCGAAAAACTAATTTTTATTGATTGTACATCGGTCATTTTTCAATCAATTTCATTTGTTTCTGATATTCTCGACCAATCGAATATTATTCTTACTCCACAATTACTTTTTGCGAACGTTCATCCCGATGAAAAGCAAATTCTCAATTCGGGCATTTATCATGCTGGTTTTATTGGCTTAAAAAAATCAGATGAAACACTTAAATTTTTAAAATGGTGGGGCAAAAACACAAGCACAAAAGGTTTTAAAGATTTATGCAAAGGCTTAAACACAGACCAACTTTGGCTCGAACACGTACCCGCGATGTACGATGGAGTATATATTTTAAAGGAAGCTGGAGTTAATATTGGATATTGGAATCAACCAGAAAGAAACATTACGCAATTAAAATTAGCATCGAAACTTTATTCCATTAACTACCGAGATGGACAATTTCCAAAAGAATATATTGAAAAACTTAAAAAATATTCACATAAAAAACTTTCCAAAATTAAACCAACTTTTGGTATTGAAGATTCCAATAAACCCACTTTGGCCAAAACAATTGCAATGAAAATTCGTACCTTAAACAATATCGTAGATCTAATTATTGATAAATTTTTTTCCTAAAATATTCTAATTCTAATAAAAATCACTTAAATTTTATTTCTTTCAACCATAAAAATAAATTTTTGAGTTAAATTTGCAAAAATAAAAAGCTATCATCACTTATGAGTTATTCAATTGAGAAAACCGAACATTACGTTCTTATCCTATTAAATGAGAGCAAATTCGACAAATCAATTACACCCGAAATTGAAAAACAAATTGTTGCTTTATATCGCGAAGGCTTAACGAATATGATTGTTGATTTCTCGAAAGTTTTAGAAATCGACGAATCTGGCCTTTCATTACTCCGAAAGGCGACCAAAGTTTGCCGTGCAGAACAAGGTCTTTTTATTGTTTGTACAAAAGACGACGATATTCTTGATTTGATTGATGACGCAAAAATTCATGAAATTATTTTACTTCCAACGACCGATGAAGGAATAGATGCTGTATTTATGAACGATTTGGAAAACGATTTCCGTGATCATAAAGATGACGATTTCGATTTAGGTGAAGAAAATGGCTTTACTGAAGGAAAATTTTGATTTTATTTACTGGAAATAAGGAAACTGCGGGGTCTCTCCTGTGCTTACTAGACATCTTTATTCACACCAAATCTCCAATTTCCAGTAACCAATCATAATCTATGAATTTTGATTTATTAGTTTTTGGCACTGGCTCGGCAACTCCAGTTATAAACAGGCATCCATCAGCTTTTTTACTATCAATCGAAAACGAATCATTTTTGATTGATTGTGGCGAAGGTACGCAGTACCGTTTAATCGAACAAAAAGTCAAATCTTCAAGAATCCGACATATTTTTATTAGCCACTTGCACGGCGACCATTACTTTGGGTTAATTGGCCTGCTTTCAAGTTGGAGCTTGAACCAACGTAAAGAGAACTTAACTATTTTTGCACCTCGTGGACTTGATGAAATCCTAACCGCTCAATTCAAACACTCCGAAACTCGCCTGAATTACAAAATTAATTTTGTAGAAACTGATACTGAAAACGCTTATCATATACTCGAAACCAATTTTGTAACCGTCGAAACCATTCCGCTACATCACCGTATTCCATGTTGCGGTTTTTTATTTCGTTCAAAGACCTCCAAGAGAAAAATTGTTGCCGAAAAATTGCCTGAAAATTTTTCGATTCCGTATCTAAAAATGCTCAAAGAAGGGCTTGATATTCATGATGAATTAAGTGGAATTACTTATAAAAACGAAGATTATACCGTAGCGGGTGGTGTTTCAAAATCGTTTGCTTATTGTTCAGACACAGTTTATAATGAGTTAAAAATCAGTCAATTACAAAACGTTAATGCAATTTATCACGAAGCTACTTTTATTGACTCCGAACTCAAACGTGCCGAGCAAACCAACCATTCTACGGCACGCCAAGCGGCAATGATCGCACAAAAATCTAAGGCTCAACAGTTGATAATTGGACATTATTCTTCACGATATAAAACCCTTAACAATCATCTTTCAGAGGCACAAGAAGTTTTTGAAAACACCCTTTTAGCCGAAGAAGGAAAATCCTATAAAATTTAATTTGAAATTATAGTGCAAGTTTTGAATTTGCCAACATTCAAAAACATCAAATAAGCAAGTTAGAAACTTGCTCTTCTTTAATTTATTATAAAATTTTTTGATAAAATTATACAAATCTGACTTTGTGAAAAAAATATTTAACTATATAGTCTATATCTTTAATAGACTTAGTATATATTTGTGGAATAAAACATAAACATAGAAAATGCAAAGCTTTCGTACTGAGTTAGAGAATCCTTTAGTCGAAAAAGACATTATAGATTTAGAGCTAAAAATAAAAATGTTTCGTGAGGGTAAAATTCACGAAGAAAAATTCCGTAGTTTAAGACTCGCTCGAGGCGTTTATGGCCAACGTCAACAAGGTGTACAAATGATAAGAATCAAGTTACCTTATGGTAAAATGACGCTCAATCAATGGAAAAAAATTGCAGATGTATCGGATGAATATTCAACTGGAAACCTACATTTTACTACTCGTCAAGACGTGCAGATTCACTTCGTGAGTCTCGACAGAACTCCAGAACTTTGGTCAAAACTTGAAGAAGATAATATAACATTACGTGAAGCTTGCGGCAATACAGTAAGAAATATAACAGGCTCTCCTACTGCGGGTATCGACCCAAATGAGCCTTTTGATATAACACCTTACGTTCATGCAACATTTGAATATTTCTTACGCAATCCAGTTTGTCAGGAAATGGGACGTAAATTCAAAATGTCGTTTTCAAATACGGATAATGACACTGCTCTTAGTTATATTCATGATTTGGGTTTTATTCCAAAAATTGTGGATGGCAACAGAGGCTTTAAAGTCATGCTTGGTGGCGGCTTAGGAGCTCAACCACAGTTAGCACATTTGGCTTATGAATTCGTTGAAGAGGATTCAATTATTCCAATGATTGAGGCAGTTTTAAGAGTTTTCGACCGTCACGGAGAAAGAAATTCACGCCATAAAGCACGTTTAAAATTCTTAATCGCAAAAATCGGTTTCGAGGATTTTATGCAATTGGTTGAAGAAGAAAAACTTTCGTTGAAAGTGAAAACTTATAAAATCAATACAGATAATTCAGAAGTTGGAGTTGGAGTTGAATCTATAATTAGTACAAAAGATAATGCTGAGTTCCAAAACTGGTTCAAAACCAATACATTTACTCAAAAACAAGCTGGCTTTTATGGTGTATTTGTTAGAGTTCCGTTGGGAAATATTTCAAGTTCTGTTACACGTAGTTTGGTCGAAAAACTTGAAGGTTTAGTTGCTAATGATGTTCGTGTAACTGTAAATCAAGGTTTATTGCTACGTTTCGTAAAAGCTGAAAATCTTGTTTCAGTATTTGAAATTTTATCAGCCCATAATTTAGCCGCAGCTGGTGCTAATAGTGTTGTAAATATTACAGCATGTCCAGGTACTGATACCTGCAACTTAGCTATTTCTGATAGCACCCGCATATCTCTAGAATTAGAGAAAGTTATGAAAGAAGATTTCCCTGAATTGATTGAAGAAAACAATATGCAAATCAAGATTTCGGGTTGTATGAATGCTTGTGGACAACACAGCATGGCTCACATAGGTTTTCATGGCAGTTCTTTAAAATCAGCAGGAAAAGTTTTACCAGCACTTCAAGTTTTATTGGGTGGTGGAACAACTGGAAACGGAACTGGAAGAATCGCTGACAAAGTAATTAAAGTTCCAAGTAAAAGAGGCCCACAATTGCTTTCATTAGTATTAAACGATTATGAAACTAATGGTTTAGAAGGTGAATATTTTAATGATTATTATGACCGTCAAGGTGAAAAATATTTCTACGCTTTATTAAAGCCTTTGGCAGACTTGTCTACTCTGATTGACACAGATTTTGTTGACTGGGGACGTGATGAAATATTCCATACAGAAATAGGAGTTGGTGAATGTGCAAGTGTAATTATTGATTTAGTTGCCACACTTTTTTACGAATCAGAAGAAAAGATTGATTGGGCCAAAGAAGCATTCAACGAAAATCGTTTTGCGGATGCTATTTACTACGCTTATCAATCGCAAGTAAATACCGCAAAAGCATTATTACTTGATAAAAACGTAAGTTGTAGCACTCAAAATGGAATTATCACTGAATTTGATAAACATTTTGTAGAAGAGTTTGGTGGAAATGTCAAAGAACAAATCTTACAAATTAATAAAAATGAGCCAACTAAAGATTTCGCTGTTGATTATATTTTGGTTTCAGAAGAGTTTGTAAAACAAGCAATTCTTATTCGTGAGGCAATGAAATCAACTTTAGATTTGCTTAATTTTAAATAAATTATGAAAAGAATCGCAATTGCGTTAAGCGAAAATGTACAAATAAAATTCATAGCTTACGCAATGATTTTTATGAAGATCTCACTACTCGGCATTTTGATTTACAGAATATCGACTGGATTAAGTGGATTTTCATTTACATTTGATACTGTATTATTGTATTATATTGGCATCGGCTTTATAGCACAATTGGTAGATGGTGCACTTGGTATGGCTTATGGTGCCTCATGTACATCAATGCTCTTAGGGCTTGGAGTACCGCCCGCTTATGCAAGTGCGAGCGTGCATACTGCCGAAGTTTTTACAACTGGCGTCTCAGGCTTATCACATATTTACTTTGGCAATATTAATAAAAAATTATTTTTCCGAATCGTATTGACTGGTGTAATTGGTTCAATGTTTGGTGCGTATCTAATTTCAAATGTTTTTGATGGAAAAATGATAAAGCCGTATATATCAATTTATATGATTATATTGGGTGGCATCATTATTTCAAAAGCATTTAAAACTCGCCCAGCCGAACCACAAAACAAAAACTTAGGTTTACTTGGACTTTTTGGTGGATTCCTTGACTCTGTTGGTGGTGGTGGATGGGGTCCTTTGGTTACCTCAAACCTCATTAGTAAAGGCAATGCACCAAAAGAGGCAATTGGAACAGTAAACACTGCCGAGTTTTTTGTATCATTTTTTAGCACAGGCGTTTTTATGTTATTTATTGATATTCAAGCATGGCAAGCAATAGTTGGTCTAATCATCGGTGGCGTTTTTGCAGCACCATTGGGTGCATTTTTAGTGAAATTTTTTAAACCAAAATCTATCATGATTTCAGTCGGTATTTTGGTTGTACTTTTAAATATTTGGAATTTAGCAAAGGTTTTGTTTTAAGTTACCTACTTATATGTTAGATATTTTAGAAAAATATTCATTAGCTGAAAGTCTTAGCTATTTAGCAGGAAAGTACCCATCAAAAGTGGTTTTTTCAACTTCACTCGGTCAAGAGGACCAGGTGATAACTGATGCTATTTTCAAAAACAAAATTGACATAAAAGTTTTCTCTCTCGATACTGGTCGACTTTTTCAAGAAACTTACGAATTAATTGACAGAACTCGCTCAAAATACAAACAAAACATCGATATTTATTTTCCAAATACTGAAAAAGTTCAACAGATCCTAACCCAAAAAGGAGCAAATAGTTTTTATGAATCAATAGAAAATCGCAAGGAATGTTGCTTTATTCGAAAAATTGATCCTTTAAAAAGAGCATTGTCAGGAGCAGAAGTTTGGATTACTGGTTTACGTGCCGAACAATCAGAAAACCGCAACGACATGAAAATTTGGGAATGGGACGAAGGAAACAAAGTCTGGAAATTCAACCCATTGATTAACTGGACCCATAAGGACGTTTTGAAATATATAACAGTAAATAAAGTGCCAGACAATCCACTTCACCGAAAAGGTTTCATAAGTATTGGTTGTCAACCTTGCACAAGAGCAATTGACCCTGACGAACATCCAAGAGCTGGCCGTTGGTGGTGGGAAGAATCAAAGAAAGAATGTGGGCTGCATGCTTAATTTCCAATTAACAATTATCAATTATCAGAGTTTATCTACAATTTTACATTTTCAATCAAAAATAGACTTTGACACAATAATATAATAAATGAGTACATTTTCAGAAAAAACAACGGTTTATCAGGCGAATGATAGTTCGTTTCCAAGAGAATTGGAAGATGAAGCGATCTATATTCTACGTGAAGTAGCATCTCAATTTGAAAAACCAGCTATATTGTTTTCGGGCGGAAAAGATTCAATTACAGTAGTGAGACTCGCCCAAAAAGCATTTTACCCAGGAAAAATTCCTTTTACTCTTCTTCATGTAGATACTGGTCATAATTTCCCTGAAACGATTGAATACCGTGATTGGTTGGTTAATAAACTAGGTTTGGAACTTCACATAAGATACGTAGCAGATTCTATCAAACAAGGCAAAGTAAAGGAAGAAACTGGCAAATATGCGAGTCGTAATGCTCTGCAAACTGTAACGCTTTTAGACGCTATTGAAGAATTTAAGTTCGATGCCTGTATTGGTGGAGCAAGACGTGATGAAGAAAAAGCCCGTGCAAAAGAACGTATATTTTCGGTTCGTGACGATTTCGGTCAATGGAATTCTAAAAAACAACGTCCAGAATTATTCGATATGTTAAATGGCAAAATCGAATTGGGTGAAAACGTGCGGGTTTTCCCAATTTCAAACTGGACAGAACTAGACGTATGGAATTATATCAAAGAAGAAGAATTAAGAATCCCAACAATCTATTTTACCCACGAAAGAGAAGTATTTGAACGTGATGGCATGATTTGGGCAGATTCTGAATTTATTAATAAATCTGAAGACGAAGTACCTTACAAAATTCAAGTACGTTTTCGCACAGTTGGCGATATGACCTGTACGGCAGCAGTTGCTTCAACAGCTGATAATTTAGACGATGTAATCGAAGAAATTCTTTCGGCACAAATATCTGAACGTGGAGCCAGAATCGACGACAAACGCTCAGAAGCAGCCATGGAAAAACGTAAACAAGCGGGATATTTTTAAGCCCCAACCAAAAAAAGGTGTTTACCCTATTTCTAAGTTTACAAATCACAATTTAAAAACATACCTTTTTCAGAGAAAAAGAATAAAAATCCACCTTTAGGGGTTAGGGGTAATATGGATATATTAAGAATTGCAACAGCAGGCTCAGTAGATGATGGAAAAAGTACACTTATAGGGCGTTTGCTTTATGAAACGAAATCAATTACAAAAGATAAAATAGAAGCTCTTGAGTCAGCTTCTAAACGAAAAGGTATTGATTTTCTTGATCTATCACTTTTAACTGACGGCTTAATTGCTGAGCGTGAGCAAGGTATAACGATTGATGTAGCTCATATTTATTTCAGCACACCTAATCGTAAATACATAATTGCCGATACACCTGGTCACTTTGAATACACTCGAAACATGGTTACAGGTGCCTCAAATACATCAGTATCCATTATTTTGATTGATGCACGTAATGGCGTGGTTGAGCAAACAAAACGTCACTTTTATATCTCTTCTATGCTTCGCATCAAAAATATAATTGTGGCAGTTAATAAAATGGACTTGGTAACTTACAGCCAAGAAAAGTTTGAGGCTATCAAAAATGAGCTTTTGGAAATTGCCAAACAAGTTAGTTTTAAAGGACAAACGCTTCAGTTTATTCCAATTTCTTCACTTTACGGGGAAAACTTAGTGCGTAAATCAAATGAAACTCCTTGGTACGAAGGAGCAACTTTATTAGATACATTAGAAAACTTCGGC
This sequence comes from Emticicia agri, assembly GCA_945860265.1. Lineage (GTDB taxonomy): Bacteria > Bacteroidota > Bacteroidia > Cytophagales > Spirosomataceae > Emticicia > Emticicia agri_A. Next base: position 33,762 of record CAMAQF010000009.1, on the reverse strand, counting down.
ACTCAAAATTTAGAACTCAGTACAATTCAAGCACGATTTCCAGTTCAGCACGTTGTTAGACCAAAAACAGAAGAATACCACGATTATAGAGGTTATGCAGGTAAAATTGCCAGCGGAACATTCTTAATTGGAAATTTAGTTGAGGCTCTTCCTAGTGGGCAAATCAGCAAAATAAAAACAATTGAAAAATTTGGTATTCAATTAGAATCAGGAAACGCAAAAGATTCAGTTGTAATCACACTCGAAGACAATATTGACCTAAGTAGAGGCAATATGCTCATAAAAGTAGGTGAAAAACCAGAATCACGCAAAGAGGTTAATGCAAAAATTTGCTGGTTAGATAACCAAATGCTTACAGTTGGCAAAACTTATTTACTTCAACATGGAATAAATCGAGTAAAAGCCAAAATTACCAATATAAGTTCGGTTATCGACATCAAAAATATGTCCTTGAGCAATGAAGCACCTGTGAATGGTGGTTTGACATTAAACGAAATAGGTTGGATTTCATTGAAAACAGCAAGTCCAATTTTTGCTGATAAATATGAAGAGAATCCAGCAAATGGTTCGTTTATTTTAATTGATGAGAGCAGTAATAGCACTGTAGGCGTTGGATTTGTAGAATAAAGAGTTAATTTTAAAAATATATTCAGCAAGCAAACTATTAGGTTTTTTAGTTTAGGTTAAAAAAAATGGTTTATTTTTGGCTGTCTTTTTTTTACTTAAAAAAACAAGACTGTCGCCTGCATTAATTAAAAAAAGCAGTAAACGGTAAAATTCGTTTAATCAGTAGTCTAAAAAAACAAGTATTTTATAGAAGCATTTACGTATTAAATTTCATGTTAGCAAAATCATTAAATGAAACTAATCATACTATCAGTCAATAAAATGATAATTCTATGACTGATAGCATTTAAGGAGGATTAGTATTTATTAATTGGTTACAGTAATTTCTTCGTTTTCATACCTTGTAACCAATGAATTCTCTATTTTAATCAATATATTCGGTAGGATCAGATAATCGGCCAATAAATTTCCTTCTTTAGTTTTTTGATAAAAGCTCTTCGCACGACTTATCCAACCTCTGTATTTTTTTGCGTTGGTTCGGCTGTTATAATAATGTAATCGGTAATTGACAAATGGGTTAATAATCTGTGCAGGAAAAATAAAACTATTAGCCTTTCTAATATCGCTGATCGATAAATATCCATCTTGTTTTACCCCGATTATAGCTTCAAATGCTTTGATATTTACGCGTTCTTTGCCTACGCCTGCATTGATTATTTGGTCAATAAGAACTTCTGCGACCCCTTGATTTTTAAACATTGAGGCATTGTATTTATCCCAGTAGTGTATTTTATAAATTTGATAAGCTTCATTTTTTGAAAAGGATTTGTTTCCCCAAATTGGCTGGTGAATTCCGTAGCCAATGCCTTCAAACTTGATTAGTTTCGGGAAGTATTTATCAAATGATGCAGCAGATAATAATTGAAAAGAAAAGATTAAAATAAGTGACATGAATAATTTACTTTTTTTGGTAGTCATAAATTGTTTTTAATGGTGAAGCACAAAAATAAACATAATATATTGATTGTCAGCAATTTAGTGCCATTTAAGCATAAATTTCATCTAAAATTTATATAAATTCTTACCCAAGTAAAATTTCTATATATGTAAAATAAACAAAATTGCTCTGCTCACTTAACAATTAAATAATCATTTAATTATAAAATCACCTATCTAAGGAAAGGTCTTTAAAAAGTTATCAAAACCTATTCAAACACTATAAACAGTACAATACCTTGTATTTTTCTCATAATATTTGTTGTTATAACAAGTATTTTTTATTGATGAAAGATAATTTGGTTAAAATGTTATTATGCCAAATATATTTGTAATTATATTGCAAAATATTTATAAGAAATCTACGTCATATACATACCTTACAAAACATTATATAGGTGGATGATTTATAAATTTAATACAACAAAAACACAATTGGAATTGTATTCCGTGTTGGTAAAATTTAAAATCAATTTTATTTAGTACGATGATTGAAACTGAACAAGTTACAGAGCAACAACAAGGCCTTTATCGCTCAGAATTTGAACATGATGCCTGTGGAATTGGCTTTAGGGCTCATTTAAAAGGACGTAAGTCGCACGTAATTGTAGCCGATGCGATTAAAATGCTCGAACGTATGGATCATCGTGGTGCATGTGGTTGCGACCCTAATACTGGAGATGGTGCGGGTATTTTACTCCAAATTCCTCACGAGTACTTTTTAGATGAATGTAATAAACTTTACTTTCATCTGCCTGCTGTTGGTGAGTATGGTGTTGGTATGATTTTCTTCCCGATGGATAAAACCGAGCGAGAAGAATGTCGTGATATTTTAAACCGAAAGATTGAAAAATTGGGTTTAGAATTACTTGGATATCGTGTTGTTGAGACCAAAGGTGACATTTTGGGAGAGGGATCGGCATCAGTTGAACCAAACATTGAACAGGTGTTTATCAAACGTCCAGTTGATATTACCGAAGAAATTGATTTTGAGCGTAAACTATATATTCTTCGCCAATATGCTTCTCGCATCATACGCGAAGCTGTAGTTGGAGCTAAGGAACATTTTTATTTCTCGTCGCTTTCGTGCAGAACAATCTCCTATAAAGGGCAATTGACCACCGAGCAATTAAAATATTATTTTCCAGATTTGCATAATGAGGCTGTAACTTCTGCTTTTGCAGTGATTCACTCACGTTTTTCAACCAATACTTTCCCTTCTTGGAAATTGGCACAGCCATTCCGATTTATTGCTCACAATGGTGAAATCAACACCGTTAAAGGAAATGTCAACTGGATTCGAGCTGGAGAAAAATCATTCATTTCTAAATTTTTCACCAAAGAAGAAATGGACTTGATTTTGCCAATCTGTGATGCAGGAAATTCAGATTCGGCTCAACTTGATAACGTAATCGAATTACTTTATTTATCGGGTCGCTCATTACCACACGTAATGATGATGCTAGTTCCAGAAGCTTGGGACGGAAACGATACGATGGATGAGAAAAGAAAAGCATTTTACGAATACCATGCAGCCATAATGGAGCCTTGGGATGGTCCAGCTTCGATATCATTTACTGATGGAAAAATGGTTGGTGCAACACTTGACAGAAATGGTCTTCGTCCGTCCCGCTATTGGGTTTTGGATGATGATACAGTTATAATGGCATCAGAAGCTGGAGTTTTGGATATTGACCAAGCAAAAGTAGTTTCAAAAGGTCGTTTACAACCTGGAAAGATGTTTGTGGTTGATATGGAGCAAGGCCGTATCATTCCTGATGAAGAAGTAAAAGCTGAAATTTGTTCACGTCAACCTTACCAAGAGTGGTTGGATGAATACAAAATCAAAACTGAGGTTCTTCCTAAGTCGATTCGTCCTTATCAACATTACAGCGAAGAAACTTTATTGAAACGTCAAATCACGTTTGGTTATACCTCCGAAGATTTACGTATGATTCTAGCACCGATGGCACAATCTGGCATGGAAGCCATTGGTTCAATGGGTGTTGATACTCCTTTAGCAATTCTTTCAGACCAAAGTCAACATTTATCATATTATTTTAAGCAGTTATTTGCCCAAGTTACCAACCCACCGATTGACTCAATTCGTGAACGTTCAATCATGTCATTAATTTCGTTTGTGGGTTCTAACGAAAATATTCTAACTGAGTCACCAGCTCATTGCCGTTTGGTGCAACTTGATCAACCAGTCTTAACGATTGAAGAGTTCGATAAACTTCGATTTGTTGATTACAAAGGTTTCCAAGCAAAAACCATCAATACTTACTTCAATTCAACTAGCGAAGATATTGGAAAAGCACTAGCTTTTGGTTTGGAAAGAATTTGCCGGTATGCTGAAGATGCCATCGAAGACGGTTTCGAAATTTTGATTCTTTCTGACCGTGCTATCGATACTGACCACGCACCGATTCCTTCGTTGTTGGCAACCGCTGCAATTCATCATCACCTCATAAGAAAAGGTATCCGTGGAAAAGCAGGTATTTTGGTTGAAGCTGGTGATATTTGGGAAACGCACCACTTTGCTACCATAATTGGTTATGGTGCTTCAGGAATTTGCCCTTATATGGCATTTGAAACACTTACTTGGATGAATAAAAAAGGCCTAATCGAAGGCGAGCATGATGATTATACATTATATAAAAACTATATAAAGGCGATTAATAAAGAATTGCTGAAGATATTTTCTAAAATGGGAATCTCTACATTACAATCTTATCAAGGAGCTCAAATATTTGAGTGTATTGGTCTGAACAAACAAGTTATTGATAAATATTTTACGGGAACAATCTCACGTATCAGCGGTATGGGCTTGGACGAAATAGCCAAAGAAGCATTCGTAAGACACCGTGTAGCATTCCCTGAAACTCCACAAGAATCAATCAATAGACTCGAAGTTGGTGGAATATATCAATGGAAACAACGTGGCGAACGTCACATGTTCAATCCTCAGTCGATTCACTTATTACAACAATCAGGACGAGTTGGCGAAAAAGATTTGGAAAAAGGTTACCAAATTTTCAAGCAATATTCAAAACTCATAAACGACCAAAGTAAAGATGCATTAACACTGCGTGGATTACTTCAATTCAAAAAAGGAACTTCAATTCCTTTAGAGGAAGTTGAGCCTATCGAAAGTATATTCAAGCGTTTTGCCACCGGTGCGATGTCATTCGGTTCGATTTCTTGGGAAGCTCATACTACTTTAGCGATTGCTATGAACCGCATTGGTGGAAGCTCGAATTCGGGTGAAGGAGGAGAAGACGAAATTCGTTACGAAAAAGATAAAAATGGTGATAATTTAAATTCATCAATCAAACAAGTAGCTTCTGGACGTTTTGGTGTAACAAGTCATTATTTGACCAATGCTAAAGAACTACAAATCAAAATGGCACAAGGTGCGAAACCCGGTGAGGGTGGACAACTTCCAGGCCATAAAGTAGATGATTGGATTGGTCGCGTACGTCACAGTACGCCAGGTGTTGGCTTGATTTCTCCACCCCCACACCATGATATTTATTCGATTGAAGATTTGGCTCAATTGATTTATGACTTAAAAAACTCAAATCGTGATGCCAGAATTTCAGTAAAATTAGTTTCAGAGGCAGGGGTCGGCACAATTGCTGCAGGTGTTACGAAAGCTCATGCTGATGTCGTTTTAATTGCAGGACACGACGGTGGAACGGGTGCTTCTCCCCTATCATCGGTGCGTCATGCAGGCTTACCATGGGAGTTAGGTCTAGCCGAAGCACACCAAACATTGGTGAAAAATAAATTACGTGGTAGAATAGTTTTACAAGCTGACGGTCAGATGCGTACAGGTAAAGACCTTGCTGTTGCGGCTTTACTCGGTGCCGAAGAATTTGGTGTTGCAACTGCTGCATTAGTAGCAGTCGGCTGTATCATGATGCGTAAATGTCACTTAAATACTTGTCCAGTTGGAGTTGCGACTCAAAACAAAGAATTGCGTGCGATGTTCAGCGGAAAACCTGAACACGTTGTAAATATGTTTACTTATTTAGCAATGGAATTGCGTGAAATCATGGCTGAATTAGGTTTCCGTACGATCAATGAAATGGTTGGACAATCGCAAATGCTAGAAAAACGCACTGATATTACTCACTGGAAATATAAGAAAATTGACCTTTCTGGTGTTCTTTTCAAAGAACCGACAACTTTCGATGTTGCTCAATATAAACAAGAAGAACAAGACCACGGTATTTCACAAGTGCTTGACTGGCAGATGATACAAGACGCTCAACCAGCAATTTTAAATAAAGCAGAAGTTGAAGCAGAATACTTGGTAAATAACTTGAACCGTTCGATTGGAGCAATGACTTCTAACGAAATCTCGAAAGTTTATCAGGGAACAGGATTGCCTTATGGAACGATTCATTATAAATACCGAGGTACGGCTGGTCAATCATTTGGTGCATTCTCGACAAAGGGCTTAAAACTAGAACTTGAAGGAGATTCGAATGATTATTTCGGTAAAGGTCTTTGTGGTGCTGAATTAGTTGTTTATCCTGATAGAAAAGCGACATTTAAAGCCGAAAACAATATGATTATCGGAAACGTGGCATTTTATGGTGCAACTTCGGGTGAAGCATATATTAATGGTATCGCTGGCGAACGTTTCTGCGTGAGAAATTCGGGTGCTAAAGTTGTTGTTGAAGGCATCGGTGACCACGGTTTGGAATATATGACAGGTGGTTTAGTTATTATCTTGGGCGAAACTGGACGCAACTTTGCTGCAGGGATGAGTGGTGGCATTGCCTTCGTTTATGACCCAAAGAAAATTTTTGATGCAAAATGTAACAAAGAAATGGTAAGTTTAGAGACTGCAGATACTGATGATACTGAAATGTTAAAAGCATTCATCGAGAAACATTCGAAAGAAACGAAGAGTGAAGTAGCTGAAAGAATATTGGCTAATTTCAATAGTGAAGTATCAAACTTTGTAAAAGTATTCCCTACTGACTACAAACGAGTTTTGTTAGAAAGAAAGAAAAAAACAGAAGCTGAGAAACTAAAGGCTTAAGCCCTATACCCTCTAAAATATAGAGAGGAATCAAATTTTTAAGAAGTATTCAAAATCACTATAAAACAATGGGAAAACCTACTGGTTTCTTAGAATTTCAAAGAGAATTGTCCAATAAACGTGCTGTTGAAGAACGTCGTTTGGATTATAATGAAGTTGAAATGCCAGCCGAAGATGAGAATTCTCGTAATCAAGCGGCTCGTTGCATGGATTGTGGAGTACCATTTTGCCATAATGGTTGTCCACTTGGTAATATTATCCCTGAATTTAATGATGCCGTTTATGAACAAAATTGGGAATATGCTTATCAGATTTTAAATTCTACCAATAATTTCCCTGAATTTACAGGCAGAATATGTCCAGCACCATGCGAATCATCTTGTGTATTGGGTATCAATAAGCCACCAGTTGCTATCGAGTATATCGAAAAATCAATCATTGAGCGTGCTTTTGCTAATGGTTGGGTAAAACCAAATATTCCAAAAAAACGTACAGGAAAACAAGTTGCAATTGTGGGTTCTGGTCCAGCTGGAATGGCGGCTGCGGTTCAATTAAATAAAGCTGGTCATTTAGTAACTGTTTTCGAGCGTGCTGACGAGATTGGTGGTTTGGTTCGTTATGGAATTCCCGACTTTAAATTGGACAAATCGGTTGTTCGTCGCCGTGTTGAGGTAATGAAAGAAGAAGGAATTACTTTCATAACGAACGCAAATGTTGGTGTGAATGTAAAATCTAACGATTTATTAAGAGATTTTGATGCTATTATTCTTTCTGGTGGCTCAACAGTTCCACGCATGATTGACATCAAAGGTCAAGAATTTAAAGGTATTTATCCAGCAATGGAGTTTTTGAGTCAACAAAACAAACGTGTTTCAGGCATTAGTGTTTCCTATGACCACAAAGGTGAAGTATATCAAAACGGCGAATTATTCGCCACTGATAAAAATGTTGTTGTGATTGGTGGGGGAGATACTGGTTCAGACTGCGTTGGAACATCGAACCGACACAAAGCAAAAACAATAACACAGGTGGAAGTAATGCCTGAGCCAAATCTTGACGATAAAAAACAGCCATTCTATCAAGTACGTGCAGAGGCCACTCCGTGGCCAAACTGGCCTTTAACAAAACGAACGTCTACTTCGCACGAAGAAGGATGTGATCGTTTATTTAGCATCAATGTTAAAGAATTTATTGGTGACGAAAATGGTAATTTGAAAGGAATCTTGATTTCAGAAGCAGCAACTTTCAATGGTAATCGTGTTGAAATGAATGAGCGGGAAATTGCTTGCGAATTAGCTTTAATTGCAGCAGGTTTCTTGAATCCTCAACAAGATTTATTAGAGCAACTCGACGTTGAAGTTGACGAGCGTAAGAATGTAAAAGCACCAAATTATCAAACAACAAACCCTAAAGTTTTTGCGGCTGGAGATATGCGTCGTGGCCAATCTTTGGTTGTATGGGCAATTTCAGAGGGTCGTGAATGTGCCAGAAAAATTGATGAGTTTTTGATGGGCGAAACGCTTTTAGAGGCAAAAGCTGTATCAATGATTTCACCAGCTTATGCAGGAGCGTAATATTTTTAAACCAATAATAAAAAATTCCTCTTTTCATCTAAAAGAGGAATTTTTCTTACCTATTCAAGAAATATTCTTTAAATGAAGCCATTTCTTTTAATTCTATTTCGACATATTTTTCAAAAATTTTTCCTCCAACTTGACTACTCAGAGCTGATATTCCAACATCAATTAAGCGTAAACCAGTATCAGTCAACAAAATATTGTCAAAAGTCAAACCACCAATATTTGATGGTCGTTTTAGGTCACGATGGACGAAACCTGCTTTATGGATTTCTTTTAATTTATATTCAAAAACTTGAAACCAAAGTTCCCGAATTTCTACTTCGTAAGCACGGTACTCAATAGGCTTTAGCCGTTCCATTACCAACATTTCAGCCTGCAAATCTTCTTGAAAATCTAATCTAATAAACTTTACAACCAAATCATTAATGATATTGGCAAATTTCATTTTTTCAGCTTCTGAACCAATATCTGAGCGAGTATCATCAGTAAACAATTTAGCAACTTCCATATCCGATAAGACAATTACAGTATTATTTGCTCCTGATGATAATCTTCTTGGATATTTCATGCTTTTGAATGATAAATTAATCCATTTATGAACGTTTAATAATTTTATTTAAATTCCAAAGTATAATTTAATATTAGATTCAATTCTACCAATAACGTCCTCTCCGGATTGAGCTACAAATTTTTCTCCCGAAACATTTTCGTATAACTCAATATAACGGTTTGAAATTTCCAGTACCTTTTCATCCGTCATTTCTGGTACTGATTGTCCATCTTTTCCTTGAAATTTATTAGCAATAAGCCATTCACGAACAAATTCCTTCGATAATTGTTTCTGTGGAAGGTTTGCTGCTAAGTTTTCTTCGTAACCTTCGATGAAAAAATATCTTGAAGAATCAGGCGTATGTACTTCATCAATCAGATAAATTACGCCATCCTTTTCTCCAAATTCATATTTTGTATCAACCAAAATCAAACCTCTTTCAGTGGCCATTTCTGTACCTTTTTGAAATAATGCCAAAGCAAATTTTTCAAGTTGAACGTATTTTTCCTCGGAAACTACGCCTTTTGCAATAATAGTCTCACGAGAAATATCTTCATCGTGGCCTTCATTGGCTTTAGTTGTAGGAGTAATAATAGGAGTTGAAAATTTATCATTTTCCTTTAAACCTTCAGGTAATTTAACTCCACAAAGTGTACGCAAACCATCTTTGTATGTACGCCAGGCATGACCCACTAAATATGCACGCACAACCATTTCGACAGGAAAAGTTTCGCAACGAACACCAATCGAAACATTTGGGTCTGGAACAGCTAAAAGCCAATTTGGAACAATATCTTTGGTTGCATTCAGAAATTTTGCAGCTATTTGATTCAAAACTTGTCCTTTAAATGGAATCGGATGTGGTAAAACAACATCAAATGCTGAAATTCTATCCGATGCTACCATCACAACTTTATCTCCAAAATCATATACATCACGCACTTTTCCACGATAAAAGGCGGTTTGTCCTTCAAAATTAAAATTTGTTTCTTTTATTGCGGATTGCAAAACACCACCATCAGAAATTTGAGTCATTATATCGAATTTTTAATTTTTAGAATAAAATGATTTTATCACCAATCTTTTTCTATTTTCTCTTTCTTAATTGATTGTTTCTTACGTTGCTGTGCATATTGCAACTCGGTAGTTTTCATTGCTTCCAAGATTTGTAAAGCTTTCTCTATACTCATTTTCTCGGGTGTAGTTGAGTCCAATTCCTCACGCTTTTCTTCGGTTTTCTCAGTATCACCGCCATTATTGGCTTGGCTTTCGGACGTCTGACTTTTATTATTCTTGGGAGGAGATTGAGGCAATTTCTTTTTCAATAATTCATAATTATACCTTGCTACTTTATTTCCATTATCATTTTGCAAAGCAATCTTAAATAACTCTAAAGCACCACTACTATCACCTTTCATGGTTTCAATTACACCCACTTGAATCATTGCATTAGTGGAAATTACAACATTATTGAGACTTACCAATTTCTTATATTCCTCCAATGCTTTTGAAGTTTTTTTCATATTAAAATATGAATGTGCTAAATTTAAGCGTGCTTCAGGTTCAAAATTATAAGAAATATTAGCTAATTCTTCATATTTTTGAATTGCTAATTCATAGTTTTTTTTATAAAATGCTGTTCCTGCTTCGATTTTAAGAGCGTTTCTTTGCGAAACATTCGTAAGTGAACGCAGATTGAGGACCAACAAAATTATATAAAAAAACCAAATATTCATTATCAAATTTTGATTGTACGGACTGTAAATAAAATATCAATTATCATTAAAAATAAAGCCAAAATTACAAGATAATAATATTTATTGTTAGCAACTGTCATTTTTCGGGTATCTATCCAATTACTTTCAACTCGGTCAACTTCTTTCAAAAGGTCAGAAACACCATTTACTTGATTTGTCAGTTGAAAATATTTGCCGTTTAGCGTTTTAGTTAAATTGATTAGATAAGGTGAATTCAATTTTGAAACTACCTCTTGCCCATTCTTATCTTTCTTATAATCATTACCTTCTCTGATTTGCCCTCCTAGAGGTGTTCCTACGCCAAGAGTAAGCAAATTAATTTTATTTTGCCTAAGTGCATAAATCACGTTTGGTTCGATTTTGCCAAAATCTTCGCCGTCAGAAATAAGTACGATAACTTTGGTTTTTCGATTATTCAATATTGAACTTGATTGAAATTTTTTCAAAATTAAACAAAAAGCCGCATTCAAATCAGTACCATTATTTAAAAACAAGCCAGTATTAAGTTTTTGAATGAATAATCTAATGGCATCACGGTCGAAAGTTAATGGAGTATGGGTATATGCCTCTAACGAAAATACAATTATTCCAATTCTGTCGGATTTGAGTTGATCTATATTTTTAATAAGTTCAAACTTAGATTTTTCTAACCTAGAAGGCTCAATATCAATGGCATCCATAGAGCGAGATAAATCAAATACGAAGAAAATGTCTTTTCCAGTCGCCTGAGACTCAATTTCATTGACACCAAAACTTGGCCCTAACAAGCCCAAGATACAAAGCCCTAAATAAATACCTCTGAAAATAAATTTTATAATAACCGAACGAGCAGTAGTACCTAATCGACGTGCCACTAAATATAGGCGAACAAAATAGCTGGAATAAACCAACAAAAATATGCCAATAAAGACAAATTCGACTATCGTAAGTGGTTTTATCCAATTCATGCTTAAAATTATCACTGTTTGACGAGAACCCCAACTAAATATTCGCTAATTTAGGGGTATTCTTTCAAAGATGCTATTATAAAAAATAAAGACCCATTTAAAGTCTAATATTTTCAGACAGATTTGCAATGAAATAAAGAAAGAAACAAAGCTACTGGCGAATATTTGCATGAAGTTTTAAAGAAGGAACTTTTCTCGCCCAATAATCAAAGCCATAAAAAACATAGTTGCCGATTAAATAATAACAATTACCTATAATTTTACGTCCTCAAATGAGATCTTTTCTTTTTTATATTCTATTCCTTTCTACTACTCTTTCGGCCAGTGCAAATAAGATGGCCTTACAATTTTCAGCTTTCTGAAAGTTATTACTTTCCGAATGATTCAACTGATTTTTTGGCAAAAGCCTTTAAGAAAGGTTATTCTAAAAATGAAATTATTAGTATTTCAAAAGGAAATAGACCAAATCCTGATCATTACCTAAAATGGAGATACCGCCATCGACATAAGCGAAATTTCAGACTTGGAGCATCACTTCTTACCCCCAAGTATATTTTAGAGAAATACGGCAGGGCTGTTCTTGGTCGTGAAGACGGTCTTTTTGTTATGTGTACCAAAGAAATGAATACCCTACTTCAAAAAGCTAATGGTAAACTTATGTTATGTCGAAACTGAATTAGGTATTCCTTTTGGTTCATGGCAAAATACAGAAATTATAAGAATTGACATCAGAAGACCAAGGAAACTGAATCTAAGATTACCCTATGGAAATGAAAGTGGTGCAAATACTTTTTGGATTCCAGGTGGGAAACTACCCAATGGCTATTTAGAATCTATCATTAATGCTGCACAGGAAGGTCAATATACAGAGCAACTGATAATTTTGAAATAAACTCAAAGCAACTTACCCAAAATACTCAAAAAAGACCATTGATTTTGGCTATGTTTTCAATCTCAATATTCGTTGTTCGATTAATTTCCATGAGAGAAAAGCTAAAATTGAAGTTAAAATTGCTAAAATTAGTAAATTCCAGATACTCCCCATGTACCCTAAACTTAACATTGTATTTAAGATTGGCATGTGATAAATATAAATTCCATAAGAAATATCGTTTTCATGCAATAACTTTTTGCTTAAATCAGTAAACGAAAAAGCAAAAGAAATCGTAAGCAATGATAATATAGAATTAGCCAAAATCCCAAAAAAGCTAATTTCGTAATTATTATCGTAGACTTTGAGCCAAAACTTAAATATCAGTACGTAAACCGCATAAATCACAAGCCAAATGATTGCTTTGTCTTTTAAATATGGTAATAAGGGTTCAAAATTTTTGTAAATTGCTATACCTGTCAAGAAGAAGTGAAGGTATATTAAAACAGTATTGTTGAGCAACTTAAAGTACAATTCATTTTGTAATATAAACACATTATTATTTACAAAATACTTGATTAAAATCGAAAGAAAAAAAACTAAAAGTAATAATAAATTGATAAAAAATTTATTATTGAAAAGATTGATAACATACAAAATAATTGGTAATACAAAATAAAACTGCAATTCGACTGCGATACTCCATAAACTACCATTTGGATGACCTAATCCCCAAGTTTTGAGAGATTTACTGACGTAAAATTGAAAAAAAGTAATTTGAGCAATAAACCATAAAAAAAAGTCTTTTGAACTACCTACTTTATCAAAAAAAATTAGTAAAAGTGCCGTTATAATTGTACAAACCCACAAAGCCGGATAAATCCTCAGACTTCTATTCTTAAAATATTGTTTTAAATTAAAATTATTCCTTTCCAACGAAAAACTTATTAAAAAGCCACTAATTGTAAAAAATATTGGAACTCCAGGAAAATGATAAATTACCAATAAAATATTATAAAGTCTTTCAAATAAGTTAAAATGAACAGAAGCATGCCAAATCAACACCTGAAAAGCAGCAATGAGACGAATCAGATCAAAATTATTTTCTCTACTTATTTTCATACACTACTTTTTTAAAACCATCATACATTTCTTGTGCTACATTTTCAGGTGAAAAACGTTTGATAATTTCTTTCGATTGCTGACCAAAAGGTATAATTTTTTCAGGATTATCAACAAATTTCTTAAAAACAAATGTAAGTTCATCAATATTGTAAGGGTCAAATGTATATCCATTTATACCTTCCTTCACGACATCGTATGCAGAGCCACATTTAATAGAAACAATCACAGGAAGTCCACAAGCCATGGCTTCGTTAACAACTAAACCCCAGGGTTCAGAGTAACTCGGTAAAATAAAAACATCGGCAAGAGCCAAAATCTTTGGTACATCAAACCAAGGTTGACCTTCAATGAAACAAATTCCTTCAAGACTATTATCATTTTTATACTTTTTCAATTTCGATTCTTGGCTTCCATCACCTAAAACGATTAATCCCCAATCCGAAACAGCGAATGGTTTATAAGCAGCCAACAAATTATCCAAGTTTTTTACGTCAATTAGTCTTCCAACATAGATAAAGTTATATTTTCTCAGTTGATAAGAATGTTTAGCGATTTCTCTTGTTTTTAAAGCTTCGGCATGTAAATCGGATATTTTTTTGTTATCAACCGAATTATTTTCTACTAAGATATGCTCAGGTTTCATTCCTAGTTTCAAAATATACTCAGCAGATTTTGATCCATAACAAAAAAAACCTTGTGCTTTTGAAACCACAAATCGTTTTAAAGCTTCACGCCATCCTATATTTGGATTATCCCCTTCGGTAGAGTCAGCGGAAATAACAACTATAATACCCTTCAATCGACAATAAAAAAGTACAATATTCATGGCAGGCTCATAATACCCTGGCAAGTTAATTACGTTTGGTTTAAATTTATTAACCCAAAAAATTGAGGCTTTTACACGCTGCCATACAGTTGTATTTTCATAAAAGTCTTCAAATAATACTTTTAAGTTATACTGATGAATACTGTAATCAATACTTCCGATTTTAGCTCTCGTAAATTCATTCAATGCAGTTTGAAGTACCAAAAGTTCATCTTCTGGGTGTTTATCAACAACTTTTTGAAGTTCAGTATATATTTTTGCTTTATAATGAGCCCAGAAAAACTGGTGTATTATGAGCATTTTCATTCAATGAGGGCGTTTTCGGGTAAAAGAATTTTTTAAGAATAAAGAGTATAAAATATCAGTATGCTGTAAATAGATTCAAAATTAAGAAATTTTAAGGCTCAAATTGTTAAAATTTGAACAATAAACTAAAAATACCAAAACAGAGAGGTATATTTGCATAAAAAAAGTATTAAAATGTTTATTTACCTAGATTGGCTCTTTAATAAATTCAATAAATATCGCCAAAGTATAGGTCTCAGTTTTTTCTTTGGAGGTTTACCACTCGTCTATTTCCTAAGAGACGGACTAAAATTAGCCCGGGGTAGCTCAGCATTTACGGCAGTGTTTGCAATTTTAAGTTTATTGATTGCCTTTCCACTAAATCCTAAAAAACTTTACCAATCAAATATTTTAGGTTATTTAATGTGTATTTTTTACGCAATAATTGCATTATCATATCTAGCAGCCTATGCACCTAATAGAGGCTGGTTTACAAATACCCCAATTGAAGTCGCAAATCAACTTGTGTTTTTGACCGCAATGTTTATTTTTGCTGGAACATCAATCAACAGCCTCAAATCTACATTTCTATATTTTACATTGATTATTTGTACTTTAGGGGGCATCAGTTTGCTTTATTATACTATTCGAAACCCCGCCTATATGTTTGGCATGCGGGCTGCAATTAGTTTTGGTGATGAAGGCGGAATGTCCTCGATGGGAAATCCACATATATATGCAAAAAGTGCATATATGGGCATTGTCGCCGGAGTAATTTTATTTAGAAGTGAAAAACGAATTTTATGGCGAGCTGCAATCTTGAGTTCTGTACTTTTATTGATTGCTATTGTAGGTCTATGTCAAGCCATGGCTATGGTCCTTATCACAGGAATTTTCTTTTTTATATATTTTATATCAAACATTAAAGTTAACAATATTTACAAAGGTTTAAAATGGTTAATGGGCTGGCGAGGATTTATTATTTTTTTGGTTTTGGCTTATATTGGATATTCATTGTGGAATAATGCCCATTATAAAGGCTATTTTTTGGTAGCGGTTGATATTATTGGTGAAAGACTCGGAAAAATAATTACCACCTTTTTTACTGATTCTGATTCAGTTGCAAAAGTAAAATCTGTTATTGATGATTCTGCCTCAACAAGAGTTATAAATATCACTAAAGTTTTCACAAACCTCTCCAAAAACGTAGAAAATGGCAACTGGTTTCTTATTATTTTCGGTCATGGTTATCAAGAATATTATGTCGATTCACCGTTCATTGAAATGTTCCATGATTTGGGAATAATCGGTTTTTCTATATTTGCTACACTTCATATCATTATATTACGATGGATATGGAAAGAAATCTTTAATCCCACCTGTGACTTTACGCTGATGCTAGCATATTTCTTTTTAGCAACTTTTATGCAAAACTTTACATTTGGTATGCCATATGATTATGGCCGTTGGTGTACATTGGCATTTGTAGCTCGTTTTGCACTTAACTATAAAAAAGTACCTGTCACAAATATTTCGATTGCAAAAGCTTAGTTTTTATTTGCATAACAACTTATTAATGGAATTTAGAATTTCAAAATTAAATATAAATACGTCTTAAAATAATTTTACCCAGTATCTTGGGTTGTTTCTTATTTTAATTTTTCAAGTTTTATTTTGAAGTAATGATTTTGAGATTATTTCAATCTTAAAAAAGGTGAAGAAATTAAGTTTCAGTGTGGCTGTAAATAAAATAAGTATTTTCTAAAGGAAGAATCTAGTTTGAGCTAATGGAAGAATTATACTGTTTTATTGTTTAATTTTTAGCACTGTACCTTGCTCAACAATGGTACTTTTCAAATTATTCCAAGACCACAATTCAGATACTGAAACATTATAACTGACTGCAATTCTAAAAAGAGTTTCTCCTTTTTTTATCGTATGTTTCAAAAACAATTTGTCTTCTTCTCTAACTCCTACTTCCTTTGAATTTAGCTTAATTTTAGTTGAATTTTGCTTATTGATAGTTATAATTCCCTTTTCATCTTGTGCATCACTTGAACTAACTTGTTGACTATCAACACTATTCAGTATACTTTTATTAGAAGAATATTCTTTTTTAATATATTGAGGCAGAGCTAAAGAATCTAAATCAATTTCATTTGGAAATTCACTTTTCACCAGAGCTGCTTCATTTTTGTTCAAAACTGGAGCTTGCTGAATTACTTTACCAATTTCCTGAATCGTTTGAACTGTTGTTAAATCAACCTCGTTTAGTGAATCTTTTTTGGTGGCCAGGTCATTTAGATTAACCAATTTCTGCTGTTCCTTTTCAATTTCTTGACTCAATGTCAAAAATGATAAATCGTTATCTTTTAGTAAAGATTTTACATCTACATTGTTAATTGTATCTTGTTTAGCGTAGGTTATTTTAGAATTTTCTATTCGCACCGCCGCGATAATATTCTCAACCTCGGCCATTTCTTCAGGCATTTCTATGTATTCAATAGGTTTATTTTTAGGTCGAGTGGCTTGTAACCAAATAACTCTTCCTCTTTGTAAACGCTGAACTGTCTCGAAACGATTAAAATCAAGCAAATTCGAAAGTTGCACACCATATAATTGCGAAATATCCCAAAGTGTCTCCCCTTCTCTGACCACATGAAATGGCACGCTTGCTTTGCCTAATTTTTGTTGAATGTAATAAACCTGACCGATTGTCAACAAATCAGTTTCCTTCATATCATTGAATTCTACAAAACGTTCAATCGAAATTCCTGCTTTGTAGGCCATTGTTACAGGTGAATCACACATATCGGCCATTAAACCTTCTCTATCATTTATCAGATAGAAAACGCCACCTTTATTTTTTACTTTAGCAAACTTTTCCACTCTTTTAAGAATCGGAAAACCTAAATCCTTTGCAGGTAGTCCAATTTTTCTAGTTAATTCGGCGAAAGTTCTGATTTCACTATATCTATCAGCAGGCACAACAACCAAAACTTTGCAATCAGATTCTGGTACCCTCGGAGAATTAAACCACTTATTATACGCAAATAAGATTTCAGGTTCAACTTTTAAGTCAAGTGCGATTTTACTAAGTGTTTTACCTTTGCAATATGGATACTCATAAATAATTTTTTGAATACTTGGTTTATAAGCCGGAAATTCTCTTTCTATAGCAATTTTGTATGCTAAAAACTGTAAAATTGCGGAGTAAGCTGGACTATCCAATAATATATAAGGATTTTCGGCCCATTTTTTATTTACTTCAAGTAAATTTAAAATTTTCTTATCTGCAATATGGGAAAATAGTGTAGAAGCCCAATTTCTATATAAAATGTGATTTCGTTTGAAATAAATAGCTGCACCTTTAGTAGCAGAAATCAAATGCTTTCGTTCATCAAATTGGTCATTGACAATTAAATCAACGTCATCAGCTTTTTCTTTATCAAAACACCAATAAAAACCATTTTCGAGAGAAATTGACGTTTCAATGCTTGATTGGTATTTATTGTATATCATCAAAAACTTAAAATCATCTGGTACAGATTTTTCTTTGAGAATTGGTACAACTATAGGTAAAAACAGATTAAATTTATCTAGATGTTGATGAAGATTGCCCTTGTCGGCTTGTATATTTTTTAGTTCTGTTTGAACCAAATACCTCGTGACGTCAGTGAGTTGAAAAGTTATATCAGCAAATTTTATTTCGTAAGGAACAAGTGGATAATCATTTGTGTGATTAAAAGCGTTAGAGTTATGGCTTTCCAAGCAAATGAAAAGAGACACCAAAAAATGGGTATTTAAAAAAGCACGTAAGTCCATTATCTTTGATCTACTTCGGGCTATTGAGAGAGAGGCGTAAAACTGATTAGTGAAAAACACCTCTCTCAATAGTTGATTACCTTTACTTTTTTGGCTTCAGGTTTGAACTTTCGTTCGGGCACGTGTTATAGTTAATTAGGAAAGCTTATTTGCTTTGTGTTTCAAAGATATTAAGCGAAATTGTAATTTCCAAATGTAAACGACATTATTTTTTAATAATTTCCATAATTTTTATTTTTTCAAAAAAATATGAAAACTACAAAAGATTCATAATGGGCTGATATACAATTAATTAATAATAAATAGAGGATTATTTAAAATTAAAAATAAGGTTAAAATACTTTTAAAATATTCAAAAAAACATTTAATAATTCAACATTACTACATTTGTAACATAAAACACCGGTCAATAAATAGAATTAATCAAAAAAAAGGCTACTCAATAGAGAAGCCTTTTGCAAAAATTCAAAAATTTCAAAAAGTTACTTTCTCCATTTTTTGTATTGATTTATTAGTGCATTTGTTGAGCTATCGTGGCTTTCTATTTCATTACCATGAGTCAATTCAGGATAAATTTTATTAGCCAATTGTTTTCCAAGTTCTACTCCCCATTGGTCGAAACTAAATACATTCCAAATGATACCTTGAACGTAAATTTTGTGTTCGTACATTGCTATTAAACTTCCAAGCACTTTTGGAGTTACTTTTTTTACCAAAATCGAATTGGTTGGTCGATTGCCTTCAAAAACTTTAAATGGTGCAATTTTATTTTTTTCTTCTTCAGATTTTCCTATTAATTCCGCATCTACTTCTGCACGAGTTTTACCATTCATCAAAGCCTCCGTTTGTGCAAAGAAATTTGATAATAACATTTTATGATGCTCTCCTAGTGGATTATGAGAAATTGCTGGTGCAATGAAATCAGCAGGAATCAATTTCGTACCTTGATGAATCAATTGATAGAAGGCATGCTGGCCATTTGTGCCTGGTTCTCCCCAAATAATTGGTCCAGTTTGGTAATCAACTTTATTTCCATTTCGGTCGATATACTTACCGTTCGATTCCATATCACCTTGTTGGAAATATGCCGCAAAACGATGTAAATATTGGTCATATGGTAAAATTGCTTGAGATTCTGCACCATAGAAATTATTATACCAAATACCTAAAAGTGCTAACACAACAGGGATGTTTTTCTCGAAAGGAGTAGTGCGGAAATGTTTATCCATTTCATGAGCTCCGAGCAAAAATTGTTCAAAATTTTCGTACCCAATCGTACATGCGATTGATAAACCAATTGCCGACCAAAGGGAATAACGCCCTCCTACCCAATCCCAAAAACCAAACATATTAGCGGGATCGATTCCAAATTTCTCAACTAAATTTTGACTTGTAGAAATCGCAACAAAATGTTTTTTCACAAACTCCTCATTCATTGCACTTTGCAAAAACCAATCACGTGCCGAAAGGGCATTAGTCATCGTTTCTTGCGTTGTGAAAGTCTTTGAGGCAATCATAAATAAGGTGGTCTCAGGATTCACTTTCTTCAAAGTTTCCACAATGTGCGTCCCATCAACATTCGATACAAAGTGAATATTGAGCGGTTCGCCGCCCGTAGTCTTCTTTATATATGCCTTCAAGGCCTCTGTGACCATTACAGGACCTAAATCAGAGCCGCCAATTCCAATGTTTACAATGTCGGTAATTGATTTGTTGGTATAACCTTTCCATGCTCCAGAAATAACTTTCCCAGAAAAGGTTTTAATTTTTTCTAAAACCTCATTTACATCAGGCATTACATCCTTGCCATCAACCAAAATCGGTGTGTTTGAGCGATTACGCAACGCAACATGAAGCACAGATCGATTTTCAGTTTGATTAATTTTTTCACCAGTAAACATTTGTTCAATCGCACCTGACAAATCGCATTCTTTGGCCAAATCTGTCAAATAACCAATTGTACGGCGATTGATATTGTTTTTTGAATAATCAAGTAAAATATCATTAAACTTGATTGAGAATTTCTTAAATCGACTTTTGTCCTCGACAAATAACTCTTTTAAGTGTTTTTTACTAATAGTACGATGGTGAGATTTAAGTTTTTTAAAAGCAGATGTTTGAGTAAAATTAGTCGATTTAAGCATATTTTCTTTGATTATTACTTGTGAACTGGTTACCTAAAAATTGGTTGATTGGTTATTAGTCAATTAGTTATTTGAAAAGATTTGTCGAAGATTACCGATAAAAAGTCCACAAATTACCCAAAAACTAATTTTCAGACTTTATACAAATATCATCTAAATGACTTTTTGACGCAACAAAAACATTAAAATCGACATCACCTTGAATGCCGTCGACTTTTCCTGTTGTGCTGTGTTGCCATAACATGAGGCGCACTTTATCATAGCCTTTTAATTTTTGACTTTTATAGTTAGAAATCCATAATGGATATTTATCAAAATTTCCTTTAATATATTCTTTGTAGATGTGACCGTTGGTATAAATTATAGGTTTTACACCAAAATGGTTTTCTATTATATTGATGAAGGTCTTAACATTTTCAAGTAGATTGGCACGTACATTCTTGTTTGTCCCTTGAATTTCAAAATCTAGCACAGGCACAAAATCGCCTTCTTCTAATTCTACTGATTCTATAAAATTTTGTGCTTGCTGAACTGGATTTGCTCTAGGAACATAAAAATGATATGCTCCTCTTATTAAGCCTGTTTTCTTTGCTTCTCGCCAATTGTTACTAAAATCTTGGTCTTTTAAATCTTCTCCTTCGGTAGCTTTTATGAAGCAAAAACTTATATCTACTTTATCTTTGATGCTATTTTTTACCCTATGCCAGTCAATTTTATTGTTATGGTGAGAAACATCAATTCCATGAATAGTGTATCGTAAAGGTAATTTAATTCCAAAACTCTCAATATAAGTCCACCTTTGACCATCATTTACATATACTGGATATAAAGTGATCAAGACAATAACTATCGAAACGTAAAGCCCACGTAAGGAAAAAATCTGCTTCAGAAATCTTTTCCAAAGACTCAATTTCATTTTCTTTTTCATTGAACCCAATAGCAGTTACAAATCTTAAAATAGTAGAAAACATTGCGTTGCATTACACAAAAGTAAATAAAATGCAGTAGGATTAAAACGAATTAAGTGTTTAATGGCAAAAAGTTATGATTTCGATAGTTTCCTGAAAGAAAAATAAAAAAAGTGTTGCATACCTTTAAGGTGCGTAACACTTCTTTTACTTTCAATTCAAAATCTTACTTATTTGGTTGTGGAGTATAACGTAAATATGGCTTTACTACTCTAACTCCTTTCGGGAATTTTTTAATTGCATCTTCAGTCGAAACTGATGGAATTACAATAGTATCTTCTCCTTCTATCCAATCAGCAGGGGTAGCTACTTGATAATTCGATGTTAATTGAAGCGAATCAATTACCCGTAGCAATTCAGTGAAATTACGGCCAGTTGATGCAGGATATGTCAAAGTTAATTTAACTTTTTTATCTGGCCCAATAATGAATACTGAACGAACCGTTGCTTTTTCAGAAGCATTTGGATGAATCATATCATACAAGGTTGCTACGTTGCGTTCGGCATCAGCGATAATTGGGAAGTTTATTTTTACACCATTAACTTCTTCAATATCCGGCACCCATTTGCTATGTGAAGCCAAATCGTCAACAGAAACAGCTATTACTTTCACAGCTCTTTTGGCAAAATCATCTTTTAAAAGTGCTGTTTTTCCTAATTCAGTTGTACAAACTGGCGTAAAATCAGCTGGATGTGAAAATAACATTCCCCAAGAATCACCAAGCCATTCGTGAAAATTAATTGTTCCCTGCGTGGTTTCTGCAGTAAAGTCTGGTGCAATATCTCCTAATCTAAGTGACATAATTTGATTTAGTTTAAAAATTAAACAAATAATCTACTAACTTTATAGAGAATTGTTTTTTTACAAAAATGGTTCAAAAATTTACATAAAAACAATTCCATTTTTTTTCAATAACAACTACGCCTAAAAGACTATTTTTTGATGTTTCAATGAAAATATTGTTGTACTAAATGACTGTTATGTAGTATATTTGAAGCAATGAATTAAAAAACCGATACAATGCTTGCTTGCACCGAACTAAGTTTTTCATACGATAACAAAAAGACGTTCAATTTTCCTTCATTCAGCTGCGAAAAAGGTGAGACTCTGCTAATCCTAGGAAATTCAGGAGTAGGCAAAACGACGCTTCTACATTTACTTGCATTGCTTCTAACACCAAATTCTGGCTCGATAAAGATAAAAGGAAAAGAATTGGCAATGCTGACGGCCAAAGAAGCAAGCCAAATGCGAGCTAATCACCTTGGAATCGTTTATCAAAAACCACACTTTGTAAGTTCATTGAATGTAATTGATAATTTATTATTAGCAAATTATCTTGCCGACCAAAAGGAATCGAAAACACAAGCTCAAAAACTGGCTCAGAATCTAGGGATAAGTGAACTTCTTGATAAAAAAACCTCATTGTTGAGTGGCGGTGAACAACAACGTGTAAGTATCGCACGAGCCTTAATGAATAATCCAGATGTGATTTTGGCCGATGAACCAACTTCTAATTTAGATGACGAAAACTGTGAAAAAGTAATACAGTTACTTGAAAATCAATCAAAAAATATTGGTGCGGCCTTAGTAATTGTAACCCACGACCAAAGATTGAAAGATAATTTTAAAAATATTATTACACTTTAACCTCGGCTACGCTCGGTTACCGTTTCGTAAATCGTAATCGCAAGGGAGACCCCGTCAAAAATATGTTATTTAAAATAAGTTGGAAAAACATACTCAACAAAAAACTCAATAGTTTTTTGTGTATTTTATTAATGACACTTGGCATAGCCATGATTTCTTTGTTGATGCTTTTAGGAAAACAATTACAGGATAAATTTGCCAAAAACATCAGTGGCATTGATTTAGTAGTTGGGGCAAAAGGTAGTCCGCTTCAATTGATATTATCATCGATTTATCAGATTGACAATCCAACGGGAAATGTTTTTTTAGACGATGTAGTGGCGATTGCTCAAAACCCATTGGTAAAAGAAATGATTCCACTTTCAATTGGCGATAATTATCAAGGATTTAGAATAGTTGGTACAAACAAAAAGTATTTTGAACATTTTAAGACACAAATTGCTTCTGGAAAAATGTTTAAAGGCAATTTAGAAGTTGTTTTAGGAGCGTCAACCGCTAAAAACGCCAATTTGAAAGTTGGTGATACTTTTGCCAGTTCCCACGGATTGGATTCAGAAGGTGAAAAACATGAAGAAATCAATTATAAAGTGGTCGGCATTTTAGATTATAACAATTCGGTCGTTGATAATTTAATTTTGACGAGTTTAAATAGTGTTTGGAATATTCACGAACATAAAGACGAAAACCATGAAGATGAAGCGGGTGATAGTACTGTCAAGCGAGAAATAACAAGTGCAATCATCAAATTTCGCTCTCCGATGGGTATGATGACGATGCCGCGTAATATCAACCAAAATTCAAAATTACAAGCGGCGGTTCCGGCAATCGAAGTCAATCGTTTATTTGAATTATTAGGAATTGGCATTGAAGGTTTGCAGTTTTTGGCAGCTGTAATAATGCTTATCTCAGGAATTAGCGTATTTGTTTCACTGTATAACTCATTAAAAGAGCGAAAATACGAAATGGCTTTGATGCTTTCTATGGGTGCAAGCCGAACTCGATTATTTTTGATGTTGTTATTAGAAGGTATTATTTTATCTTTGCTTGGTTTTATTTCAGGAATTGCTTTGAGTAGAATTGGAATTTATTTGATTTCAAATGCTTTAAGCAAGAAATTTCATTTCGATGTGAGTCAATTTAATTTACAAACCGGCGAATTATATTTATTTGTTGGTGCCTTATTAGTCGGGATTTTGGCTGCTGCCCTTCCTTCAATAGGTATTTACAGAATCAATATTTCTAAAACATTGGCGACCGAATAAATGTTTTATTTCAAGAACTTTACACTTTTAAAATCAATAAAATGAAAAATTTAACCATAAAAATCATATTAGGCTTTTTCGCTTTATCACTATTATCCTTTACTTATGCTGACGAGCCTACCAAAATCACTTGGGAAACACTTCGTGACGTAACTTTTAAGAAAAAATGGAGTGCCGAAGAATCAATGTTTATCCTCTATCCAACATTTGGCCAGAAAGTGGCTATCTTAAAAGACAAAGAAATCATGCTGACAGGTTATATGATTCCAGTAGATGTTGATGCCAATGTTTATGTACTTTCGGCTAATCCGTATAGCTCATGTTTCTTTTGCGGCGGTGCAGGACCAGAATCAGTTGTGCAAATCAAATTCAATAAATCAACCAAACGATTCAATACCGACGACAGAGTGACTGTAAAAGGAACTTTGAAACTCAATGCCGATGATATTAATGAATTAAATTATATTTTGGTAAACACTGATTTGGTATTATAAAAATATTTTATCAGAACAAAATGAATAGCGTCGAATGCAAATTCAGACGCTTTTTTATTTAATAAAATTAATAAATTTTCGTTTGATAAACAGTATTTATATTTTTGAGATATTCTTGAAATTCGTACTAAAGAAAAAAACAATGAAAAAACTACTTTATTTTTGCATATCTATCTTAATCTTAGGTGCAAACTCCGAAACTTTTGCACAAAATGATTTCAATTGGGCAGTAGGTTTCAGAGTTGGGGAACCTCTTGGTTTTAATCTAAGAAAATATTTCCAAAATGGAGATAAAGCATTTGATGTAAATGTTGGCACGTATGGTTTTATTTATAACCGCCAAAGAAGCTACAATGCTGGGGAATACAAAACAGCGGGCTTAATGATTCAAGGGCATTATTTGTGGCAAATTGAAATTTTCAGAAAAGATTGGGCTCACGTTTATTACGGATTTGGGGCTCAAATAAATAATAGAAGTCATTATGCAGATATTCTAAAGGGACAAAAAACTGACCACACAAAAAAAATATCACTCGGGCCAAGCGGAACGGCGGGTATTGAACTAAAAATGCCTGATCAGCCATTGGCACTTTTTGTAGATGCAGGACTTTATATAGAAGCATTACCATCACCTTTTTTCATCAATCCACAGGTGAGCGGAGGTATAAGATTGAATATAATTAAATAATAGCCGAAGGGGCATATCGCATACGCCCGAAAAATTCGAAAAACATGATAGCATATCTCGACGGTAAACTTGCCTATAAAGACCCATCATACGTCATAATAGATGTAAGCGGGATTGGATACCAAGTAAAAATTTCTTTACAAACTTATGCCGCTTTACACAATACAGGCGAACGTTGTAAACTGCATACACTGCTGATTATCAGAGAGGATTCTCATACTTTATTTGGTTTTCACGATGTCGAAGAAAAAGTTTTATTTGAAGACCTTACCACCGTTTCTGGCATTGGGCCAAGTACTGCGTTGGTCATGCTTTCATCTTTATCTTCTCCCGAAATCAAGCAAGCTCTGGTGAGTGAAGATGTTAAAACCATTCAAAGTATCAAAGGAATTGGACTCAAAACTGCACAAAGGGCCATTATTGAACTGAAAGATAAATTAAAGAAAGATAATTTGATTAGTGGAGTTACTCCAAATATCTTTAATTCTGAAAATGCTAAAGTACGTAATGAATCGCTTGCGGCCTTGGTTATGCTTGGAATACCAAGAGCTACAGCTGAGAAGAGCATTGATATAATTTTGAAGCGTGAAGGCAATGATATTACAGTTGAACAGCTTATTAAACTAGCTCTAAGATAATAACATTAATTAAAATAACGCTTAATAGTAAATCATAAAAACATATCCATCGTTATTATTTTACTCAAAACTAAAAAACAAGTTAAAAAATATGTCTTTATAGAATATTGGCAAGGTTTTAGTCGTTTAGTTATTGATACTCCTTTTGAAATTTCCTAAAAACTGTATGTTCAGACAGCTATTACAACTTAATCGTATTACTTTACTATTACTTTTTTGCTTCTTAGAGTTGATAAGTATCAACGACTTATATGCTCAAATTCTAAAGAAAAGTACCGTTACTATTGAAAAACCAAAGATAGATTCACTTGCGATACCAGAGAAGGATACGGTTTTTTCTCGATCTGGAAGCCGACCAAGTTATCGTTTGAAAGACCGATATTTAAATCGTTATGCAGCTAAAATTCCGCAATCTCCTTTTTATTTAAAGGATTCCAAAAATATTATTACGGATTTCAAACTTTCGCCTAACGCAAAAGAAATCTCAATTAGTGAAAAAGCAGGAAAAAGAATTGATTACAAATTTCCCCAAGCACTTACATTCAACGAATATTCGAGTATTCAAAACTCCAATGTTCGCCGAAGTATTTTAAGGGATTATGAAAATCTTCAAGACGGCAAAAGTGCAGTAAGTGGACGTGGACTAAAACCTTTAATAGAAAAAAATCCAATTGTTGATCGAATTTTCGGTGGAAGTCTTCCTGACCTCAAACCTAATGGATTCGTTACACTCGATTTCCAACTAATAAAACAATTTATTGATAATCCTTTCCTACCACTTATTCAAAGAAAACAAACGCTTTTCAACTTTAATGAGCAAATAAATATCAATTTTAATGGTAAAATTGGAGATAAATTAGGCGTTTTAACTAATCTTGACACAAAAGCTGCCTTTAACTTTGAAAATCAATTAAAATTAAATTTCAAAAATCAGCCCGAAGATATACTCCAAAAAGTAGAAGGTGGAAACATCAGTATGCCTGTAAAAAGTCAATTGATTCCTGGAGTTCAGAACCTGATGGGTGTAAAAGCTGCATTTAGATTTGGCAAATTGGATGTGACAGCGGTTGTGGCTCAACAGCGTTCCAGAACCGAATCTATTGTATTAAATGGAGGTCAACAAAGTCGAACTTTTGAAGTGCGTTGTGATAACTATGAACAAAACCGACACTTCTTTTTGGCTCAATTTTTTAGAGATAATTACGAAAAATCGCTTGTAAGCCTACCTTTAGTACTTTCTAATGTCAAAATTACTCGTTTGGAGGTTTATGTTACTAACCGAACCAACAATATTGAGTCAATGCGAAACCTAACGGCATTTACAGATTTAGGAGAACTTCCAAATGCAAATGAAAAATATAATATAGTTGATAACAAAGCAACGCCACTTTACGACAAATTAGATAAAAATAAAATTTTTAGAAAAGTAGATAGTACTGGAGTTTTAGCAGGTTTGGGGCTAAAAAAAGGAATTGACTATGAGGTTTTAAGAGGTGCAAAACGTTTAACAGAACGTGAATATAAATTCAATTCAGAATTGGGCTATATTTCATTGGTAACCGAGCTTCGAAATGACGAAGTTTTAGCAGTGGCATACGAATATACGTACAATGGACGAATCTATAAAGTGGGAGAATTAACAGAAGACTACGCATCTCGTGCTGAAAACGAGACGATAATGTTAAAACTCATCAAATCTTCTACCATTCGTAATCGTATAAAAATTCCTGACCCCAAGAATCCTTCAAAATTAATCGTCAATCCAATGTGGAATTTGATGATGAAAAATATTT
Source organism: Emticicia agri (assembly GCA_945860265.1). GTDB lineage: Bacteria > Bacteroidota > Bacteroidia > Cytophagales > Spirosomataceae > Emticicia > Emticicia agri_A. The sequence goes on along the minus strand of CAMAQF010000009.1, from coordinate 5,739 downwards.
ATTCACTCGGTACACCTGGAGTTGGCAAACAAGGATTTCAGTTGAGAATCATTTATAAAGACGACCGCACTGGAATGGATACACCAAACCTTCAAGAAGGACGTAAGTTGCAGAATATTCCACTCATAAGAGTGATGAACCTTGACCGTTTGAACCCAAACAACGACCCACAACTTCCTGATGGTGACGGTAATTTTGACTTTGTGGAAGATGTTACAGTTGATACTAAAATGGGCAAAATGATTTTCCCTGTTCTTGAGCCATTCGGTAAAACACTTAAAGACAAGTTTGATGTTGATGAACAAATACTGCGAGAGAAATATGTTTTTAACGAATTGTACGATGCAACTTTGGCTGATGCTCAGCAAGTTACGACTAAAAACAAATTTTTCATCAGAGGTAGTTTACAGGCAAGTAATGCCTCAGAAATTTCACTTCCTCTAGGATCTTCGGGACAATCTGTTAGAATTTTTGCGGGTGGTGTACAACTCCAAGAAGGTGCAGATTATACTATTGAGCCACAACTTGGTAAAATCAGAATCACTAATCAGAGTATTTTAAATTCTGCTCGTCAGATTCGTATTGAGTGGGAAAAGCCTGATTTATTCAATACTCAGCGTAGAATTATGCTTGGTACAAGGCTCGATTATAACCTCAACAAAGACATTCATATAGGAGCAACCGCTATGACGCTGCGAGAAAGCACCCCAGGTTTCTTGACTAGGGTTGCCATCGGTCAAGAACCTGTTAATAATACAATAATTGGTATTGATGTCAATATAAGAAGAGACTCACGTTTCTTGACGAGAATGCTTGACGCTCTTCCTTTGATTCAAACCAAAGAAATGTCTTCAATTCAATTGACTGCCGAATATGCCAAATTAATTCCTGCCGTAAATGACAAAAGAATTGGTGGCAATGCCATGATTGATGATTTTGAATCGACTCGAAACATCAATGACCTTACACGCCAGCCCACTCGTTGGAGGCCAGGTTCTACGCCCGAATCGTTTCAAGGCAGTGCAGTAAATTATGATTACAATTATCGAAGAGCAAAAATTTCTGTTTATACAGTTGACCAAACTACTTATTTTAGTGGTGGTTTTGGAGCAGGGGTTCTTCCTGACAATGTAACCGCTGATGCCAATAATAACCTCTACGAAAAAGCTTATTCACCGAATCAAATTTTTACCGGTCGTTCGTTGCCTGCTTTCAACTCGTCTATTCCACTAAATATCCTCGACATTAGTTATTTTCCCTCTGAAAGAGGACTCTATAACTATAATACAAACTTGGATAAAGAAACTGGTTTTTTACCAGATCCTAAAAACAATTTTGGATCTGTCATGCGTGGAATAACAGCGGATAATGATTTTGAAAATGCTAATACTGAATACCTAACTTTCTGGATGCTTAATCCATTCGTTGATATTGTTCGCGATGGTTCACTAAACGGCAATAAACGAAACACAAAAGGTGGAAAACTATTATTTCATTTGGGCGATGTATCAGAAGATTTTATTCCCGATAGTAGAAATAATTTTGAAAATGGGCTTTTACCAAGTGGAGGATCTTCTTCACAGCCAGTCACAACTCGTTGGGGAAAAGCTCCAAGTGTTCAATTTATAACCGACGCTTTTGATAATCAAACTGGTTCGAGAGAAAAACAAGATGTTGGTTTGGATGGACTTTCAAATACAGAAGAAAAGAATTTTCCGCACATCAAACGTTATTTAGAAGACATAAAAGGAAAAGTAAGCACAAAAGTTTATGAAGAAATTGCAAAAGACCCTTCTGGAGATGATTTCAAGTTTTTTATAGATGAGGAATATGATGCTCAAAATAAAAACCTTTTACAACGTTTCAAAAATTATCTGGGGGTAGAAAACAATTCACCGCAAAGCAATACGCAATCCAATGATGTAGCTACTCCTGCAAATTCGGTAACACCTGATAAAGAAGATATTAATGCAGATAATACTGTGAATGACGTGGAAAATTTCTACGAATATGAAATTGACCTCCGCCCTACCAAAATGGAAGTTGGACAAGGGTTTATTGTCGATAAAGTGACTGTCCCAGGCACAGAAGCAACCTGGTATCTTTTCAGAGTTCCTGTCAAACAATTTACTCGTAAGTTTGGAGATATTAATGGTTTCAAATCAATACGTTTCATGCGTACTGTTTTAACCGACTTTGAAGAACCTGTTGTATTACGTTTTGCATCGCTTCAGCTCGAATCGAACAGTTATCGTGCTTATGATAAAAACCTTAGCAATGCTGGTCTTACCGAAGTTCCTGAGCCTTATGACGCTAAATTTAAAGTCGGTGTGGTAAGTATCGAAGAAAATGGTTGCTCAGATGATGGGCAAAACTGTAATGTAAAAGATGGAAAAACTCCATACGTGGTGCCACCAGGTTTTATTCGGGACCAAGACGTAACGCAACAACAGTTCAATATCAAATTCAATGAGCAATCAATCTCACTCGGAGTGACCAACCTACGTGATGGCGACTCAAGAGCTGTTTTCAAAAACACTCGTGTGGATATGCTTAATTACAAACGTTTACGTTTATTTATTCATGCAGAAAATGATGATGATACTGAAAAAGAAGTTGGTGGAGCGTTTATCAGAATTGGAACGGATTTAATCGAAAATTACTACGAAATTGAGATTCCTCAGCTCAAAATGACTCGAAAAGGAGCAATTAATGAGACTGATATTTGGCCAGACGAAAATGCAATAGATATTGCTCTACAAGAACTTGTCGCTTTAAAAGGAGAAAGAAATCGAATAGCAAAAAATATATCGGTCCTATACTCTAAACCAACAGAAGACAATAAATTTAAGATTTCAGTTTTAGGAAATCCTGATTTAAGTACAGTTTTAACTATTATGCTAGGAGTTAGAAATCAAAAATCAGTGGATGAATCCGCTAATACCTTTTTGGTTTGGATGAATGAACTTCGTGCTTTTGGATTCGACCAAACTTCGGGAGATGCCGCTATGTTGGCAGCAAATATCAAATTAGCCGATTTGGCTACCGTAACTATTAATGGTAATTATAAAGGTTACGGTTTCGGAGGTGTGCAAGATAAAATATCAGAAAGAGCTAGAGATAATGGTACTGGAATTGGCATAGCTTCAAACATCGAACTAGATAAATTAATGCCTGAAAAATGGGGTTTGAAAATACCATTCTTTATCAACTATGATAATCAAACGGTAAAGCCTCACTTCAATCCACTTGACCCCGATATGCCTTTGGAGGTTGCTTTAGCAAATATTGCCGACCAAAATCAACGAGAAAAATACCGTACACTTGTGGTTGATGACAATACTCGTAGAGGTTTTAACTTCTCAAATGTGCGTAAAATTAAGACAAAAGAAGGAGCAATATCTCACTTTTATGATATCGAAAATTTCACTTTTACTTACGCTCAAAACAATGTAAGTAGAAGCAATATATTGATTGATGAATATGCACTGAATCAATATAAAGGTGGCTTTACCTACCAATTTCAACCAAAACAAATTAATTGGGAACCTTTTAAAAGTAAAAAAACGCTTGACCGCCCTTTCTTGTATTGGTTAAAAGACCTAAATTTCTCGCCATTACCAACGGTTATGGCGTTCAGAACTGACTTTGATAGAAGTTTTTCCAAAACTCAGTTACGCAATTCCGATTTGACAACAACTGGTATTATTCCAATGTTTGAAAAATACTTCTTGATGAACCGAATGTATGATTTACAATGGAATTTGACGAAAAGTATTTTGTTGAATTATTCAGCATCAATTAATGCCCTAATTGACGAGCCACAAGGAGATTTGAACACAAAGAGAAAAACCGATTCCCTTCTTACAAATCTAAAGAGATTCGGTCGTGCAAAAAACTTCAGTCAGGAAATGCGATTTACCTATCGTTTACCACTTGATAAATTTTTCTTGCTAGATTGGATGACGGCCGATGCCAAGTATAACAATCAATTTAACTATCAAGCAGTTTCCTTTAATATACTTGACGAATTTAATATTCCCTTTGGTAATACAATTCGTAATGGACGAGATAAAGGTGTGCGTGGAAAAGTTGACTTTGTAAAACTTTATAACAAAGCCAAATATCTTCGATTTGCAAATAGTACAAACCCAGTAAAAAAACGTTTTACTCGTAACCCAGGAGACGATGAAAACATTGAAGTTTCGACCAGTAATCTGGCAAAAACATTCACTCGATTATTGATGAGCGTTCGTGGAATTGACTATGATTACTCAATCACCGAAACTTCAATTTTACCCGGTTTCATGCCTACCCCAAGATTTTTTGGTTTGAGTGACAATGATTCCGCTCCAGGTTTAGGTTTTGTCATGGGCAAACAAGACCCATTTTTTCAAGAAAAAGCTGGCTATAAAGGGTGGTTATCTCGAACAACAGAGCAAACCCAACCATTTACCCAAACTCGACAAAAGAAATTTAGTTATCGCACTACCATCGAGCCAAGCAAAGATTTAAGAATTCAGATTAATGGAAACATGAGCCGTGGCGATACATATCAAGAATATTATACCACAGATCCTAATGGTAGTTACAGTTCGAAAAGTCCTGTGAGAAATGGAAACTACGGAATGTCGTTTTGGGGATTCAGAACGGCATTTCAACGCATGAGCACCGATAGTGGAAGTAATTATCAATACAAAATTTTTGATAATATGATAAAATACCGTAAGCAAATTGTTGAAAATCAGGTTGTAGTAGATGGAAAAAAATACTATAACAAAAACTCACAAGATATTCTGATTCCAGCCTTTTTTGCTGCTTATAGCGGCAAAGCAGACCGTGCAAGAATTGGATTTAATCCTTTCAATCCCAATAATAGAAAAATCAATTTACCACTTCCAAACTGGCGAATTGATTATGGCGGCTTGGCAAATTTAGAGCCTTTCAAGCGTATTTTTAGCTCAATCACAATCAATCATTCTTATACCTCAAACTTCAACGTAGGTAACTACACTTCGTCTTTAGAGTATAATAAAACTGATATTGCCATCAATTTGGCACAAAAAGGCTATCCACTTCCATCAACTGATGCACTCAATTCATTGGGCCAATTTATTCCAGTATTTGTGATGAGCACGATTACAATTGATGAAAAATTTGCTCCATTTATCGGTATCCAATTTGTAAGCAAAAGTAAGATTTCTGGCAAATTTGAATATAATAAAGAACGTAGAGCATCGCTTAATTTATCAAATTCACAAATTGCTGAGTATTCGAGTGATGATTTTGTATTTAATTTTGGTTTCAAGAAAAATGGTGTAAAATTGCCATTTAGAGGTAGGGATGGATCGGTAATCACACTAAAAAATGATTTAAACGTACAATTTAATCTTACACTGAGAGATATTAAAGGAATTCAGAGAAGACTCGATGGCGACCCACAGCCAACACAAGGAAATTATAATTTCCAATTAGGGCCAAGGATATCCTATCAAATAAATAAAAGAATCTTAATGAATTTCTACATTGACCATCTGGTAAATCGTCCTTTTGTAACTAATTTTTCATTCCCTCGTACAACTACGACTGGTGGATTAAACGTGAGATTTAGCCTTTCTGAATAAACATAAGAAGCCTTGACAAATTTGCTCGATGCGACATTTAGCAAAGTTGTCAAGGCAAATATCTCCAAAAACTTTTTAAGCTACATTTTTTAAGTTTTCCAACATTTGCCGTAAC